>JANLWG010000224.1:0-41549 GCA_031364405.1 Hyphomicrobiales bacterium
CGTCAGGTGTCGATTGTCGGCATCCTCGCCGTCGGTCAGACTTTCGTCATCCTGACAGCCGGCATCGACCTTTCAATCGGCGCGATTCTTGGCGTGTCGGTGGTGCTTTATGCATCGCTTCTCGAGACTCACAGTATGGCGGTCGCGATTCCGCTGGGTCTTCTCGCAGCCGTGGCTGCGGGTACCATAAATGGCATCGGCATTGCCTATGCGCGCATCCCCGCTTTCATTATGACCCTCGGCATGCTGTCATTCGCCCGCGGTATTGCGTTTATTCACACGGGCGGAATGCCAATCCCCATTATCAACGAAAACTTCTACGACGTCGGCAACAGCTATATTTTCGGCATGCCTATTCCCGCCCTGTTTTTGATCGCGACTTTAGTCGCGAGCGCCGTCGTGTTGAGGCTTACGCCCTATGGCCGGAGCGTTTACGCAATCGGTTCCAATGAAGATGCGGCCCGGCTATCGGGCGTGCCGGTGCAGCGTTACAAACTGCTGGTCTATGTCATCAGCGGTTTTCTCGCCGGACTCGCCGGACTGGTCTACGCGTCCCAGCTCAGCGTCGGAACGCCCATCGCCGGACAGGGGTACGAACTCGACGCCATCGCGGCGGTCGTTGTCGGCGGAACGTCGCTGTTCGGCGGCAAGGGTTCGGTATTTGGGACATTCATCGGTACACTGATTATTGGAGTCCTTGCCAATATCCTCAATCTCACCGGCGTCGACCCGTTCGTTCAACAGCTTTTCAAGGGCGCGTTGATCGTTGTCGCGGTATATGTAATGAGCCGGTCAAACCGGACCTGATCAACCATGGCGCAGGCTCAATCCACTCATCCGGAGAAGGCCTTTACTGCTGTGCTGGCGTCAATTCCCGATGCCGTGGAACGTTTTCACCCTGTCGTCGAGTTCTACATAACAGCCGAGCGGGTCCGCCGTTATCTCTCAAGTCTCTCCGAGACTCCCGCTCCCTCGACCGCTGCGGGCGCCTTCCGGCTGCCGGTTCTCAAGGCGCTGCTCCGCGACGATGGCGCATTCGACATGCCCGGGTTTGTCCTCCATGAGAACTTCGAGAATACAGGTAGCCCAGTCATCATCACGGGTCGTTCGGCATCTGCCAAGAAGCTCTGGTATTTCGCCCATCTGGACACAGTCAGCTATCTGGTTCAGCCACGCGTCGCCGACGCCTATCCGCTAGTGCCGTTCTGTTATCATCTGACGACGAACGGATTGCGGCCGGCTCGCGCTTATCGCTACAGTCTAGACAGTAACCATTACGATGCTATCGCCGAAGGCGAACTCCATTCGATTGACGGCCGTCCGTCGTTCAATCCTGCTCGAGGCTCTGTGGCAATCCGGCCAGGGGACCGGATCGTTCCCTATGTGAATTATCAAGAGGACCGCGAGTCCGGAGAAATCTTCGCTCACGTCGACAACGCGGGCGGTGTCGCCGCACTTGCCGTTGCCGCCTTGGTCCTGGCGCAGTTAGGCATCGATGCTTTCCTTGGATTACCCGACGAAGAGGAGGGACCGCCGGGCGCAGGAAGCCAGGTGATGGGGCGCGGCAGCAGCCGCATCGTCAGTCTGCTTTCACCGCCCGACATCGCCATCATCGCCGATGTCCAGCAGGCTGGAGGGGGCAAGGATGCCGATACACGGGACGGTGTTGAAAATTCCACCCGCTTAGGGCAGGGAGCGGTGTTGGCTGAATTCTCAAGCCTGGGCCGGGGGGCGGTGACTCCGCCCCATCTCTATGCCCTGGCCCAGAGGTTTCGTGAGGCTATCGCCACGGTCGGCGTAAGCATTCAGGAATCCAACAACGCCTATTCGTCGAGAAGCGACGATGTCAGCGTGCTTCTTAAGACGCCCAACATTCTCCTGCTCGGGTTTCCCGGCTTCAACCGGCATTTCGACCTCGGGCCTCCGCAGGCCAATCTGCATGACGTTGTCAACCTGGCAAAGGCCCTCGTCTATTACTCGGCAATTGTGCCGGTATATCACGAGTTGGTGCTCCACATGGGCGGAGGCCGCGCATGAGCGAAATCGTTACAGTCGGCTGGCTGACGCTCGATGACATCATTCTGACGGACCGGACCTACGAGCCGAACGTCATTGGCGGTGGCGCCCTCTATTCGGCCATTGGCGCGCGGATTTGGCAAGACTCGGTCGGCATCCACTCCGTCACCGGCCGTGATCATCTCGACAAGATCCGGCGGGATATTGGCGAATGGCAGATCGACACGTCCGGTATCAACGCGATCGACGGCAACGGCCTGCAACTCTGGATACTGCATGAAAGCGCCACGGCCAAGCAACAGATTCCGAAGCTCTCCTCCTCAAGCGCGCTCGAGATGGATCAGGGCCGAAAATCCCTTCCGGACAAATATAAATCGGCCGGGCGCGGGTTTCACATAGCCCCCCAGGGATCATCAAGCACACTCGCCAACATCAACAGCCTCTCAAGCCTGACTTCGCGCCCGATCATAACGGTGGACGTGCTTTCCGACTCCTATGTCGATCCCCAACTCTACCTCGATCTCGAATTCCTTGCAGGGGTAATGGCCTTTTTACCGAGCGATGTGGAAATCAATCGGCTCTGGGCACCCGGGGACATCGAGTCATGGCTTGCCACCCAGGCCCGAAAATTCGACTGTCATGTGGCGGCGAAGCTCGGTGATCGGGGATCGCTCGTCTGTGAGGCTGGCGGTGCAGCGGTGTACCGGGTGCCCGTCTTTCATGTCCCGGTCGTGGACACAACAGGTGCCGGCGACGCTTACTGTGGAGGATTTCTGGCCGGACTGATCGACGGACGCACTGTTCACGAATGTGCCGCAATGGGGACGGTTTCGGCGTCTTATGTCGTAGAGGCGCGGGGTGCCCTATCGACTAGGCGGCCCACGGCAAACGAGCGCGACAGCAGATTGGCTGTTGTGCTCTCCCAGATTGAAAGGATCTGATCCCGAGCCTGGAAGATTGGTTCCGGCATTGTTAGGAAATTTGTGTGCACCCCGCGACTGCAGGATTCCGGCTTTGGCGATGATCTGACTTTGTCTGCGTGAGCGAGTCTGTGGGCTGGAGAAAATCGCGCCAAGGATCAGAGTGGCGATGCCATTACCCATCTAGGCGTTTTGACGCGCGAACCTGGAGGGCCGGCAATGAGCTGGGAGGCGCTAGTCTGGCAGCCCCTTTTTTGTTTTGAAATTTCCCTGATCCTGGTAAGCGTGAACGGTGTGCACAAAGATCAGGTGTTGATGGGGTTTGCGGCTTTCCAGGTCCACGGGAGCAGTTCGTCGAGACGGTTCACCGGGTGCCCGTCGTTCATCTTCTGCAGCACGTCACGCATGTAGGTGAAGGGTTCAACGCCGCTGAGCTTGGCCGTTTCGATGAGAGAGCAGAGGGTCGCCCAGCGGGCGCCGCCGCCATCAGGCGATGGGCCGGTGATTGCCTGCGCACTTATTTCTCGACGGCGTAGATTTCGGCAATCCGCCGTACAGCGGCGTGTGATCGCAGTACTTGCTGACGAGCACCTGCACCAGCATCGCCGGTGTGGCGAGTGCGCCGGCAATGACCCGCTCGGGAGCCGGAGACTGGGTTACGGTACCGCAGGCCCGGCAGGCATATTTGGGACGGCGGATGCGCAACACGCGAAGTTCTGCCGGAACCCAGTCAAGCATATCGCTGACACTCTCACCAATCTGGTGAAGCCGACCACCGCAGACAGCGCAGCCCGTCTGGCCAGCATTTGCATCCAGCAGGATGTCCTGGCGTGCCAGATGATCTGGCAAGAACTTTCTGACACGAGATGGGCGGGGTTCGCTGACAGGTTCGGGGTGTTCGCTGTCGAGATTGGCAACGTCGGGTTCCACATCTTCGAGACCCAAGGCCAGCTGATCGGGGTGAAGCTGTTCAGACCGGCGCCCGTACTGGGCGGCTGTAGTTGCCGGATGATCTGCTGAAGCCTGCCGATCTCGTCGTCACGGCTCTCGAGCGCGGTTGCCATGTCGCGCAATAGACGCTGCAAGAGGCCCATATCAGTAGGCAGAATGTCGATATCCAGCCGCATGTTTCATAATACATTGGAATCGCAAAAACATCAATAGAATCAGCCTAAATCAGGGGTTTTCCTACGCATCACCCGGCTGATTCGGGCCGCCAGACGCGATCTGGCGCATGCCAGCCGAACCCTTATACTGGCGTGCAACCTCGCAAGACGCCTTGCTTGTTTCAAAAAGCCGGTCTCGTTATTGACAGGAACCGCGTCCTCGTCGGTGAACGTTTCCAGAACACGAACGCAAACGATATCGCGCAACGCATCTGCGTCCCATCGGCCGCGGCCCAGGATCGCCTGCTGACGCCACGGGCCGGGATCGCCGGTCGCCTCCGCGCGCATCCGACCCGTCCTGCGCGGTTCGTTCTCCAATAGGCCGCCAAGAAACTGCCCCGCAGACGCCGCTACTCGCTTCTGACGAAACAACAGACGTACCCACGCCATCACATCACGCAGCGACGATGCCCAAATCTCCAACGTCGTCTCAATCGATGCTCCCGCCATCCATGATTTCCCGAATCACGGTCGCCCATTGATTCGGAAAACACAACAAGAAGCAGCAGTAATGCTAGGCGGCCTTCGCTTCGCGCGACAGTTTCGCCTGAAGCACCACCACCACAAACAGGAACACGCCGCGCACCACCGACTGCCAGTAGGCGGAGAGTGAAATCCAGCCCATGCCATTCTCGAAATTCAGGATAGTAAAAATAATTCCGAGCAGAAGTGCGCCGGCTAATGTGCCGCCGATGGAACCATTGCCGCCGGTGAGCAGCGTGCCGCCGACGACGACAGAGGCGATGGCGAAGAGTTCCCAGCCGATGCCTTCGATGGGCTGGCCCGCGCCAAACTGCGAGGCGAGGATGATGCCCGCCATGCCCGCCATGCCACCCGAGATCACATAGACCAGGAAGATCGTGCGGTCGACGGGAAGACCCATGAGGCGCGATGCTTCGGTGCCGCCGCCAACGGCCAGCACATGCCGCCCAAAGGCCGTGTGATTGATGACAACGGCGCCGACGATATAGGCCGCAAGCGCGATGAAAGCCGGGGTGGGAAAGCTGAGGATGAAACCGAGCACACTGCCGAAGAAGCCGACTCCCTCCGCGTCGACCCACTCAGGCCGCATGAAGCTCAGGAGATCGCCCTGTCCCAGATTGGTGAAGTAGGTTTCATAGGAAACGGAAACCGACTGGTTGTTGGCCAGCAGCAATGCAGTGCCGGATGCCGCAAGCATCGTGGCCAGCGTGGCGATGAAGGGCATAATCTTCAGCCGCGTGATGATGAGCGCATTGATTGTGCCGGCAAAAAGGCCCGCGGCAAGTCCGCCCGCCATCCCATGGAACAGGCCGTAGTGGCTCAGATGGGCCGCCACCACGCTGGAGAAGGCCGCAACGGAGCCGACCGAGAGATCGATGCCGCCCGTCATGATGACGAAGCACATGCCGAGCGCCACCAGTGCAAACATTGAATTGTAGCGTAGCACGGTTTGGACATTGTAGGTGCCGAGGAAGCCGTCATATCGCCAGGCGCCGAGAAGTGTGAGAATGATCAGCACGGCGACGACAGCCATGCTCGGCGAGATCCGCAGCGACCTCATCATGCCTGTTCCTGCCGCTGCAGCCATACGGCAAGCACAATTAGGCCAGCCTTCACGACGAGGGCCGCGGGATCCGGCACGCCATTCGCCAGTAGAGTATAACGCACGAGCTGAATGACGAGCGCACCGAGCAGCGTTCCGATGATGGTAGCCCTGCCGCCCGAAAGAAGCGTGCCGCCGACAACCACAGCAGCAATGGCATCAAGTTCCATGCCGAGGCCGATGAGGTTTGCATCGGCCGCGGAATTCATGGCGATAACGATGAGACCGGCAACACCGCTGCAGAGCCCCGAGATGAAATAGACGAGGAACTTGACGCGGCCGACCGGAATTCCGGAGAGTCGCGCCGCCTCCTCGTTGCCACCGACAGCCAGCACCTGACGGCCGAACACCGTGCGGTGCAGGATGAAGGCCGAGACCAGGACGATGACCAGCATGATCCAGACTTGGAAAGGAACGCCCAGCACGCGGCCGATCGCAATCGCCTGGAATTCCGGCACCTTAAACACCTGCAGGTCGCCATTCGTCGACACCTGCGCGATACCGCGCCCGGCGATGAACAGCACAAGCGTGGCGATGATCGGCTGAATCGAGAACTTGGTGACGAGCCAGCCGTTGAACAGGCCAAACGTCCCGGCAATCAGGATAGGGAAGGCAATGCCCAGCGCGATGCCGACATAAAGGTTCGGGATCGGGATGAGCTGGCCTGTGAAGAACATCGGCGACAATGCACCGCCGATCGCCATGAGCGAGCCGACTGACAAATCGATTCCGCCGGTGGCGATGACGAGCGTCATGCCGACGCCGACGATGACGATGGTGCAGACCTGCGTGAGGTTGACGGCAAGCGTCTGGGCCGTCGCAAAATTGGGCGTTACGATGAGGTTGAAGATGATGAGCAGAATGAGCGCAAGGCCCACGCCATAGCGCTGGAAGAAGGCGGCGCGGTCGAACGCGCGCAGGTCCTTCTTTGCCGTCGTTACTGAGCTCATGCGTCGTGCCCGTGTGCCATTGCGTGCATGACCTTGCCTTCCGTCATTGTGTCATGGTCGAGTTCTGCCACGGTCCGTCCCTCCCGCAGCACGAAGACGCGGTCCGCACCTTCGACGATTTCCTCGAGTTCAGACGAGATCATGAGAACGCCCAGGCCGTTGCTGGCGAGCCGCCGGATGAGACTCTGGATTTCGGCCTTTGCACCGACGTCTATGCCGCGTGTGGGTTCATCGAGAATGAGGAGCTTCGGATTCATGCAAAGCCAGCGGGCCAGGAGCACCTTTTGCTGGTTGCCGCCCGAAAGTTCGCGAATCTTCTGGTCGGGACCCGCACACTTGATACCGATCTCCTTGATGAAGCGCTCCACCACCTCTCGCTGCTTGGCTTCATCGAGCATGCCGGAACGCGTGAGCGCCGGCATTAGAGCAAGGGTGAGGTTTTCGGCAACCGACATACCGGGCACGATGCCCTGGCTTTTCCGGTCCTCCGAGCAATAGCCTAACCCGGCCGCGATGGCATCGGCCGGACCCTTGAATTCGGCAGACTGGCCATTGAACGTGATGCTGCCGGACGTCTTCTTGTCGGCCGCAAAAATCGCGCGGGCGGTTTCAGTGCGGCCCGAACCCAGCAACCCGGCCAGCCCGACGATCTCGCCGCGGCGGATATCGAGATTTGCATCATGCACACGGTGACCAACTGCGACGTTCTTCGCCTGCAGAAGTTCTCCTCCGATATTGGCGCCGGTGCTTTCCTCGAAAGCTGTGGCGCCGCGCTTCTTCACTTCTGCCAGATCGCGGCCGAGCATGCCGGCTACAAGCTGTAACTTCGTAATGTCCTTCATGGGCGAGACCATAACGGTGCGCCCGTCGCGCATGATAGTGACGCGGTCACAGACTTCATAGAGTTCATCGAGTTTGTGGCTGACGAAGATGACAGCTACGCCTTCGCCCTTGAGCTGCCTGATCGTGCGCAGGAGTACTGCCACTTCGGCTTCATCGAGCGAGGACGTCGGCTCGTCCATGATTACGAGACGCGCATCGAACGATACGGCCCGGGCAATGGCGACCATCTGCTGGATCGCCGTCGAGAAGCGTTCCAAGGGTTCGCGCACATCGACCTTCACATCGAAGCGCTTAAGGAGCGCAGCCGACTCGGCATTCATCTTCGCCCAGTCGAGGAGGCCGAAGGCACGCTTTGGCTCGCGGCCGAGGAAGATGTTCTCGGCCACCGAGCGATACCCGATCAGGTTGATTTCCTGAAAGATGGTGCTGATGCCGGCGCGCTGGGCCTGCTGCGGAGAAGTGGCGCTCCATGGCGCATTGCTGAATGAGATCGAGCCTGAATCGCGGACATAGGCTCCGTTCAGGATCTTGATCATAGTCGATTTGCCAGCACCATTCTGGCCAACCAACGCCATGATTTCAGCAGGCAGGACCTCAAGCGAGGCTTCGATCAGCGCAGGCACGCCGCCGAAGCTTTTGAAGATGTTCTGCATCGAAAGGAGAGGAGACGTCATTTCACCTGCCATTCAGCAGAATAAGGGTGTGGGAGCCGGATGGCTCCCACATTTTGTCGTTTGCGTACGAAAGCTCAGTAGGCTTCCGGCATGTATTCGGCAGCGTTTTCCTTGGTGAAGACGCGGTCGACGTTGACGAGGCGCGGCTCGAGCGTTTCGCCGTTGCCATATTTCTCGATGGCGGCAAAGGCGGCCGGGCCGAACTTCGGATTGCATTCCACAACCACCAGGACTTTGCCGTCGAGCAGCGCCTGGGTCGCGTCTTTGGTGCCGTCGATCGAGGCGATGATCAGGTCCTTGCCCGGAACCTTGCCGGCCGCTTCCATGGCAGCGATGGCGCCCATCGTCATTTCGTCATTGTGCGAATAGAGCGCGGTGGCTTCCGGGTGCGCCTGATACAACGTCTCGAACACCTGGCGGCCCTTGTCGCGGGCGAAGTCACCCGACTGCGATGCGATGATCTGCATGCCCGGATGATCCTTGATGTAGTCGGCAAAGCCCTTCATGCGGTCATTGGCGGGCGAGCTGCCCACCGTGCCCTGAAGTTCGATGATCTTGGCATTGCCGCCCATGGCTTTAACGAGCACTTCCGCGGCCTGCAATCCTTCCTTGACGAAGTCCGAGCCGATAAAGGCGACATAGTCTTCGCCGCCCTTGGCAAGGCTCTGGTCGACGTTGCGGTCGATGAGCAGCAGCGGGATACCCGCCTTCTTGGCTTCCATGACAGCCGGAATAAGCGGCTTTTCTTCGCGCGGCGCGAGAAGAATCACGTCGACCTTCTGGGCGATCATCGAGCGGACGTCAGCCACCTGCTTGGCGGCGGAACCGGCGGCATCGGTATAGACCAGCTGCCAGCCGCGCTTCTCGGCCTCGGCCTTCATGCTGGCGGTCTGCGCCAGGCGCCAGGGATTATTGCTCTCGGTCTGGGCGAAGCCGACTTTGTACTTGTCTTTCTTCGCCAGCTTGGGCAGCGCGGCATAAGCCGGGCGGATGGTAAACCCTGCAATGGAAAGACCACCGAGGGCCTGCAGAACTGTACGGCGATTCATCGACATCTTGACTCTCCCATATGAGGCCATGCGTGACAATCACGCTGGGCGGGGCCACTGCCACCTCGTGCCATTTGCTTTATTTAGTCAGTCAAGGATAATGGCTCGCTATTCGCCTTCACCCTGGCTGCGTTGCGAGAGGCGGTTTTGATGCTCCGCGTTCTCATAAATGTATTACAATTGCAAATAGATCGTGCCGTCAAGCGATCTTCTGTTGTGCGATGCAACAAGTGTGCACTCTCGCGGCATGCAGCATTTGATCTGCCGGAAATGAACACAACTTGCGTCATCTTCGCCCTTGCATCTTTGCCGCGTGAGCTTTCCATGCGATGAAGCGCTTCGCGGATGCCGATCCATTTTCGCCAATCAAACGCCTGAGAGGCCACATGTCTGAAATTCATTCTGTCACGACCGGGTTTTTTCGGGTTCCCTTGCCCGAAATCCTGACCGATTCGATGCATGGCATCATGCGGGATTTTGAATTGGTGACCGCCGTCGTGCGCGATGCCGACGGCGCGGAAGGTGTGGGTTACACCTTCACCGTCGGCCGCAACGGCGGCGCCATCGCCAATATCATCGAGCGCGAGATGACCCCTTCGATCACCGGGCGCGACGCCGACATGATCGAGGCGATCTGGCATATGTTGTGGTGGGAAATGCATTATGGCGGGCGAGGCGGCCCCACCGTTCTGGCGCTCTCCGCCGTCGACATGGCGCTGTGGGACCTGAAAGCCAGAAAGCAGGCGCAGCCGCTATGGAAGCTGCTGGGCGGCTTTTCCGACCGCGTGCCGTGCTATGCTGGCGGAATCGATCTTGAGCTGTCACTGCCAAAGCTTCTGGCCCAGACCGACCGGAACCTCGAACGCGGCTTCCGCGCGATCAAGATGAAGGTCGGCCGCAAGCGTTTATCCGAGGATGTCGAACGCGTGGCAGCGATGCGGAAGCATCTGGGCGCCGACTTCCCGCTGATGGCGGACGCCAACATGAAGTGGACGGTGGACGAGGCGATCCGCGCCGCGCGTGCCTTTACGCCCTCCGATCTCACATGGCTGGAAGAGCCGATCTCGCCCGATGACATCGCAGGCCATGCCCGCGTGGTGCGCGAAGGAGGCCTTCCGATCGCGGCCGGCGAAAACCTCCGTACACTGTGGGATTTCAAGCACCTGATCGCCAGCGGGGGCGTCACCTTCCCTGAACCCGACGTGACAAACTGCGGCGGCATCACGCATTTCATGAAGATCGCGCATCTGGCCGAGGCCTTCAACCTGCCGGTCACCTCCCATGGCGCCCATGACGTGACGGTGCATTTGCTTGCCGCCGTGCCGAACCGCTCCTACCTCGAAGCCCACGGCTTCGGTCTGGACCGCTACATCGCCGAACCGTTGAAGATCGAGGACGGCTTTGCCATTGCTCCGTCAACGCCCGGCCATGGCATCAGTTTTGACTGGAAGGGACTGGCTGCAATACGAGCCTGAGGAAAAACTGTTGTGAAAGAGAGTTACGATTTTATCGTTGTTGGCGGCGGATCGTCGGGCTGCGTCGCGGCAGCGCGGCTGGCGACGGAAAGCGACGCGCGTGTGCTGCTGCTGGAGGGCGGGCACTCGCACCGCCATTCGCTGCTCGACATGCCGCCCGGCATCTTCAAGATGATCAACGGCTCAAAATTCATGCGCTATCACCAGACGGTGCCGCAGGAACATCTCAACAATCGCGTGCATGACATTCCGCAGGGCAATGTGCTGGGTGGAGGCTCTTCGGTGAACGCGCAGGTCTATATGCGCGGGCGGCCTTCCGACTATGACGAGTGGCACGAGTTGCTGCGCGGCGACAATGATTATCCGGGCTGGGGCTGGAAGGACGTGCTGCCGCATTTTCGCCGCATGGAGGGCAACAACCGCCTGCATAATGATCTGCACAACAGCGACGGCCCGCTTCTCGTCTCCGATCCCGGCCACATCGAGGACCTTTCGCGCTGGTTCGTGCAGAGCGTTCAGGCCATTGGCGAGCCCTATAATCACGACTTCAATGGGACGTCGCAGCGCGGCGTCGGCTTTTACCAGTTCATGAACCGGCGCGGGAAACGCAGCAGTGCCGCCTATGCCTTCATCGCACCACTGCAGGGCCGCAAGAATTTCAGGCTCGAACTCAATGCCCGCGTCAGCAGGATCAATATCGAGAACGGCATTGCGAAATCCGTTTCCTACCGCGACAGTTCAGGTGTCGAGCGCATTGCCCGTGCCGAGCGCGAAATCGTCGTGGCCACAGGCGCCCTTGTCACGCCGCAACTGCTGATGCTGTCCGGCATCGGCGATCCAGCCCAACTCAAGGCCCACGACATCGCCTGCCTCGCCGATCTGCCGGGTGTGGGTCAGAACCTGATCGATCATCCGGAAGTTCCGATCATCGCCATTGCCAATGGGAAATATGGCTACTTCAAGCAAGGCGTGGGCTGGCGGATGATCCGCAACGGGTTGCAGTTCAGGCTGTTCGGCTCCGGCCCCATCCTGTCGGCGGGCGTCGAGGCCGGAGCTTTCGTCAATCCGATCGACCCTGAAGCCGAACCATCGATCCAGGCCTTCTGCGTTCCCATCGTCTATCTCGACCGCGACATTCTCACACTGGTCGAGAATACCTATGGGCTCACCGTCACGACCGTGGTCATCAAGCCGAAGTCGCGCGGCTTCGTGAAACTACGCTCGGCCGATCCAGAGGACATGCCGCTCGTCTCGCCTAACCTTTTGAAGGACCCGGACGACATGCGGACGATGATCGAGGGCCAGAAATATTTCCTCAAGGCGTTCCACACCAATCCGCTGGCCAGCCGGTTCAAGGGCATCGCCATTCCGGACCCCGCGGACACGAACGACGAGGCCATTGCCAGCCATTGCAAGCGCTTCGTCAAGACCAACTATCATCCGAGCGGCACCTGCCGCATGGGACCGACAGGCGATCCAATGGCGGTACTGGACTCGCGGCTGCGCGTCAGGGGCGTGGAACGTCTGCGGGTCTGCGACTTGTCCGCCATGCCGAATATCAATGCCGGAAATACCAATGCGCCGGCAATGATGCTGGGCAGCCGCTGCGCGGAGCTGATGCTGCAGCAGCAGTAGAATTCATCAGGAACAGAGCAGAGCAAGATGAAGATCGAGCGTTTCAAGTCCGGGGAGAGTGACAGCGAGGCCGTGCAGGGGATACGCGAGTCGAACCCGTGCCGGCCGCCATCGACGGCACTTTGGAGGCTCCCGCCGGCCACCGGATCGCCGAACGCAGCTGGAATTACATCACGCTCGGCTACGGCCACGGCGAAACCTGGTGGCGCCAGTTCTGCACCGAACTCAAACTTGCGGGTTACGATGATGTGCTCTCCATCGAGCATGAGGACATGATGATGTCCCCGATGGAAGGTATGCGGAAATCGGTCGATCTCCTGCGCAGGGTGGCGATCAACCAAACCTAGCAGACTGCTGAAAAACTCTCGGCAGTTTGAATTTATGTGATTCCGTGGGTTTTACCGCCACGGAGTGATTTGCCATACGCGGGGACGAGAAGCAGTCTCGGGGGCTATTTTCTTATGCGCGTCTAGATGAGCGTCTCATTGGCGAGTCAGATTCGATTTACGGCAGGCACAACGGTTGTCTGTCCGAAATGGATTCCGAGTTTGAGCAGCTCACCATGGATTCGTGGAGCACCCTACAGAGGATTTGCGACGCTTATCTCCCAGATGAGGTTCCGGATTTCCAAATGCACCGTCGGCCGCCCTGCCGCTGTTTATACTTTTCGTTGAACCGATCAGAACGGGTCGTTCTCTCTGATAGATGAACTTCGTCGCGTCGCAAAGTGCATTGTCAATTTAGCGGCGAATGGTTGTGAAGGTCCCTCTCTGATCTCGATCCTCATGCTGCTGCAGTGGCCGCCGCCCATGTCGCCATGGCCCCGGTTCTGAGATGGCGGAGAGTGGAGCAACGGATGAGATGATGTTGAACATCGAAGGTGTTGTAGACAGCGGCATGGGTGGCGAGCATAGGAAATCGGTTTCATCCGCCGCGATCTCACGTTAAGCAGGGTATCAAAGCCCCAAATGCCCACGCCGCCCATGGCGCGAGCCATTGCCCCTCGTTAACCTGTCAATTCCTCAACGATACTTGCTCAATACTAATCACACAGTGCGCCATCACGAGTGTGAGGGTGCAATTGGCGGCTGAAGCTGCCTGTCAATCAGGTAATCGATTGATACCATGCCCGCACCACGAGAAATGATCGTCAGGAGCGCTACGGCCCACAGCCCGTGCATGACATAGGCCTCGGGGTAAACGAATATTTCGATGACAAGCGTCATGCCAAGCAACACCAATGCGGCAAAGCGCGATGCCAAGCCAATGATCAAGAGTGACGACATCGTGAGTTCATTGAATGTTGCAAGATGAGCCGCGAACCACGGACTGAGAAGCGGCACTTTGTATTCTTCCTGGAAAAGAAAGATGGCGGAATCGCTGACCTGGAAGCCGTCAATCTTGGTAAGCCCCGAATTGAGGAATACCAGTCCCACGGCCAGACGGGCCAGAAGCGAAATGAATGACTGTGGAATGTACTGCAGCAGTACGATAATTTTGTTGACGTAAATCATCGGAAAATTCTTGAAACCAGACGCGCCAGAATAAGCCCGGAGAGGTTGAGAGAAAGATCAAACCCGGGGACCGCTTCGAGGGCGGACCCTGCAGCTTCGCCGAGGCTGGCTCCTGTTTTCAGGAACGAGAGGAATACCGCGGCACCCGGAGGCAGGGTCCGGACGTCGACGAGCATCTCTGGCCGCGCCATCAGCGCATCCTCGGCAACCGTCAGATCAACCGGCTGAACCTCCGCGTCTTCCGAGTTGGTACGCCAGATGCTGACAATCGGATAGGGAGAGGAAACCACCCGAACTGAAGGCAGCATCTCGAATCTGACCGCATCGAGCGTCTCCGGATTGAGAGAGGCAAATGCCTGCGCCTCGACAGCTCCTGCATCTTCCGCGTGATAAGCCTCCCAATGGGCGGAGTCGAGACGCGCAACATCGGAAAGGTAAGGCACGGATTTGGCGGGCTCAAAGTCCGCGATGAAGTCCGAAAAATCCGCACCATAGTAAATCAGCACCGGTGAGCACGGCAAGTTTCGGAGTGCATACTCCCGCGCCATCGCCTGGAAGAACTCCGGGCCAACCAGACGCTGCACAACCGGATAGCGCACCGCCAGCGCCTCGCCCAAGGCCCCCGCAACATTGCCACGGTAAACATTGAACCGCTTCAGCGGCCGCGGTGCCGTCCAGCTTGTGGTTTCTTCGGGTACTGGACGCGACCGGTTGATCAGCGCCATTGCAAATTCATTCTGCGCCCAGGGAGCGTTCATTGCCTCATTCCGCCGCGACCGCATGGGCCGCCCGCCGCTGCCGCTCGCCATCAAGGATTTGATTGGCGCGGTTGGCCTCCATCAGCAGCTCGGCAATGGGCGGCACATTGGCATCGCGTTCGATCAGCGTCGGCACCGGGCCAACCCGGGCTATGGCATATTGATAAAGCTCCCAAACCGGATCGATCACCGGCGAGCCGTGGGCATCAATCAACAACGGAGCACCCGCATCATCGATGCGCTCATCATGGCCAGCCAGGTGGATTTCCCCCACGTGCTCAGTGGGGAATGCATCGACATAGGCGATCGCGTCCATGTTGTGGTTCTTGCACGATACAAACACGTTGTTCACGTCCAGCAACAGGCCGCAACCGGTGCGGCCGGCGATTTGCCCAATGAATTCGGTCTCGGCCATCGTGCTCTGCGCGAATTGCACATAGGTCGACGGATTCTCGAGGAGCATTCTGCGGCCCAAAAACGCCTGGGTTTCATCGATGTGATCGCACACCCGGTCCAGCGTTTCCTTGATGTAGGGTACCGGCAGCAGATCATCCAGATAGGCCCCCGCATGCGTCGACCATGCGAGATGTTCGGAAAACAGCCCGCACTCATAGCGTATCAGCAGATCCTTCAACCGCCCCAGATGGTCGCGGTTCAGTTGATCCTGCCCGCCAATCGAGAGCGCCACGCCATGCAGCGAAATCGGATAATTCTTGCGGATTTCGGCAAGGTAGTGATGCGGCGGACCGCCCGCGCCCATGTAGTTCTCGGCATGGATCTCGAAGAAACCGAGGTCGGGCAGTGCTTCGAGAATATCGCGATAGTGCTCGGCCTTCAGACCGACACCCGCGCGCGGCTGAATTGCGTGGTTTATAGATATGTTCGACTGGACCGCCACGTGACCGTTTCTGTTTGCGCTGTCAGGGCGGACGGCAGCGCCGCCCGCCCGGTTGTCCAAGATTGTCTTAGGCCTTGGGCGTGAGACTTCCCATCCCCTTGGGCGTCTCCATGGTCGTGCAGGTACCGGCCGGCGCAAGCTTGAACGCATTGCCTTGGTAGTCGACGGTCGAGGTTCCAGCACAGGTCGTGCCTTCGCCAGCCGCGCAATCGTTCTGGCCCTTCAGCGCGATGCCGAAGCATTTTTCCATCTTGCCGGCGGCGATCTGCTCACCGGATTCTTTCATCATCTTTTCCATCTCCGCACTGGCGGCGCGAGCTTCCGTCAAATGGATGCCGGCGATGACCGCTGTCATGGCTCCGGCAATGGCCAGCAGTGTGGTGCGCTTCGATTTTTCCATGTCGTATCCTCCTTGGGGTTATCGATTTTCGTCGATGACACCTTGTTCGCCAAATCGCGGATCAATTGGAAATCACGTTTCCGCTAACATTTGCGTGAACATTCGTGTTGGTAGAACAATGCCGCTACTGTCGCGCGAAGGACCATTTTCGCCCCCGGCGACGGGATCCAATGAAACCGCTCCGGATCAAGTTCGAAATCTCTCATCGCGATTTTTGGTAACGGCCCAGGCTGGACGATTGCGATCCAGCTTGGCGAGATTGATCCCTGCGGCCAGCCAAACCCGCTTGTCACGCAGCAACTGGGTTGGTGTCAGGGAAGCCATTTCTGGACGAAGCCCACAATGCTCCTCATCCTCGCACCATAGAGCGACGGCGTATAGTAACTTCCCGCCGCGCGCTTTGAAAGTTCCGAAAGTGTCGGATAGGGCGCAATCATGCCGGCGATGGCAAAAATTGCCAGCTTGCGCGAAATGGCCAGCCCCCACAGCCCGATCATTTCACCGGCATGGGGTGCAACGATGGTGGCGCCAAGGATGCGCCCGCGGCGGCCAAGCACGATCTTGATGAAGCCTTCGGTGCGCCGCTCCGTCTGGGCGCGGTCATTGCCTTTGAAGGATTCCTGCAGTGTCGTAACGCTGCCGCCGCCCTTGCGGGCTTCGGCTTCCGTGAGCCCGACATGGGCTACTTCCGGATCGAGATAAGTCACCCATGGCAGGGCGGAATAGTTCACCTTCACGGGCAGGCCGAGCAACGCGCTACGGATGACGATGCCCGCATGATAGCCGGCGATATGGGTGAACTGCGGGCCACCGGCAACGTCGCCGATGGCGAAGACCTTGCGGTTGCTCGAACGCAGGCCCTTATCAACCTCGACACCTTTCGGGCTGAATTTGATGCCTGCCGCTTCCAGACCAAGTCCATCGGTGTTTGGGGTTCGCCCCGCCGCCACCAGCAGGTGGGTTCCGCTGACGGTGCGCGATTGACCATTGTCAATGATGTCGGCTTCGACACTGCCACCCTGGCGCCTGACGCCGGTGATCTCGACCTTTTCCAGGAGAACGATGCCTTCGCCGCGCAACACCGCGCGCACGATATCGGCCGCCTCCGGTTCATCCCTCGGCAGGATGGTGAAACGTTCGAGGACCGTGACGACGGAACCGAGGCGGCGAAAAGACTGTGCCAGTTCGAGGCCGATGGGGCCCCCTCCCACCACAATAAGGTGGGCCGGAAGTTCAGTGAGATCGAACACTGATTCATTGGTCAGCGCTTCGGACTCGGCCAATCCCTTCACCGGTGGCAAAGCAGCGCGCGAACCCGTGGCAATCACAAAGCGCCGCGCCGTGATGCGGAAGGCACCGGCAGCAACTTCATTGGGTCCGGTGAAGCGAGCCGATTCCCGCAGAACGCGGACCCCCAGTCCCGCAAAACGTTCCACGCTGTCGTGCGGGGCGATAGTACCGATGACGCCGTGAATGTGGTCGTGAACTTCCTGGAAATTCACGGTGGCAGGAGAAAAATGAACACCGAACCGGCCAGCGGTCTGGCCCGTATGTGCCGCATGGGCGGCGGCGATAATCGACTTTGACGGAACGCATCCGGTATTCAGGCAATCGCCACCCATCTTGGAACGCTCGATCAGAACAACCTTGGCGCCCATCTGGGCCGCTCCCGCGGCAACGGCGAGGCCGGCCGATCCAGCCCCAACCACGCAAATGTCGCAGACCAGCGGCTGTACGCCCGTCTCCATGTCTGTCGCCATCACCCCGGATCCCTCATCGCCTGATCATGGGTATCGCCAGCCGAACTCGCGGCACTCCGAAGGGACTCAGACAATACGACCACCTCACCATAGTCAGTATTCGCCTGGCGCAATCGCGAACGCGGCATATATCCTTGCGCCATGCCTGCCCGCAGGGTCGCTGCGCTGGCAACTGCACGCGATCGCAGGGTCCGGTTGAGCTTATCCAGTTTTGCGGCCAGATTTACCGGATCGCCGATCACCGTGTATTCAAGGCGCTTATCATTGCCGACAACGCCAAACACAACTTGCCCCGCCGCCGCCGCCCCATTCACGCTACCCGGGAGAAGTTCGGCAAGACACCCATCATGTTGTCCCCAAGTGTCGGTTTCGGCGATGATCGCATCAAGAGCACGCAGTGCATCAGCGGCGGGCGTGCTGCTTATGTTGACCGCCCCGAAGGTCGCCATGATGCCATCGCCAAGGAACTTGTCGATGACGCCGCCGTGGTTCTGGATAATCGGCACAATGCGGGCCTGATAGGCGGTCAGCATGGTCACCACAGCCTCGGCATCGAGCTTTGCCGACATCGGCGTAAAACTGCGAATGTCGACAAACAGAATAGCCGCCTGGCGCCGCGCACTCTCTCCCGCCACCAGCGGGTTCTCGGCGTCCTTGATGCGCTCAGCCACTGACTGGTCGAAAAACCGCGACAAGTCCTGCACAGTCACGCCTTCCGTCGTCGCCCGCAAAAGAAAACCGTTGGCTCTCTTGAGTGCCAGGGCGATGATTCCGGAAACCAAGAGAATGGAAATGATCATGTCGAACTCAGCGCCGATCAGGATGGAATTGCTCGTCATGTAGTGGACATAGTCGCGCGTCACCTGATCGCCGTCCCTGCCTTCGAAGATGGCAAAGAGAACCAGAGCCAGCCACCCCAAAGCGGCAAACCCGCCTGTCGCAAGCACGAATCGCGGTTCGAACCTCAGGGCACGCAAGGCGATGAAAATGAACACATACAGAAGCGTCGGCGCCTTCAGATAGAACGCGGCTGGCTGACCGTACTGGATGTGAAAACTCCACATCAACAGCATCAGGAAGCACACATCCAGCGCGCAGGAGGAATAGATGGACCAGGCCGGAAGCGGGCGGCGCAGCGCAAAATAAAGCCCCCCAACACTCAACAGGAAGTAGGCAGCAAGCGCATAGGGCACCGGAGAGAATGACAATCCAGCATCCGTCTTGCGGGAAACCGTGTAAAGCACTGCCCAAATTGCGGCCACGAAAATCTGGATCAGCTTGACAAGCACTTCACCTGCCATTTCGTGCTTCGTGACCGCGCCCCTCACCCGCGGCAGCAAGTCGCTGGCGCGAGCCGGAAGCGTTACTTCGCGAATAATATTCGTCAACCTCGCGAAATTGGATTGGTCCAACTCTGCACCTTTACGGCTTTACACCGGTATCGACCGGATGACTGCGTCGCGAATTTGAGATTGGTGCAAATGGACAACCATGGCAAGACCAGACCTTGAGCAAGTGGGCGGCCTTAGCTGCATCAGAACTGTTCTTGCAGATCGATTTGCACACACTTGTGATCGGCAATTGAACTGGCCGCTGTATTGTCGCGACCTCGAGTCTTCTTATGGTAATCCCCCCGAATTTAGCCAGCCCATGCACGATGGGATATTGTGCCTTGAGCCGGCCATCGGCCATATCAAGAACCAGCACCGGATGGGCCACTATTATCTTACCGGAACACAGGACGATGCAATCAATGCCATCTTCGCCGCCGCCGGATACAACTTCCACTTCCCGCTTAACTGGTTGAGACTACTCTTGCGTCTGCCAATGGTGCTCCTGTCCGCGTCAGTCAAACCGCTTCATGCCTGAAAAACGAATTGTTCACGGGGGGCTAACCGGAGTCCTGTAACTCGACTTGCAGCAAATGCGCGCCGGTCCCGCGGTTCAAACAGAATTGACATAGATAGCTACCTTGCCATCGCTGCAGGGAAATTCCGCCGTGCGCGTTAGCCATTCTTTCCACTTTATTTCTTTCTCGAAGAACTTGTCTGCCCGCACGTAGATGATGGTGATTTTTCTCGGCGCCTCTGCCAACGATTGTCTGATATTGGCACAAACTTTTGCCAGCACTTCACCCTCGAAGGGGTTAAAGAAGAACAGCACAGTGGCATCATGGGGAATTTTCCAGTCCCTGGCATCGGTGCAGATCAGTTCCACGTTCTGGCAAACACGATTGCGCAGTGACCGCAAGTTCTGGAGTGCCTGATCGTGAAGTTGCTCCGAGAACTCGATCCCAGTCACACGGTGGAACGGCAGTTCCGCAGCCAGCATCACGACGCGGCCCTTGCCCGATCCAAAATCCACAAACACATCTTTCGAGGCCCGGACTTGGATGTGCCCAAACGCGGTCTTCAATGTCCTGTAATCTGTCGCGACATAGGCATGGAAGCGGCTGTCCTGAAACCCGAGATTGTAATCATCCACTTCAAGTGCCGTCGAGACGCCTCGCCGGGCATCCTCCACGAACGAACGGAACTGAAGCCGAATACGTCCGGCGATCAGCCATGCCATGTGGCTCACACCATCCCTTCGCAGGCGCTGTAAAACAATATGCAGCGGCGGCATTACGTTACTCCCGATAATTTTGTTTCATAAAGATAGGCATCGAGCGAGATAGCACCGGTGACTGGCCTTCCCGCCATAGCCACAGCCGATACATGCAATTAGGCAGCCGCGGCTCGCGATTGCCTCGAAGCAACCCCGGTATAGGCCAGGGACCGGCATATAGTTCGCGCCGCAAAGTCAGAGCCGTAGACGAATCTCTGTAGTGGCCCAAAGGTTGCTGCGGCCGGCAATCCGACAAAATAAAGACCTTCGACCGAGGACTCAAAGTTGTGTGATAAACGCGGGGAACCAGAGCCGCTGAGACAAGTAATGCGGGCCCGGAGTACCGGATTGAAATATTCAATTGCATTGACATCAACCTGGTAGCCGGTGGCTGCAATTACGTGATCAACTGCAAGCGAAGAAACAGGCTTGGATTTAGACTGGAGTCGAAGGTGAATTTTTCCGCTTGAAACCTCGGCTTTCTCGATAAGTGTTTCGGTCAAAACCGAGATTTGTTCATCCAAACGGTCTTTCAGCCACCATGCACCGGCTGGACCGTAGGTAGTTTTTGCCAAGAACAACCTGGCCGATAGCGGAAAATGGGAGAAAAGTTCGGGGGCCTTTGTGAACAAGAAGTGCGACCATCCAGGTCCGAATGGAGTTTCGGGCTTGATAAGCCGGTGCAACGGACCACCGCTTGGCATTGGCGGACCGCCCCACAGAAGCCTTCGACCACGGACCAGCAAATGCACCTTTGCGCCAATCTCACGCAAAAGGACGGCACTTTCCAGTGCCGACTGGCCAGCGCCAACGACAGCAACCGTGCGCCCTGAAAAACCAAGGAAATCCGCATGATTGCAGGTGTGCGTGATCTGGTTCGCTCCACTACCCTTGCTCACGGCTGATTTAAGCTCACGGGGAATATATGCAAAGGGGACATGACCTGACGCCGCCACAATACTCTTTGCGAGAAGAGAATCGCCATCAGCCAGTGTAATGCGGAAACCGCCTTGTTCTGAGCTGATATCGGTCACCTGGGTTTGGTTCAGGTCCCTAACGTGGCGCTCCTGGAAACGGAGTCCATAGTTAACGAACAGACCGATGGGAATGGGGGTATAGTCGCTGCAGGGGCCAAAACCTACGTCGCCCGAATACTTAATAATCGTTGATTCCGGTTCTGGTGCGGATATGCTTGTTGCCTCCCACTTGGATTTCAGAAACATTCCCGTAGGCATGTTGTCGCGCCAGGCGCTCATGGGGCTTCCAAAAACCTGGGTAGAAATGCCCGCCCCCCGAAGATGGGTGGCAACTGCAAGGCCATATGGTCCGGCACCTACAACAACAACATCAGTTGACTGAGTTCCCTTCATTCACCAACTCCGAAATCTTTAGGTTAATCCAAATTTGCATTGCGCTCCGATCTGCAACATACTGCTTTCACTCTCGCAAAATCCACTGGCATTTCATCACAAGATGGTTTTCATCCATGTCCGGGATCACCCACCAGCTGCAAAAATTGCCACGGAAATCCAATGATAACCAAAGCCCCCGGAGGGCGATTATCAATGCATCTCAAGCGCGAAAGAGTGATAACACCGTCTTCACCCAGATGGAAAATTATTGCAATGGGTGCTTAATTTGCGTTAAACTTGGCCGCAGCTTCAACTCAATGTGTATTGGATTACTGTGAGCACTGCAAGTTACGACCTGTCTGTGCCGGTATTATTATTTCCGATCACGCGGTATTCCCTCCTCTATGGATCGCTCGGTGCAATCCGGTCCCTTGGCCGTGTTGGCGTTACCAGCCACGCGATAATTTCATCCACATTCAGTCCACACCGGTTCTCACGGCATTTGGCACGTGCATTTGTGGTTAAAGAAGATTGGACTAGCAACCAGACGGCAATACTTTCACAGCTAGTTAACATCGGCAGAGAATTGGGCAACCCGGTCATACTGCTGCCAACAGACGACGAGGCAGCGATTTTCGCTGCCGAACATACAGACGAACTCAGGGCTTGCTTCCTACTCCCGCAAGTTTCATCCGCACTGCCGAGGGCCCTGGCCAGTAAACGTGATCTCTATCAGTTATGTATTGGACATGGCGTGCCGGCCCCCAGGACTGCCTTCGCGCGTTCGTTTGGCGAAACGATCGCCCTGGCGGACCAGATCCGATATCCGGTTGTTATCAAGAACAGCGAACCATGGTCGCGCCTTTCGTCGCCAGCAGTCGCATCCACGACAATTTTTTGCGCTGCCGAGGAACTCCTCAGGCTGAAATACACATGGCCAGCAAACTCCGAGGTCATCATCCAAGAATACATTCCCGATGACGCCGCAGAGGATTGGATCGTGCATGTATACTGCGGCAGCGACTCGAATCCGGTCGTTGCCTTTACCGGCCGCAAATACCAGTCATGGCCTCCTCGGGCCGGTGTCACCACAGCGGCTACCGTTTTGCGCAACGACAAACTTCTCGACTTAGCCACTGGGTTCTGCCGTGCGGTTGGTTTCAAGGGAATCGCCGATATGGATTGGCGTTTCGACAGTCGCGATGGGCAATACAAACTCGTTGATTTCAATCCGCGCTTCGGTGCCAATTTTCGACTCTTTGTAACGAAAAATGATATCGACGTAGTGCGAGCCCTGCACCTCGACCTGACCGGGAGGGCGGTGCCGCAAGCGCCACCAGTTTTCGGACGAAAATTCCGGTTGGAAAACCTCAATTGGGCATCGCGGCTTTTTGGCGGGACCATCAGTCAGAATGAAACTGCAACCAAACAATCTAAAACGGAATATGCGTGGCTGGCAGCCGATGATCCACTTCCTTTCTTGATGATGGTGGTGAACTTTAGTTGCCGGATCATCGAACGAGCAATCTCAATACCAGCCAGGAAGGCAACAAAATTGGTCGCGCATGTCGGAACCCTGTTTCATCGGCAGCACAAGCCCCGCAAAGATCTCTAGGTGGCGGCCTGACTGCTAAATGGGATGCCGCTGCAGCCTGTTGGCGCTGCTATGCTGTAATGTTCCGCAGGCTTAGTTTCAGTACCCGTTCCACATTTGCGGCAGACCAGAGGCGGTTGGAGAGATAGTCGCTGGATTTTTCTATGTTTGCAATCATCAGCCGCAGCCACACGAGGCCCACCATTGCCCGCAATGCCGCGGGTTCGGATGTCCATTCACCTGCCGGACCGTCCAATGCCTTACAGCGGCCAAACCAAGCCAGCTCGTCGGCGTTCCAGCGGCCCTCCAACAACAAGTCGCGGATGATTTCGCCAACTTGCCGGCCAGTCAGCACCCGGCGGGCCGAAATTGCGAGGTGGCAGATGTCGAAACCTTGGGGGCCATTCCGTCCGGCCCTGTCCCAATCGATGATCCCTTCGACGGCTGCCAGCGAGGGACGGTTTCCGGCAACCTGGCCGTTGGTCTCCGGGCGCCACCGGTCCTGCCTGAACAGGATATTTCCCGGATTGAAATCACCGTGATACCAACCAAGTGGCACGGTCCGGCCGAACCAATAGGTGCGTTGCTGCAACTTGAAGGTTGCTACCGCCGCTTGGCGCGCGCGCCTCGACATTAGGGTGTGGACGGGTTCGCAGAGAACGGCCGCCGGCCGGTCGATCCATTCCTCGATCCAGGCGGTATCAATGACAGTTGCCTTGACGGTACACGATTGAAGGCAGTCAATCGCGTTCGCGGTAGCGACGAGGGCTGCGGCGCGAAGATCGGGAGCCTGAATGACCGACCGGCCATCTTTTCCCCCGATGAATTTTTCGATTGACCAGACCACGCCCGAGGCCCGGCTGAAGGCAAGGATTTGCGGAATGCTAAAGTCGCATTCACCGGTAGGTAGCTCGGCATGCGCCATCGCAAGTCTTTCGTGTTGCCGCACAAGCGACTCCATGCCCCCCGGCGAACTGCTTCTCTTCAGGACCGCGCGCGTTCCTTCTGGCGGCTCGAAACTTACGGAGAATGCGGCGGTATTTTCCTGATCCCCCAGGAAATCGATCCACACGCTTCGCGCAAATGGCATCTCGCCCAGCGGCCGCAAGGATTTGATATCTTGGTCAGATGAGGTCTTGAGCAACTCATTGATGGTTGATTCAATCTCGCTGCTTTGGGATTGCCCTTTGGATCTGTTGAAATTCGAAATGAACCGGGCGGCCAAAGTTGCAGCGGCAAGCAGCCAGCCTATCAACATGTCACTGACGCCACTAAACATCTGCATGAACCCAATGCCGGTTGATACGAGGAGTAAGAGATCAGAAAGTCAGTTCTTTACCCGGCACCATGGTTACTTGAACCATAATAGACCCGGACTGCAAACCATTTATGCCGCAGTGCCAAAGCATCTGATCTGAAATTTCCGCAACGCCCGGCCGCCAACTGGCGAACTGTGCGGATTGGAACCCACGGTCAGAGCATAAGAGCTTGCCTGACACTTTCGGGCCAACTGGCCATATCGAGGCCGTGAATGGCAAAGAGCGCTACCGCGAGGCGGTCCATGCCGAATGCGACACAGCCCGAATGCGCTATCTCGCCGCCCGCCATCTTCATGTCCCAGGCAATGCCGAAATGGTCGCGATGATAATTGAAACTCATACAGGCGGTTGGCTTCTCCACCGAACGCACCGGGATCAGCAACTCGAATTTCAGAGATGCCTGAATCTGGGCGACCGCCATCATCTGGCCGACGCGGCCGAAAAACGGATCGCTCGCCTGTTCCATTGTAGCCGGCAGCAGCAGCTGTCCGGCGATGACCTTCGCCCTCTCCATCCAGCGCTCACGGAAGGCGGTGATCTGAGTACCGGTTCCGATACAGACGAACTCGCGCATACGAAAAGACTGGAAACGGTCGATTTCACGCGATGGTTCGTGCCGGAACACATCGGCGGCAATATCAAAGACATAACCTGATTCCGGCACCGGTCCGCGTGCCGCGGCAATCGGATAAACTGGATAGCAGGCGGCGGGCGACAGGACGAGATCGGCAGAAGTGAGTGCAGCCGTCCAGTTGCCACCCTGTTCGAAGGTATTCACCGCCCGGTTGATTTCGGCTTCGCTGCCATGCAGAGCACACACGCAGCCAAGCAAGTTGGGAAAACTCTTGAGATAGCCCGATTTCTCCAGCTGGTGGCGGCTCATCACCGGTGGAAAACGCAATATCTCAGTGCCCTCTTCGCGCTGACGCGAGATTAGGGCGGTGAGCCTTTCGACCACCGTCTCATAGACCGCGGTGCGGGCATAAACACCGTCTACACCCATCGGCCGGAACAAGGCCGCGGCAAGAACCCCTTGTTCCTCCCCACCGTGGGTTCCGGATTCGGACTTGGCTCGCTCAGCCGCAATATTCATGAATGAACTTCTCCGTTTTGCACGTGACGATCAGCCGCTGAGCGTTGCCGGAACGCCGCTCATCAGCAATGAATTCGACATGTTGGCGACGATGCGTTCATTATTGATCATAATTGGCGAGGAGAGCACATCGCGCAGGTGGCGGCTGATGCTCATTTCGCCGTCATTGCGGTAGCCAGCCAAACCGCAGGTGCGATAGCAACTCAGCACCGTTTCCACGGCCAATTCGGACGCGTCGACTTTGGTGAGCGTGAGAGAAACCTGAAAGTCGAGCGAATTGGAATAACGGTCATCGGCGCGCGACTTTTCATAGAGTGCAAGCGAAGAGGAGATGAGATTGCGCAGCAGCCGCAGCGAGGATTTCGCCTTGTTCAGGTGTGTGGCGCCCGGCGGCAATTGCCCGCCCGAGCCGCGCAGCGCCCGGCGCACGAATGCTTCCGCCTTGGCCACGCCTGCAGCCGCCACGCCTGCCCACACACTCGACCACAGAAGGTGGGCCACCGGCGTCATCGTATGAGCGTGAATACGGTCGTAGGGAACCGGAATAATCTGGCTGGCAATACCCCTGGCCTTCAGATTGAAGCCGCTGCTGCAGGTACCGCGCATGCCAAGCGTGTCCCAGCCAACGGTCGTTACGAGTTCATAGTCCTCCTTGAGGAATACGGCGAGCACTTGATCGGAAGGCTCCGCGGTCTCGCTGCGACGCGCTGTGGTCGCCACGCCATCGGCCTGAGCGCCGTAAGAAATGACGCTCGCGTCACGGGTCAGCGAGATCGCCGCGCCATCGTGGACGATAGGGGCCGCACTCGATCGCACATTGCCGCCGCCCTGCCCCTCTGTCGTCGAGGAGGCAAACAGTAGTTGTTCCTTCATCAGCCGCAGCAGCAGAGCTTCGTGCCAGGCACTGCCCATTCCGTGATTGGCGATGCAGGCCACTTTGGTTTGGTGCATGGCATAAATCATCGCCGTCGAAGCGCAGGCCCGGCCCAGCGTATAGCAAACCTGCGCTGTCTCCGAAATGGTGCGGCCTTCGCCGCCCAGCTTCCCCGGTACCTGCACACCGAGCAGTTTTTCGGCGCGTAGTACCGCCAACGCCTCGTGCGGGAATCGTGCGTCCTGGTCGACGTCGTCAGCGAACTTCAACGCAATTGCCGCAGCGGCGTCGGCGCGGTGTTGCAAAGCTCCTGCCTGCGTGTCGGCCAAGGCGCGTCCGGGTTCTAGATCTTCCATTTACGGCTGCCGTCCAATTCATAATCTGCCATCCGAAAGGAATCTACACTGGACGGCCGATTGATAATATTAGACTATGATTTTATCTTCTGCCGGTAAAGCTGTCCGCTCAGTTTCAGTTAACCCTCAACCTGAACGACAAAAAAACTGTATATCTTTGCAATTAATTCAATCAATTTGCCGGAAAGTCCGCGATATATACAATATGCATTGCCGGTAACAGAAAGCAAGCTATGAACGAGCCCTTCACCACAGTAGTCAATCCAGAAGTAGGCCATGCCACGGGCGCTGAAGCCATAGACAGCATCACCCTGCGGGTGATCCAGGTTTTGCAGGATATCCGCACCGAAGGGGTAACGCCCGGTCCGATCGCCGCGGACAACCGGCTTGCTGATATTGGTTTCACCTCGGTTGACATGGTTAAGGTCATGCTCGGCATTGAGGCGGAATTTGACTTGATGATCCCGCAGCCGGAAATCACGCCGGAGAATTTCGTCACTGCGGCATCGATCGCCGCCATGCTTTGCCGCATCGGCGATCCATGGCCCGCTATCGGCCAGGACTGACGCCGCCAGTACCGTCAATTATGGATTCCCGGCCGGCAACGCCCGCCAGCCAATTGCGATAGATTGCGCCCGTTGAGGTCCGAAGTTGTTTTTCCAGTCCGGCGCGAATGCTCGCCTGTGGAATTTCCGGGAACATCGCCGGATCCCGGCCAACTTCCGCCCGCTGGCGAAAGGCCAGCATGCGGAGCAGCGTTTCTTCGTCGAAATAGTTCGCCGGCACGTCCGGATAAGTATCGCGCTGGCCATGCAGATAACGGCCCACATCGCGGCGGTATTCGCGCATCAGTGAATCGGCATCATATTCCGGATGACCCTGGAAGAAGACGAAGCGGCTGCGATAGTCCTTGAAGAACGTATCGACATGACCGCCCGGGCTTTGCGCTACGATCTGGTAGTTTGCTGCCGCAAGATCAGCACTGCTTACTTCGTTGAGCCGCGAGTGGCACACCAGCAGTTCAGCCGGAAGGGCGCCGAGCCCAGCGTTTTCGACTGTACTGGTGAACACACCCGAATGTTTTGCCGGGAGCCTGCGGCGGGCGATACGGTCGAGATGCAGCACCGCCGCGTGAGCGGCAAGGCAGGACCAGATAGTCGAGACGGTATGGGACGTGGCCCATTCGATGAGGCTGGTGAGCGCTGGCCAGTAAGGTTCATCGTCGAGATTGGGCGCAAGGGGCTCGTTGCCGGTGACAATCAGCGCGTCAATCGGCGAAGCATAGAGTTCCTCGACCGGACGATAGCGGGACGCCAGCACCGCCTTTGCTTCCTCCCCGCGCGGGACGCCTGGCAGGTAGAACAAATGGAGTCTGACCATGCCCTGGCCAGAATCATCGAGCAACCGCGCAAACTGCCGCTCGGTGGCGGCAAGGGCGGGGTCGGGCATGTTGTTGACGAGAGCCACGTCAATGACTGTGCGGATGGGCTGTGGTTTCTTGCCGGTAAATTTACCGGCGCCGCCGCTCCACTTTCGGACGGTGCCATTGTCTTCCAACAATACGGCCATGCCTGGCTCCCTCACGCAAACTCTCTATTCAGCTGCAAGCCCGCGTCTCATGGCGCTGGCGGCGGCGGTCAAAGCCAGATCGATGTCCTCGATAATGTCGTCGACATGCTCGATGCCAATGCTGAGACGGATCATCTCGGGGCGCACGCCGGCGCGCTTTTGTTCCTCGGGCAGCATCTGGCGGTGGGTGGTCGACGCCGGATGGCAGGCGAGCGACTTGGCATCGCCAATATTGACAAGACGGGTTACCAGTTTCAGCGCATCATAGAACACCTTGCCGGCTTCCAGTCCGCCCTTAACGCCGAAAGTGAACAGTGAGGAGGCTTTCCCCCCAAGATATTTCTGCGCCAATGCATGGTAAGGGTTGCCGGCGAGCCCGGCATGATTGACCCAGGCGACGCGCCCATCGGCGTTAAGAAATTGCGCCACCTTCATGGCGTTTTCAACGTGCCGCTCCATGCGCAACGCCACCGTTTCGATGCCCTGTAGCAACAGGAATGCGTTGAACGGCGACAGCACGGCACCGGTGTTGCGCTGATACACGCTGCGGCAGCGCTGGATATAGGCAGAGGGTCCGTAGCGATCGGTATAGACCATCCCGTGATAGGATGCGTCGGGCTCGTTGAACATCGGGAAGCGCGCCGCGTGTTGCTTCCACGGGAAGCGGCCACTGTCGACGATGGCGCCACCCATGGTGGTGCCGTGGCCGCCGAGGAACTTGGTCAGTGAATGAACCACGATATCGGCGCCGTAGTCGATCGGTCTGAGCAAGATGGGAGTAGCTACAGTGTTGTCGACCACCAGCGGTACACCGTGGCGGTGCGCGGCTTGCGCAAGTGCCTCGATATCGCAGACATTGCCAGCGGGATTGCCCACGCTTTCGCAGAACACCGCACGGGTCTCGCCGTCGATCAGACGTTCGACGACTTCAGCCGAATCGTTCTCGGCAAAGCGTGGCTGAATGCCCTGCTTGGTCAGGATATGTGAAAACAACGTGTGCGTCGTGCCATAGAGCTGCGGCACCGTGACAATATTGCCGCCGCAATCGGCAAGATTGGATATGGCATAATGCATTGCCGCCTGACCGCTCGCCACGGCAAGCGCTCCGACACCGCCTTCAAGTCCAGCGATACGGCGCTCCAGCACGTCTGTCGTGGGATTGGCGATGCGGCTGTAGCGATAGCCCTCGGTCTCGAGGTTGAACAATGCCGCTCCGTGATCGGCACTGTCGAAAGTGTAGGCTACAGTCTGGTAAATCGGTACGGCGACTGCCTTGGTCGTTGCTTCAGGTTCATAGCCTTCGTGAACGGCGATGGTTTCGATACGCATCCGGCGTCTCCCGCAAGCACTGTCGAGGTTCGCACTATAATAAAATTCAATCAAAAGTTTTACAATCAATAAGCCCCGCACTTTAGGCTAAACCTTAATTGTTTACTATACTTCGCAATATCCTGTGTGGCCGGTGTGGAATGGCGTTGCCGCACCTCGGTGTTGCTTTAGGAATGACCGGGGTTTAATTCATGTTTTAACGGTGGCGGCGGAATTCAGCATATCATTCATGCAGACCATCCTGGACATCGTGGCAAACATGAAGGAAGGCGCTCGCTCGCCGCGCAAACCGGCAACTATGTGGATCGACGCTCTGGCGGCGGCCTCGGGCATCGACAACGCGCCGCACCGCACACTCGTCACCATTGTCGAGGAACACGCGAGCAGCCAACCGCACGCCCAAGCCCTGCTGTCTGATTTCGAGAACTTTGACTATGGCGCATTGCAACAGCGAGTGAACCATTATACTGGCTGGGCTCTCTCCCAGGGCATGGCAAAGGGAGACCGCGTCGCCCTGTTCATGCCGAACCGTCCGGAATATGTGGCGATTTGGCTTGGCATTGCCGCAGCGGGGGGCCTGACTGCGCTGATCAACACCAATCTCACTGGCTCCTCGCTGGCCCATTGCATAGGACTTGCCCAGCCAAAACACCTGATTGTAGCGGCCGGGCTCTACCAAACCCTCACCGCTAGCATGGCATTCCTGCCCGCTGAAGCCGGAACCGGCCTTACCGTCTGGCTACATGGCGATGGTCCCGGCCATCTGCCGCGGATTGACCGGCACATCTCGGAGAAAACCAAGGCCGAAATAACGCTCACCATCGACGATCCCGCCCTGCTCATCTACACCTCGGGCACCACCGGCCTTCCCAAGGCGGCCCATGTCAGCCATCGCCGCATCATGAACTGGGCCCTGTGGTTCAAGGGCATGCTGGGCGCCACGGCGGAGGACCGTCTCTACAACTGCCTGCCGCTCTATCACAGCACCGGCGGCGTCGTGGCTGTTGGCTGCATGCTGGCGGCGGGCGGCGGGGTCGCGATTGCCGGGAAATTCTCGGCACGCCGCTTCTGGGAGGATATCACGCGCTTTGACTGCACCATTTTCCAGTATATCGGCGAACTCTGCCGTTATCTCGTCAATGCACCTGATCATCCTGCGGAAATTCGCCATCGCTTGCGCATGGCAGTGGGGAATGGCTTGCGCGGCGATGTCTGGGAGCGTTTCCGGGAGAAATTTGCCATTCCGCAGATCCTTGAATTTTATGCCGCTACCGAGGGTAATTTCTCGCTTTACAACGCGGAGGGCGAGCCCGGCGCCATCGGCCGGATTCCACCTTATCTCGTCCACCGTTTTGCCGTTGCCCTCGTCAGCTATGACGCCGCGAACGGAGAAGTTGTTCGCGGCGATGATGGCTTCTGCGTGAAGGCCGCCCGCGGCGAGACCGGCGAAGCCATCGGGCGCCTCGACCACGGACCGGGACGCTTCGAAGGCTATACCAGTTCAGCTGAATCCGAACGCAAAATTCTCCACGGCGTTTTTGCCAAGGGCGACAGCTGGGTCCGCACCGGCGACCTGATGCGCCGCGACGAACGCGGTTTTTATTATTTCGTCGATCGCGCCGGCGACACGTTCCGCTGGAAAGGCGAGAATGTCTCGACGGCGGAAGTGGCGGAGGCGATTTCGACAGCGCCGGGAGTTATCGAAGCCGTCGTCTATGGCGTCGCCATCGCGGGCTCTGACGGCCGTGCCGGCATGGCGAAACTCACCGTCGATGGCGGGTTCGATCCCGCCATCTTCAGAAGTCATGTGAGGGCACGCCTTCCCTCCTTCGCAGTGCCGGTTTTTCTTCGCATCGGCAGCGGCCTCACTGTCACCGAAACCTTCAAGCCCAAGAAACAGGAACTGATGCGCGACGGTTTTGATCCTGCGGTCTGCCGCGAACCGCTCTACGTCGATGAAGCATCGAAAGGACGCTATTGCGTCCTTGACACAGCCAAGTATGAACGCATCATGGCCGGAAAAATTCAGCTGTGATGCCCCTGACTCAGGACCTTACGGAGTTCTGTGCCGATCGTTTGCAGCGCCAATTTGGCCTGGGGAAAAATGGTGTCCATGCCATAGAACGAGTGGATCATGCCCTCATGGCGGGTCAGGTGCACGGTAACTCCAGCCTCTTCGAGCCGTTTCGCGTAAGCCTCGCCCTCGTCGCGCAGAGGATCGAACTCCGCCGTATGAATGACCGCCGGCGGCAACCCGCGGGGATCGGCGATGAACAGCGGCGACAGGCGCGGGTCGGCAAGATCGATGCCTGCCGGCACATAGTCTTCGAGGTCGTGTGCCATGACCGTTGCATCAATAAGGAAGCCCTTGGAAAATTCGCGCCTCGACGGCATCATGCCGGTTATGTCGAGTACCGGACAGAGCAGGAGTTGCGCCCGGATGGCTGGCCCCCGCCTGCGGGCTTCAGCACAGACGACGGTGGCCAGAGTGGCCCCGGCCGAATCCCCACCCACCGCCATCCGCCCTGCGTCGACACCCATCTCCACGGCATGGGCGGCGGTCCAGCGCAGCGCCCAATTGGCATCCTCGATGGCCGCAGGATAGGGCGCTTCGGGCGCCAGCCGATAACCGATCGAAACAACAACCGCACCGGACGCGATGGCAAGGCTCCGGCACATGGCGTCGTGGGTGTCGATGCTTCCCGCCACCAGGCCGCCACCATGAAAGAAAACCAGCCCGGGCGCCGGTTGCCCGCGTCCGGGCAACGCATCGAAAATACGAACTTTCAGGGGCCCGCCCGGCCCCTTCAACAGGCGATCTTCGCTGTGTCCGATCGGCACCGGCCGTGCCGCCATGTGCATCAGTTTGTCGAAGGCGTCTCGGCGCTGTTCAACCGTCTGGCGTCCATTGCCGGCGGGGGCCGACAAGGCCATCATATCGAGCATTCGTTGTGCCAGGCGATCGAGTGGCATGCGCTGAATTCCCCCTTAATATCATCTAACCATAGAGGATTGGAAAAATGTCTTCACCAGCCGTTGTGTTCTCCGAAATGTCGATCGAACTGGTTTCTTCTCCGATTACGCCAGAATGGATCATCGAAGGTAACCCTGTGGCGCGCAATGCCCTGCTGTCGCGCAGCGACGACTACACCGCTTCGACCATTCTGTGGGATTGCACGGCGGGACGTTTTAACTGGTACTACAGCATCGACGAAACGGTCCACCTCCTTGAAGGTTCGGTGACGGTCGACGACGGCCACAACCCGCCACGGCGGCTGGTGGCGGGCGATACTGCATTTTTTCCGAAGGGCTCTCACGCCATATGGCATGTCGAGAAATATGTTAAAAAAGTCGCCTTTTGCCGGATTGTATTGCCCGAGCCCATGCCGACCTTGCTCAAACTGGCGCGCGCTGTAAAAAATCGCCTGTCGCCACCCAAGACAACCGGCTCGCTATTGGGCGCGTGATAAGGAACAAATCATGACATTAACCGCCCAACCTGCCACGTTCTCTCGAACCTGGACATACTACGGCGCTGCCTGGCACGAAGGCAATGTGGCAATCATGGGCCCCCGCACCCATGGCGCGTGGCTGGGCTCGACGATCTTCGATGGTGCGAGGCGCTTTGAGGGCGTGGCGCCCGACCTCGACCTTCACATGGCGCGCATTAACCAGTCGGCTCGCAAGTTTGATCTGAAGCCACTGGTAAGCGATGCTGAATGGTTAGCGCTTGCCGAGGATGGGATGAACCGGTTCGATCAGGCTGTAACGCTCTATATCAGGCCCATGTACTGGGCCGAGAATGGCGCGGCGGGCGGCGGCGTCAAGCACGACCCGGAATCAACCTGCTGGTGTATGTGCATCTATGAGGCCCCGATGCCGCAGCCGGGTAATCTGGCGATCACCCTGTCGCCGTTTCGCCGGCCAAGCCGCGAATGTGCCCCGGTCGAAGCAAAGGCTGGCTGCCTCTATCCCAACAACGCCCGCGCGCTGGCCGAAGCGGAGCTACGCGGCTTCAATAATTGCCTTGTCGCCGATCTCCTCGGCAACATTACCGAGCTTGGCAATGCCAATATTTTCATGGCCAAAGGCGGCGAAGTTTTCACGCCAACTCCCAACGGCACTTTTCTCAATGGCATCACGCGCCAACGGGTGATCGCGCTGCTGCGCGGCTCCGGCATTACAGTGCATGAGACAACAATGATCTACGAAGATTTCCTCGCGGCCGACGAGATATTTTCAAGCGGCAATTTTTCCAAACTCATGCCGGTGACCCGTATTGACGGGCGCAGCCTCCAGCCCGGCCCCTTCTACACGAAGGCGCGCAAACTCTACTGGGACTTCGCTCACAGCCGGTGACGTGCGAGGGCCTGTTCGCGGATCTTGCTCAGGGTGATGCCTGGCAGTATTGCTTCGGGATCGATCTTGATATGCAGGATCGATGGAACCCCAGCAGCAACGGCGGCTCCGAAGGCCGCGGCAAAATCCTCGGTGCGCTCGACCGTGGAGCCAAACCCGCCAAAGGCTCGCGCATAGGCGGAAAAATCAGGGTTTATCAAGTCGGTGGCTATGGACCGCCCCGGATATTCCCGCTCCTGGTGCATGCGGATTGTGCCATAGAGCGCGTTGTCGCAGACCAGCACGATGATCGGCAGTTGGTACTGCACAGCGGTGGCGAATTCCTGGCCGTTCATGAGGAAATCACCATCGCCATTGATTGAGACAACCATGCATTCGGGGTGAAGCCGTTTGATAGCAACTGCGGCGGGTATGCCATAGCCCATGGAGGCTGCGGTTGGTGCTATGTGGCTGGCAAAGTGCCGGAATCGGTAAAACCGGTGAATCCATGAGGCATAGTTCCCTGCCCCGTTGCAGATGATGGCGCTGGCAGGCAGATTTTCCCTGAGCCACACCATGATGCTGCCGAGATTGACCAGACCGGGCTGCGGCGTGGCGGCCTCGGTCCAGGCAAGATAGTCGGCATGTGCCGCAGCAGCCTCACCAGCCCATGCAGGTTTCACCGGAGGGGCAAGCTTTTCCAGCGCTGCGGCAAACCGGATGGGCGAGGCGTTGATTGCCAGATGCGGCCGGTAGACTTTGCCAAGCTCGTCCGTATCCGGATAGAAATGCACGAGCTTGGTCTGCGGACCAGGTATGTCGAGGAGCTGGTAGCCCTGCGAGGCAATTTCGCCAAGCCGTCCACCAGCGAGGATGATGAGGTCGGCGTTCTTGATGCGCGAAATCAGTTTGGGATTGGGACCGATTCCCAGATCGCCGCAATAGTTGGGATTAAGCGAATCGAACAGTGGCAGGCGGCGGTAGCTTGTGGCAACGGGAAGGGAAAAATTCCCTGCAAAACGGTGGATCGCGGCGCAGGCCTCCTCATTCCAGCGGCTGCCGCCGACAATGACAATCGGTCTTTGGGCATGGCCCAGTAACTCTTGCAGTGCCGCTAAATCCTCTGGACCAGGAGCCGTTTCGATGGCTTGGAATGGCGGGGCGTCGGCGGTCTCGACGATTTCCGACAACAGATCTTCCGGCAGCGCCACCACCACCGGACCTGGCCGCCCGCCGCAAGCGCTATAGAACGCCCGCGATACGAACTCCGGCATGCGCCGGGCATCGTTAATCTCGGTTGCCCATTTGGTCATGCTGCCGAATACGGCGTGATAGTCGAGTTCCTGGAAGGCGCCGCGCTCCTTCATGCCACGCCCAATCTGGCCTACAAACATAATGAGCGGGGTTGAATCCTGCTGGGCTATATGAATCCCCACGGAAGCATTGGTGGCGCCAGGTCCGCGGGTGACCAAACAGATACCGGGCCGGCCGGTCGATTTGCCCACGGCATCCGCCATCATGGCCGCTCCGCCCTCTTGGCGGCAAACGGTAACCGTGATGGGTGAGTCGTACAGCGCATCGAGCACGGAGAGGAAACTTTCACCAGGAACACAAAACACATGTTCCACCCGGTTAAGCACCAACTGATCGACCAGAACTCTTGCCGCCGTGCGCCGCTTCATGAAATCTCTCGTGTCTGGGCTTCCGGTCACAGACCGAATATGGCAAATTCAGTGTTCGAAAGATCGCAAAGTTGCGGCTGGTAGGGGCCACGGCAATACTTGCGGCCGCTTCGTTCTGTATAAATTCCAGCCAAACCGGCAATGGGACCGTTTGCATCCATGACGATAACCGGCATCGCACGGGGCAAAAGGTACCACCCAATGTTTCCCGCAAAACGCGTGAGTTCTGCCTGATTGCGGCAATAGATGGTCATCGCCCCAGGCATGGGAATGAGACCCGAATGGATCATGAACCGTCTGAAAATAAAAGGATAAAGTTGTCCGCCGTGGTTGCAGACCAGCACAATGCAGCCGAAGGACGCGTGCTCCCGCAGCATCTCGTACTCGGCTAGCGCCTCGATCCCGGGTGAATTTCGCCCGGCGGAAACCGCTTCAACCTTCACACCAGCCACCGCCCGCACCAGCGGCGGCGCAGCAAAGAATAAACCAGAACAATACTGCCGGTACCCTTGGTTCTCAAGTATAGGCCAAGTGTGCGGGGCCGGTGAGATGTTGAGATAGGCCGCTTCCCGGTCGCGTAAAGCGACTGAAACAAGAAGCTGGGCATAACCGCGGTACTCCGGTTCGACGTACCAACCTGCCACATTGGCGATCTTGACTTCAATCCCTTCACGAATTCGTGTTGACCAGATGAGCAGGATGATACCGGCAAGCTTTTGCCCCGCATCAAGCACAAATCCATAGCGCTGGCGGCCTTCGGGACCCTTCCGGCGGGCGAGCCGTTCAATGCCGCGTTGCCAGTAGAACCGGTGGCGATCCTTGAAGCCCGCCGACAGCAAGGCTATGACTGCATCGCGGTCTGTATCGACAATGGCCCGGCAACGGATCTTTTGTGCAGACAGCGAGGTCACCAATTTTAACCGTAAATCAATTCGAGTTGTTTCGTAAATTCTATTTATCATTGTACAAGTAAACAAAACACATTTGGTGAAAGGCCCAAAAGCAGTGTCGGTAAGGTTAACAATTATTTCTCAGATCGAACAGGTCGTCAAGGAGCAGAACCGGCCAATTGTGCCTCTTGCAGACGACCTGGCCCTGATTGAATCGGGTTTGGACTCGCTGTGCTTTGCTATACTGGTTGCCCGTCTTGAGGACCGCCTCGGCATGGATCCCTTTTCAATCTCGGACGACGTGGCGTTCCCCGAAACACTCGGCGAATTCATCGGGGTCTATGAGAATGCAGCCACATAGGGTGCAATTCCTAAGACAGGCCCTGGCGCAAGCGCAAGGCGATGACGGCCGGGTTTTGGGGGATTTGCCGCTCACGGCGATCCGTGACGGCAGCTGCCTTGCGGACCGCGCCGCATTTGCCGGCCGCTCGGTACTCGTGATTACCGGCGATCAGCTTGCCGCGGCGCTCGCACTTATCGATCTCGACGGACTGGCACGGCGGCTGACGCTGTGCCCGCCAGACACGCGCGCCGAGCATCTGCCGTCGATCGTACATGATGCGGAGATCGATGCCATTGTCTGTTCAATACCGGCTGACTTTGTATCTCTCGGCGTGAAACTGGTGGCTCAATGCATGGTGCCACCGCGTGCCGCTGAGATGCCTGCCACGCCGGTCCGTAAGACCGAATGGCTGATGCTCACCTCAGGCACAACCGGAGCGCCCAAGATTGCCATTCATACGCTTGATGCACTAACCGGCGCCATCGCGCCCGCACCACCGGGCACACCCCCGCCGGTCTGGGCAACCTTTTACGACATCCGCCGCTATGGGGGTCTTCAGATTTTTCTGCGCGCCATTCTGGGGCATGGCAGTCTCGTGTTGTCGCGGCCCGATGAAGCGGTGGCTGATCACCTCGGCCGGCTTGCCGTGGCCGGCGTCACCCATATTTCCGGCACGCCAACCCATTGGCGCCGCGTGTTGATGAACAGTGCCGCAACAAAGATCGCGCCGCGCTATGTCCGGCTCTCCGGCGAAATCGCCGATCAGGCGGTTCTCGATGCATTGAAAACCACCTATCCGAACGCTTCGATCGGCCATGCCTATGCCTCGACCGAGGCGGGCGTCAGCTTCGAGGTGACTGACGGGCTGGCAGGATTTCCCGCAAGTTTTCTTGATGGCGGACTGCCGGAAGTTGACCTCAAGATTGAAGATGGATCGCTGCGGGTGCGCTCGGCGCGCATGGCGGGGGCTTATGCGGGAAGGCCAGAAATTGCGCTCGTGGGCCCCGATGGCTACGTCGACACTGGCGACATGATCGAGGTGCGGGACGGTCGATGCTATTTTGCCGGGCGCCGTGGCGGCATCATCAATGTCGGCGGCCTGAAGGTCCACCCGGAAGAAGTCGAGGTGGTTATCAACCGTCATGCGAGTGTTCACCAATCGCGCGTCAGGTCACGCCGGAGCCCCATCATCGGCGCCATCGTGGTAGCCGATGTGGTGCTGAAGGATCGGGCCTCCGATGTGGACCGCGTCAGGGCGGAAATCCTGGCGCTGTGCCGCGCCTCGCTCGAGGCCCACAAGATACCCGCCGTCATCAATGTAGTTGACGCGATTGCAACCACCTCAGGCGGAAAGTTGTCACGGCAGAATGCGTAACATCATCGTCACTGGCGGCAGCCGCGGCATTGGCCTGGCAATTTGCCAGCGCCTTGCATCAGCCGGCTATCGCACCATCGCCATTGCGCGCCACGATTCGGACGAGCTTTCCGCCGCCCGCAACCAAACCTCTTCCATCTCCTTCGTGGCTTATGATCTCGGAGACATCGACGGCATGGCCGCACTGGTCAAAACCATCCGCCGGGATCACGGTCCCATTTACGGTCTTGTCAACAACGCTGGCATCGGCACCGACGGTTTGCTTGCTGTCATGCGCATGTCCGAGATCGAACAGTTGATCCGTCTCAACACACTCTCCCCCATCGCACTCACCCGTCAGGTGGTACGATCGATGTTGGCGGAGGCCCAGGGCCGTATTGTCAACATATCGTCAATCGCGGCAACGAGCGGCTATTCCGCCCTTTCGGTGTATGCCGCCACCAAGGCTGCGATGGTGGGTTTCACCAGATCGCTGGCGCGAGAGCTTGGCCGGGCCGGCATCACCGTAAATGCCATTGCACCCGGATTCATCGACACCGTCATGACAGATTCCCTGAGCGAAGAGAAGCGCGCCCAGATCGTACGTCGTAGCGCTCTGCAGAGACTGGCCGAGGCAAGTGACGTTGCCCACGCTGTTGAATTCCTGATGGGCGATGGCGGCCGCAACATCACCGGCACCGTGATGACGATCGATGCAGGAAATACCGCCTGAATCAGCTGGAAATAATCATTCGAATGCCGTCGCGACGCGGGTTTGAACCTGCCGTACGGCATTGGCAGTCGATAGACACGCAGGCATTGTTAATTCAGCGGCCGAGGATCAGATCGGAAGCCTTCACGGCAATCATGACGGTCGCCGCGTTGGTGTTGGCCGAAACCCCAGTTGGCATGATTGACGCGTCACAGACACGGAGGCCTTCGAGACCTCGCAGTTTCAGGTCAGGTGTCGCCACGGCGTAGACATCGCGGCCCATGCGCAAAGTTCCGCACTGGTGTGACGGTGTGCGCCCGTCGAACCGCCGAGTGAAAACGATGGGGGTGGCACGCCGCGTTAACAAGCCATGGGCAATCATGTTGCTGCGCTGCCAGTCCAACAGGATGTGTCCATCCCTCACCGACACGCGGCTCTCTGGGCGCGGAAAATCCTCGCTCATCAGATACCAGTCGACAGCGCGGCTGCTCACGCCATTCAGTGCCCATGCCGGATCCCATTTGACATTGGCTTTCAGCATCGGACCCGAGACGCGGCCAAGCAGCTGAATGTTGCCGAGAGGTCCGCCGCCGCGGCCGTCATCGAGATAGAAATCATTGATGCCGAGTGTTTTCTGGTAGACCGCGTCATTGCGTTCGCGCGGATCGATGGCGAGCAGGGCCGTTGTATTATGGTTCATGAAGTGGCGGCCCACTTGATTCGAGCTGTTGGCAAGACCTCCAAGGTTATCGCAGTTCGCCGATTTCAGCAGCAATGCCGCCGATTGCACGGCGCCAGCGGAGAGCATCACGATTGGTGGGTTGAGTTTCAGTTCCTCGCCATTCTTGCGATACACAATTGCTGAAATGCGGTTGCTGGCGCCGGTCTCCAGCCGCAACACTTCGGCGCCGGTTTCGAGCGTGATGCCGGGATCGGCAAGTGCCGTGGCGAGCCCGCAGGTCTCGGCATCCATCTTGCCGGTAAACGTATCCGGAAAAGCATCCCACGTTGTTTTCGCGCGCCGGAGCCAGGCTTCGATGTCGACTCCGAGCGGCAGGCTGAAAGGTTTCAGTCCGGCCCGCTTGAGACGTTCGCGCGCTTTGGCGATTGCCGGTTCGTCCGGCACGGGAGGAAAAAGATACCTGCCGGAATGTGCCGGTTCGGTGGGGTCCTCGCCCAATGCACTGCGAACGCGGTAGAGCGCCTCGGCCCTGCCATACCACGGCTCTATTTCGTCTCGATCTGATCGTGCGTCACATAGACGATGGTCCGCTTCATCGATCGACGCAGCCGCTTGATTTCGATCCGCATGTCGGTGCGCAGCTTGGCATCAAGATTGGAGAGCGGCTCGTCAAACAGAAAAACCTGGGGGCGGCGTACCAGTGCAGCACTTCCGCTTCGCCGGCATGCGCCATGGCCGTCAGTCCGAGGGCCGCAGCCGCCGTCAGCAGGAACTTACGCATTTTACGTCTCGCATCTTGCAGCCTCCCGGGAAGGACCATTCCTGTCCCGGAACTTCTCATGCCCCCTCGAAAACGGCAGGACGCTTTTCGCGGAAGGCTGTTACGCCTTCACGCAAATCCTGTGTGCGCGCGACCAGACCGCCGGCCATGGCTTCCACGGCGGCTGATGCTTCTTCCTGCTCTGCCGCATTGATGAGAAGCTTGACTGTTTCAATAGCGATGGGACCGCAAGCAGCGATCCGCATTGCACGGACGCGCGCGCTGGTCATGCCTTCGCCAGTCGCCACAACCGCGTCGACGAGACCAAGGGTATGGGCTTGGTTTGCTGAGAACATTTCTGCACCTAGCGACATGCGGCGGACCGCTTGCGAGCCGAAGCGGCGGACCAGACGCTGCGTGCCGGACCAGCCCGGCACCATGCCGAGAGTCGTCTCAGGAAGGCCAATCCGCACGTGGCTTTCCGCAATGCGGATATCGGCGGTGGCGGCAAGCTCCAACCCACCGCCAAGCGCATGTCCGTTCAATACTGCAATCAAGGGCACGCGCAGGCGCGCCAACGCATCGAAGGCGCGGTGGCCGTCGCGAATCCACCGGCGGTGGAAGGCCGAAGGCGGCTCGTCGGCCCAGGCGGCGATGTCGCCTCCGGCTGAAAATGCCTTGTTGCCCTCGCCGGTCAGGATCGCCACACGTGCGCTTTCTTCGCGTTCGATGCGGTCTGCCGCTTCAGCGAGCGCCGCCACCATGGGGCGGTCGAGTGCATTGAGCTTTTCCGGACGGCACAGGGTGATGATAGCCAACGAGCCATCGATTTCGAGCCGGACGCGAGAATCGGAAAGGGCGATCATTCCGCCGCCTCGCTCATCCGGCTCTTGGACTGCAATGACAGACCGAAAGGCTCGGGACGGAATAAATTGGCCTGCATGGTCTTGAGATTGTCTGCGACTTTCAACTTGAAACCCGCTTGGGCGAGTACGTCACTTTCAAGGCTCACGCCCGGTGCTATTTCGGTGACAGTGACACCCTGCGGTGTC
>JANLWG010000271.1:0-10079 GCA_031364405.1 Hyphomicrobiales bacterium
GTGGTGCCGGCGGGTGTTCCAAGGCGGATGCCGCTGGTGATTGTAAAAGGGGCGGGATCGAAGGGAATGCCGTTCTTGTTGCAGGTGATCAGCGCCCGGCCCAGGGCCAGTTCCGAGGCCTTGCCGGTCACGCCTTTCTTGCGCAGGTCAACCAGCATCAGATGGGTATCGGTGCCGCCCGACACGAGATCGCAACCGCCCGCGATCATGCTGGCGGCCAGAGCCCGGGCATTGGCCGCCACGGCTTTAGCGTATTTCTTGAAAGCAGGCTTCAGCGCCTCGCCAAAGGCCGCCGCCTTGGCGGCGATCACATGCTCCAGGGGGCCACCCTGCAGGCCGGGGAACACGGCGGAGTTAATCTTCTTGCCCAGATCCTCGTCATTGCTGAGAATCATGCCGCCACGGGGGCCGCGCAGGGTCTTATGAGTCGTGGTGGTTACCACATGGGCATGGGGCAGAGGACTAGGGTGAGCGCCACCAGCAACCAGGCCAGCGAAATGCGCCATGTCGACCATCAGGTAGGCCCCCACCGAGTCGGCAATCTGGCGGAAGCGTTTGAAATCCAGGGTGCGGGGATAGGCCGAGCCGCCGGCGATGATGAGTTTCGGTTTAACTTCAAGGGCTTGTTCAGCCAACTTATCGTAATCGATCAAGTGGTTGTCTTGCCGCACCTTGTAGGGGGCAACCTTGAACCACTTACCGGATTGATTGACCGGCGAGCCATGGGTCAGGTGCCCGCCACAGGCGAGATCAAGACCCATGTAGGTGTCGCCGGGCTGCAGCAGAGCGAAGAACACCGCCTGATTGGCCTGAGCCCCGGAGTGCGGCTGGACGTTGGCAAAGGCGCAGTCGAACAGTTTCCTGGCCCGCTCGATCGCCAGATTTTCCGAGACATCGACATATTGGCAGCCGCCATAATAGCGGCGGCCCGGATAGCCCTCGGCATATTTGTTGGTCATCACCGAGCCCTGGGCTTCCATGACAGCGCGCGAGACGATGTTCTCGGAGGCGATCAGCTCGATTTCATGCTGCTGGCGGCCCAACTCCTGGGCAATGGCCTTAGCAACCTTGGGATCGGACTTGGCCAGCTTCTCCCTGAAGAAGCCGGGGAACAATGGCTTGGACTTGGCCTTCCTGACGGATTTCTTCGCTGCTTTCTTGGCCATGATGGTTCCCCTGTTCCGGATTGCCGCAATTGGCAGATTGTGCGTCAGAGGTCCAGTTCCATGTTGGCGCAGAGGGCGGGCGATAGGGAACGGCGGTTCGGTTTCCTATTTCGTCATCCCGACCTCTTCCCAGTTCCGACACCACCTCCTCTCATCTTGCCCGAACGCGATGCGGGCATCCTCTTGCTGCCTCCACCAAAGTGGATGGCCGGGTCTGGGCCCGGCCATGATGAGAAGGAAAGAGAGGCTCGGAATGGTTCGCTTTCACCGCTATCTTAATTTGAATGCACTGGACTGCATCAGCCAATCGCCGTGCGGATTCTATGCCGCCCTTTGCAGCAGCATCTCGCCCCACAGCCGGTCCAGTGCATCCACCAGTCTCGCGATTTCCAGTTCGCCGTGCAGAGGTCCGGGAGTCAGCCTGATGCGTTCGGTGCCTTTGGGAACTGTTGGATAGTTGATCGGTTGAATGTAGATCGAACAATCATCCAGCAGGCGGTCGGTGAGGGCTTTGCATTTTACCGGGTCGCCAATGATGACCGGCACGATGTGGCTTGGTGTTTCAACAACGGCGAGTGCGCGCGCTTTAAGCGCAGCGGTGAGAATGCCCGCGTGTTTTTTCTGCAGCGCGCGTTCGGTTTCACTCGCCTTCAGATGACGGATGCTGGCGGCGGCACCAGCCGCAATGACCGGTGCTATCGATGTGGTGAAAATAAAACCCGGCGCGAAACAACGGATGACGTCGATGATTGATGCGCTGGCGGCGATATAGCCGCCCATCAGGCCGAAGGCTTTGGCCAGGGTGCCTTCGATGATGTCGATGCGGTCAGCCAAGCCATCGCGTTCGGCAATGCCGCCGCCGCGAGCGCCGTACATGCCCACCGCGTGGACTTCATCGAGATAGGTGAGGGCTTGGTATTTATCCGCGAGATCACAAATCCCGGCAAGTGGAGCGATATCGCCGTCCATCGAATAGACCGACTCGAAGCCGATGATTTTGGGACGCGCCGGATCGAGGCCCGCGAGCTTGGCTTCGAGATCGGCCAGATCATTGTGTTTCTAAACTTGCTTCTCGCCGCGCCCGTGCTTGATGCCTTCGATCATCGAAGCGTGGTTCAACTCATCGGAGAGGATCACACAATTGGGCAGCAGCCGGGCCAGCGTCGAGAGCGTGGCCTCATTGGCCATGTAGCCGGAATTGAACAGGAGGCTCGCGTCCTTGCCATGGAGGCTGGTCAGTTCGTGCTCAAGTTCGACGTGATACTGCGTGGTGCCGGAAATGTTGCGGGTGCCGCCAGACCCTGCTCCCGCATTATCGAGGGCTTCGTGCATGGCGGCGAGTACCACGGGGTGCTGGCCCATGCCGAGATAATCATTGGAGCACCAGACGGTGACTTCTTTCTCGGTGCCCCTGCCACGGCAGAGGGCGCGGGGAAAACGGCCCTTGATGCGGCAGATTCCCGATAGTTGCCCTCGTGCCGAAGCGTTGCAATGGCATCGTCGAAATGCCGCGTATAATCGACTTTGATCATGACCTGAGGATACGCGCCCGCCGTCCGGGATTACATCGCGCCAATTGGTGCTGGTCGTTTTGCTGCAGTAGTTTCGTCAGCCGCGGGTTTTGGCTTGGGCTTTGAAACGGTTGCCGCCGTGCATCCCTTGGGCAGTTTTCCATCGGTTCCAGCCTTGCACGCGACACCGGTTGATTTCTTGGCGGACGTCGAGGTCTTGGTTTCCGTGCTAGTCTTGGCGGCGACTTTCTTGGTCTTGGCTGCGTCAGTGGAATTGGACTTTGCGGTCGTTGTGCCGGTTGACTTCTTCACCACCTTCTTCTTGGTTTTGCTGGCGGTCTTCTTGGCGGGTTTCTTCGGATCATTGGGTTTTACCGATAACCAGTTCGAAAAACCGGTCTTGGACGTCGAAGCTTTGCCGTTCTTCTTCTTGAGGTTCAGAGTATCGCCGTCATCCACGCTGCGGCTGGCAAAAGATGTGTTGTTCTCCTTGTCGGGATTACGCGACCGGCCGAAACTGAAAAAACTGAAAGCCTCATCGGCATCCACCGCCGAGGCATCGCGCGGCACCGGTTTCAGCACATAGCGCTTGCCACCGCTGGTCTCGCCATCGGGCAACGGCTGGCCGAGAACAAAGCCAGTGCCATCCAACTGATAGACATCTGGCCGGAAGGCTACTTCGCCATTGAGGCTAGGCCAGGCAGTCAAATAAGCGACGCGCAGTTGTGGCGGATTGGTGATCGGGGTGTCGAGGCGTTCCTTGCTTTCCGCCAATTCCGCGATGCGGGAATTATCTATGCCGTCCTGGCCATTAAGCACCCAGTTGATGAGAATCGCCACCTTTTCGACGCGCACGCAGCCTGAACTGTAAAGGCGCTGGCCGGTGTGGAACAGTTCGGGTTCGGGCGTATCGTGAAGGTAGATGCCGAACGGACTATCGAATTCAATCTTGGCGGTGGCCATGGCGTTGCTGCCGCCCGGCTCCTGGCGGAAATGATAATTGTCAATGACAACGCGGCGCCAATTGATCTTGTCGGGATCGACTTCGGGGCCGCCAACGCCGTCGAACACCTTCATGTTCATGTTGTTGAGCACGCGCGAAGAGCCGCCCGACAGCATTTTGGGCAGGATGTCACGCTCGACGATGGAGGCTGGCGCGTTCCAGTAGGGATTGAACTTGACGGTCGCCAGATGGGTGATCACCACCGGGGTGGGGCGCGAAGGCCTGCCGACGATGGCGTTGTGGATGGAGTAGACCTTGCCGTCATTGACCGCTTCGATCTGCTGGGCCGGCACATTGACGATCACGTAGCGGCTGCCGAGGTCCTTGGAATATTCGGCGACGCGCGGAAGGTTGGCGCGGATGGTGGCGAGGCGGCGCTCGGCCGGCACATTGAGTTCCCTGAGAGTGGCGCCGTCGATAGCCCCAGTCGCTGCCAGACCAAGGTTGCGCTGGAAACGCATGACGGCGTCTTCGGTGGCCGATGTGTAGATATCGGCAAACTGGCCCTCGGTGGCCTCCTGGCGCAGGTATCCCTCGATGAAAAGCCGCTTGTTCAGTACTGCCACCGCCTTGTGCTGGGTGCCCTTCTTGAATTTGCCGCCGGGCACCTTGCCCCAGCCGCCAGCCGAGACGATCTGTGCATAACGGGTTTCCGCGGCCTGGAGTGCGCTGGTGCCATTGGCCGAAAGGAAGGGAGCGACACTGCCGTCGTTGACGATCCCGGTCGACGTGGTGGCTGGGCCACCCCTGCCGGTGCTGCCATTGACCTGCCAATTGCCGGTCGCGGGCGCGCCATCATCCTGACTGGCACCCGCCTGCTTTTTCTTGAATATCTTGGAGATAGGGTTTTCACTTTCGGCGCTGGCAGGCGAAAGCCCGATTGTTGCGATGGCAAGAACCAACGCAACCGCCATCGTTGCGGCCTTGAGCGAAAAACGCGCGCCTAACATATCACCAAGACCCATCCCTGCCTCACAACTCTGTCCCTGCGCACAGCTACGCCAGCCAATCATACCGCCCAGATCGACGCTGGAAGGATAGCCCATACCAGCTAGGACCCGACTCGTCAAAAGCCAGCCTTGTTCTCGCCACTGGTAAGGCATCAATTGGGGCGACATTGCGGTAGTGAGTGAACTAGCCCCGCAGCCCGGCAAAAAGACACCGCCCTGCGGCTTTTCGGCCACAAGGCGGTGTTGCTGGAGTATCCTGCCGCCCGGAAATTAGAGGCGGTAGAGAATCTGGTCGGTCCAAAAGCGCTCGAGGCGCGTCAGGGCCTTGTTCAGTCTGTCAAACTCATCAACCGAAAGGCCGACGACCTGCTCGACCGAGGCGAGCTGGCGATTGTACAGCGCATCGACGCGTTCGCGGATGGCCTGGCCCTTGGGAGTCAGCTTGATGCGCACCGAGCGCTTGTCAGCGCTGGAGCGTTCATGGTTGACGTAGCCAGATTCGACCAATTTCTTCAGATTGTAGGAGACGTTCGAACCCTGGTAGTGGCCGCGGGTCTTGAGTTCACCAGCTGTCAGTTCCGAGTCGGCGATATTGAACAGCAGCAGCGCCTGCACCGGGTTCACTTCGGGTTCGCCGCTGCGCTCGAAATCATCCTTGATCACATCGAGAAGCCGGCGATGCAGACGCTCAATCAGCATCAGGGCTTCCATGTAACGGTGTTTGATCGGATTGCGAACGGCTTCCCCGGCCACCGGGCGCAATGCCCCCATCACTTCTGTATGCATATTGTCCACCTATCCCTTGTTTCGAGGCCGGATACTCTATTTGGCTCCGTTCCTCCGATGGCCCGACAGTACGTGAGGTGACTTAAATTGTGCTCAACGTCTTGGGTAAATTTATCCTTATGTTTTCATAGATTTGCTTCTGTTTGAAAGACAGTTTACGGAGTCTTTTTTTCCTATCTTAATGAATGCCAAAGGGTGTCGTTCAAAATAACCCCGCGAAAGGGCAATGGCACACCACTACTGTTGCAATGCAGCCGCCGCCGGCAATCGCCAAAAGTTTATGAGACGGGTCAAATTTGCGTCAAACAAGCAGCAACAAGGATGATCATAATTAACTCTGCCTTGTCTTTGCCAAACAACGCTGTCTTAGGTGACTGCGGCCATCGGGGGGTTTCCCATGCCACCGGCATTTGTTATGGACACCGCATGACTCAGCGCCCTGTTCCCGCCCCGCATTTTCCCGCCACTCGCATGCGCCGCAATCGCCGTACCTCGTGGTCACGCGATCTGGTGCGCGAGAACAGCTTGCAGGTGACTGATCTGATATGGCCGCTGTTTGTGACCGGCGGGCAGAATACGTCGGCGCCGGTGCCATCGATGCCGGGGGTATCGCGTCTGTCAATCGATCTTGCGGTGGCCCGCGCCAAGGAAGCGGCTGAATTGGGCATCCCCGCACTGGCGCTGTTTCCCTACACCGATCCAGCCCTTCGAAGTGCTGATGGGCGCGAAGCTTTCAACGCGGAAAATCTGGTGTGCCAGGCCGTGCGGGCGATCAAGAAAGCCGTGCCCGGTATCGGCATCATGTGCGATGTGGCGCTCGATCCCTATACCAGCCACGGCCATGACGGGTTGATGGTGGCGGGCGAGATCGTCAATGACGCCACACTCGATGCGCTGGTCAGGCAGGCTTTGGTTCAGGCCGAAGCTGGCTGCGATATCATCGCGCCATCCGACATGATGGATGGCCGCATCGGCGCCATCCGGGCCGCGCTTGAGAAGGCCAAATTCCAGCACGTGCAGATCATGGCCTACAGCGCCAAGTATGCCTCGGGATTCTACGGTCCGTTCCGCGATGCGGTGGGCTCATCGGCAACCCTCGCCGGCGACAAGCGCAGCTATCAGATGGACCCCGCCAACAGCAACGAAGCGTTGCGCGAAGTGGCGCTTGATCTCGCCGAGGGCGCCGACATGGTGATGGTGAAGCCCGGCATGCCCTATCTCGACATCGTGGCGCGCGTCAAGGAAACCTTCGGTGTGCCGACCTTCGCCTATCAGGTGTCGGGTGAATACGCGATGATCATGGCGGCCTGCCAGAACGGCTGGCTCGATCCCAAGAAAGTCATTCCCGAAAGCCTGCTGGCTTTCAAACGCGCCGGAGCGGATGGAATACTTACTTACTTCGCATTGGATGTGGCGAAGACGCTCAGGGGTTAGACGCTAACGCTGGAACCTGGCGATCAGACTCGATGTATCCCAGCGCTTGCCGCCAAGCTTCTGCACTTCGGAATAAAACTGATCGACCAATGCCGTCACCGGCAGCGGCGAACCATTCCGGCGGGCCTCATCAAGACAAATGCCCAAGTCCTTGCGCATCCAGTCCACCGCAAAACCGAAATCGAATTTCCGCGCGATCATTGTTTCGTGGCGGTTGTCCATCTGCCAGGAACCCGCCGCACCCCTGGAGATCACCTCGACGGCGGCTGCCATGTCGAGGCCAGCACGCATGCCGAAATTGATGGCTTCCGCCAGCCCCTGCAGTAACCCAGCGATAGCGATCTGGTTCACCATCTTGGCGAGCTGGCCCGAGCCCGCGGGGCCCAGCAGCTTGCGCATTTTCGAAAAGTGCATAAGCAACGGCTCGGCCCTGGCGAAGTCTTCCGAATCACCGCCGCACATCACGGTGAGGGCACCGTTTTCAGCCCCGGCCTGGCCGCCCGATACCGGTGCGTCGATGAAGCCCAGCCCACGCGACTTGGCTTCGGCATGAAGTTGGCGCGCCACAGTGGCCGAGGCTGTGGTGTGATCGATAAATACCGCGCCCTTTTTCATGCCGTCAAATGCACCCTGCGGACCCAAGGCGACATGGCGGAGATCGTCGTCATTGCCGACACAGGCGAAAACGAAATCAGCACCGTCCGCCGCCTGACGCGGAGTTGCCGCCGCCCGGCCTTGATGGACGCCCAGCCATCTGGCGGCCTTTTCGGCGGTGCGATTGTAGACCGTCGTATTGACATGGCCGCGCGTTGCCAAATGCCCCGCCATCGGAAAACCCATGACACCCAATCCGATCCACGCCGCCGCAATCGCCATTCCATGATTTCCTTCAACACCGTCAGACTCTGGGTGGTTAGGCGAAACGCCAGGCGATTTCAAACAAACTTCTTGAAAAATACCCGGCAGCGGCGGCATTATATGCGAAATAGGCGAAGCACCTGCAAACCGGAGTACCCAGGGGTGAGCATCGAACGCCGGAACTTCCCGCAGTTCTTCATTACCGCGCCCGCGCCCTGCCCCTATCTGGCCGGGCGCCAGGAACGCAAGGTTTTCACTCATCTGGTTGGCAAGGATGCCCGCTCGCTCAACACGCAACTTTCGCAAGGGGGCTTCCGGCGCAGCCAGAACATTGCCTATCGGCCAGCCTGTGAAGGCTGTGTGGCCTGCGTCTCGGTGCGGGTGCCAGTCAAGACTTTCGACCCCGGGCGGTCGTTCCGGAAAGTCATGGCCAGGAATGCCGACGTCGAAACCCGCGTCGTCCGCTCAAAGGCCACCAGCGAACATTACTCGTTGTTCCGTTATTACATCGATGCCCGCCATGGCGAAGGCGGCATGGCGGACATGACGGTGCTGGATTTCGCCGCCATGATCGACGACAACTTTGTCGACAACCGCATCGTCGAATACCGTGTCAAATGCGCTGACGGAGGTCCGGGCGAACTGATCGCCGCCGTGCTGATTGACCTGCTCGGTGACGGATTATCGATGATCTACAGTTTCTACGATCCGCGGCGGGTGGCGCGCAGCCTCGGAACCTACATGATCCTCGATAACATCGCCCGGGCTGGCAAGCTTGGGGTGCCCTACCTTTACCTCGGGTACTGGGTAAGGGGTTCGCGCAAAATGGATTACAAGGCACGCTTCCTGCCCCAGGAGCGGCTGACCAGCGATGGCTGGGCGCTGTTCCACGGATAATGTTTCAGTATGTTAAGCATCCGTTGACCTCATGCGAAGGGATGCACCGCGATGAGCCGGTCAATGCTTGATCAATACTCCATTACTTCGCATACTGCCGGGACGTTAAACACGTGACCCGGATTGAAGGTACAAAGCCTGATCCGCGGAGCATGAATCCGGAACCCAGGCGGCCACCACAATGAACTCATCGAAGGATGACCCGGCCCGCCGGATACGTAAAGGGCTGGTCATTACCACTCTCGGTGGGCTTCTCTACACGCTCGACCTGCCATTGCTGCGCCTGGCGATGACCGACAAGTGGACGATGGTGTGGGCGCGCGGCTTTTTTCTGTTCGTGTCAATCAGTGCCATCTGGTTCTTGGTGCGCCGGAGCAGTGGCACAAGGATTCCCTATATCGCGGGATGGGCAGGTATTGCCGTCGCCATCACCAGCACCATCACCAATATTACCTATGTCGGAGCGATCGTCGAAACGAGCGCGGCCAACGTTGTCTTCATCACCGCGCTCATCCCGGTGTTCACGGCATTTCTGCAGCACATCTTCCTTGGCGAAAAAGTCGAACGCCTGACCTGGTTGGCCACCTGTGTATCGTTTGCGGGTGTCGGAATTATTGTCTGGGACAGCATTGGCCATGGCAGGCTGTACGGCGATTTTCTGGCGATCATCTCGGCCATTTTTACGGCGGCTGCCTTTACCATCGTCCGTGCCAGCGGCAAGAATGTCGCGGCAAGTCTGGCGATTGGCAGCCTGTCTTCGGCTCTCGTGGCAATTGCCTTTTTCAAGATCACGCCGGCGGCACTTCTGGCGCCAGCGGCTTTCGACCTGCCGGCCTGGCTATGGATCACCCTCAACGGTCTGATTGCCATCCCGCTGGCCTCCACATTGATCGCCAATGGGCCGCGATATCTTCCCTCCGCCGATGTCAGCATGTTCTTCCTGCTCGAAACCGTGCTCACGCCTGTATGGGTTTGGGCGTTATTCGGCGAGAAACCCTCGGGGGCGGCATCGGTTGGCGGATCGATCGTGATCGCAACCTTGATCGCCCACAGTTGGTGGCGGTTGCACAGGACATTGCGCGGCAGCGGCGAGCTGGCCAGCACCGGGCGCGCTCAATAATCCGGCGTTGACCCGGTGGATAAGAATTTTATTAACCTTACCGCACTAAGAAGTTCAATGACCGCTTGTGCGTATGTTGAAGTATATGCGTGGATCGCCGTCCGGCATATGGCGGATGCACTCCGCGCACTGTGTGGGGAGTGAGTTGGGGATGGTTTTGTGATGTACGCGATCGGAGTTGGACTTCGTGGCAGCCAGCAATTCGTTCCGCGGACCGGGCTTGCTGATCCCCTGCGTACCGTGAATGCCATTACCAACCTCATCGAAGCCGGAGCAAAGCTGGGTTTCACTTTCGACGTTTCAACTGATTTTGCCGAACTCGCCAAGCAGCGCCGGCTGCTGAGGAACTCGGAC
>JANLWG010000309.1:0-9764 GCA_031364405.1 Hyphomicrobiales bacterium
GCGCTGATGCCGCCATCAACCTCGATGTCGATGTTCCGTCCACGGATCATTTCGCGCAGCTCGGAAATTTTGGGCAGCATGGCCTTGATAAAGGCCTGGCCGCTAAAACCGGGATTAACCGTCATCACCAGCACCAGATCAAGGCGGTCGAGCACATGGGCCAAGACCGAAACCGGTGTTGCCGGGTTAAGCGCCACGCCCGCGCGCTTGCCGAGACCCCGGATCACCTGCAGCGATCGATCGAGATGGGGGCCAGCTTCGGCATGCACGGTGATAACATCGGCACCCGCCTTGGCGAAACTTTCGAGATAGGCATCGGCCGGCGCGATCATCAGGTGCACGTCGAACACTTTCCTGGTTACCGGCCGGATCGCCTGCAAGATGGGCACGCCGAAACTGATGTTGGGCACGAAATGGCCATCCATCACATCGATATGCACCCAGTCGGCACCGCCCGCGTCGATGGCGCGCACCTCGTCTCCAAGCCTGGCGAAATCGGCGGCGAGGATTGAGGGCGCTATCAGCAGCGGGCGGCTCATCGGATCAGAGCAACTTGCCCATGGCGACGGCGGTGTCGCCCATGCGGTTGGAGAAGCCCCATTCATTGTCGTACCACGTCAAGATGCGAACCAGCGTTCCCTCAACAACCTTGGTTTGATCCATGTGGAAGATGGAGGAATGCGGATCATGGTTGAAGTCGATGGAGACATTGGGCGCGTTGGTGTAGCCGAGAATGCCTTTGAGCCGGCCGTTGGCGGCGGCGGCAATGGCGGCGTTCACTTCTTCAATCGTCGTTGCCCGCTTGGCCACAAACTTGAAATCAACCACCGAGACATTGGGCACCGGCACGCGGATCGATGTGCCATCGAGACGGCCTTTCAGTTCCGGAATAACCAGGCCGATGGCCTTGGCCGCGCCCGTCGAAGTGGGGATCATCGACATCGCCGCGGCGCGGCCGCGGTAGAGATCCTTGTGCAAGGTGTCGAGGGTGGGCTGATCGCCGGTATAGGCATGGATCGTCGTCATGAAGCCATGATCGATGCCGATGGCCTCGTTCAGCACCTGGGCTACCGGGGCCAGACAGTTCGTGGTGCACGAGGCATTGGAAACCACGATGTGGTCGTTGGTGAGCTTGTGGTGATTGACGCCATACACCACGGTGAGATCGGAATTTTCTCCCGGTGCCGAAATCAGCACACGCTTGGCGCCAGCGGCAAGATGGGCCGAAGCCTTGTCTTTCGCGGTGAAAATTCCGGTGCATTCAAGGGCGATGTCAATCCCCAAGTCCTTCCACGGCAGCTGGGCTGGATCCTTGCTGGCGGTGACCTTGAAGGAATCGCTGCCGATGCCGATGGTGTCGCCCTTCACCGTCACCTCATGGGGAAAACGGCCATGGACGGAATCATAGCGCAGCAGATGGGCATTGGTTTCGACCGGTCCCAGATCATTGATGGCGACCACATCGATATCCTTGCGGCCCGATTCATAAATGGCGCGCACGACATTGCGGCCGATGCGGCCAAAACCATTGATTGCGATACGTACCTTCATGGCATTCTCCGTTTACTGTGTCCGGCCGGGTTTCGGGCGCCGTTATAGAGATTTTGACGCGCCGCGAAAGGGGGGTGCGCGACTTAGGCGTGGGGCTTGAAATGCCTTGGAAAAAACATGGCCAGAGCCAGGGCGACAGCGGCGCGCGCTGCGTTCGCATCCGCGCCGGCGTTGTTTCGAGCACTCACCATGCCATACCATAACCCGTCGCCAAGGGCGTCCAGGGTCTTGGCGGTCAGGGCGGGATCATGGCCATAGCCGCCCTCACTGATGAGCGCACCGCAATGTTCCAGCAGCACCCTGACGCGCTCGCGGTCAAAGTCGCTGCAGATTGCGTCATAAACTGGCCTGCCCTGCTTTTCGCCCCAGAATGCCACCCACGCCGCAAGTTTTCGCGGCGTAAAAACATCGTCGTCGAAATCGGCCAGCAACAGGGCGCGCAGCCGCTCGGCTGGATCGGGTCCGGCCATGGCGACGGCATTGATCCACGTCCCGCGATACTCCTCGGCGAGAAACCGCAGCGAGGCGGCAAGCAGTTTGTCCTTGCTCTCGAAATGAAAATTGATGATGCCCGCCGAAAGCCCCGCGGCCTTGGCGACGTCGATAACCGTGAGGGCTGAATAACCCTTGCGGGCGAGCACCTCGATGGCCGCCTCGATCAGTTGCTGGCGCCGCACATCGCGCGATGCCCTGCGCGCCGGTGAAATTATTTCAGTCATCGAGTGGTTTCTTCAATCCCATGCCGATCCAACTGTTGCGTGCAACGCCGAATTTCTGGGCTGTATCGAGTATCCGCCACAGCGCCGGCACGCGGGCCTCGGCAATGCCCGGCCAACTCAAGGGGTCAAGCCCGGTCCACGGCAAGAATGGATTGCGCCGCCCATAGGCCCAGATTTCAACCCGCCGCGACGGCCTGGCGCTAAGGCCACGGGCATGAAAGCCGGCCGTATCGGCCACCACCAGTGTGTTGGCGGGAACCGCGAAGGTTTGCGGGCGGGGCAGTTTCATCAGCGCCAGTTCTTCCGTTCCAACGCGGAAGGAACCCCGTGCCGAATAGCGGTCGGCATTGTGGGCGGCGTTGATGCTCATCCCGGTTTCCCAATCGAGCCGCTCTGGCGTCATCAGATGCGAGCCCGGTACATATACGAAGGGGCCTTCGTCGGCGGCCACATCGGTGAGAAAGAACCATGCCTTCACGCTGGGATGAAATGTATCGGCATGCAGATTGGTTTGCGGATCAGGAGCGGCCTCGCGCGCATGGGAGAGAATTGTCTGGATATAATTGAGCGGCTCCTGGTTGAATGAACCCACATAGCGCATGAGCCCGCGCCAATCGGCGCGGTTCAGCAAGTCACGTACCTGGGGCAGGGCGGCAAGGGCTGGACCATCGAGTGCCATGCGCCGGGTGATGGTATCGCCCTGCACCATTTCGCGAGCCGGAGCCCGGTGGTTTAGTACTGCTTCCTTCAACCCGGCGAAGCTGGCGGGATCGAGAAAGTCGCGCTTCAATATGAAGCCGTCGCGGTTGAAGCCGTCGCGGTCGCTGGCATCGACGAGGTGCGCCAGCCGCCGCCGCCTCGACCATGCGAGATCATGCGCAAGCTTCACCCGCGCCCGGTGCAGGCCCCAGCGATTGAGAGTGGCCGAGCCGATCACCTTGTTGTCGCGGAAAGACTTGGCGCCGGTGGCCAGCGCCAAGGTCCAGAACGGCAGTCTGAGGATGTCGGCAGGTGTCATGACGCAAGTTTAGCCGCGCCGATGGGTGCAAGGGAAGATCAAAGACTAGAGTTGCTTGAGTACACTGGCGAACGTAACCAGCGCCGCCCTGCCCTTGGCGGAAAGCGCGTAGATGCCGCGCGCCTCACGCTCGAACCAGCCATAAACATCGCTCAGCAAAATTGTACCTGTGCGGTCAACCTTGGTGGCCTGGCGAATGGCGGAAACTTTGGCGGGGCCATTTTCGCCGATGTGACGGGCACAGCGCAGCGCATCCTGGCGGTAGGCGGTCATCAGTGGTAGCCTGGTACTGCCGCCGGAATTGGAATCGCCTGAGCGTTGCGAGAATTCCTTGAGCAGCTGGGCCCGGCGCTTGGTGGCGCGCCGTGGCTGATAGGGTACGGGATCGGCCAGCGCCTCAACATTTGGCCCACGCACCGTGATCAGCCCCAATCCGAGCCTGCGGCACAACTTCACCAGACCGGCCCGGACCCGGCGCCTGGGTTCGGCGATGGCCAGATAGACGGTCTCGCTGATCGCCAGCCGGTCGATGCCCTGCAGCACCAGTTGCAAGGTGAAGCCAATCTTGATTTCGACAATGACCAGCGCCTCCTTCGCGCGCACCGCCACCACATCGCAATCCTTCACCTCGGCCTTGACCTCATAGCCCTGCAACTCAAGGAACCGCTTGATCGGCGGATAGAGGTCAGTCTCCTTCAACCGGGCCCTCGGCACTCAGGCCGCTTCGGCGAATTCAGCTCCGGTTTTGGCGCCGGTGATGTAGGCGACAATATCCTCGCCGCTGGTTTCATGCTTCTGCAGATTTGCCACGATCCGGCCGCGGCGGAAAACGACAATCCTGTCGGCCAGATCGAAAACCTGGCGCATATTGTGCGAGATGAGGATCAAGGGTTCGCCGTTGGACTTCAAGGTACGGATGATGTTTTCAACCTGTGCCGTTTCCTGCACGCCGAGTGCGGCGGTCGGCTCATCCATGATGATCAGCTTCGAGGCGAAGGTCGCGGTGCGGGCAATCGCCACGCATTGGCGCTGACCGCCCGACATATGGCGGATGGAGTTGCCGAGGTTCGGAATCTTGACCGCCGTGCGCTGCAGGGCCTTCGCGGTCGCCTCCCGCATCGCCTTCCTGTCGAGGATCGAGAACGGCCCCAGATTAAGCCAAATTATTTCGCGGCCGAGGAACAGGTTTGACGGAACATCGAGGTCGTCGGCGAGCGCCAGGTTCTGGAACACCGTCTCGATTCCAGCCTTGCGGGCATCGAGCGGACCCGCGAAATTTATTTCCTGTCCGTGGAATATGATCTTGCCGCGCGTTGGCTGCTCCACGCCGGTGATCTGCCGGACGAATGTCGACTTGCCGGCGCCATTGTCACCCATGATCGCGACATGTTCGCCCGTGCGCAGTTCGAAACTGGCGTTCTCCAGGGCATGGACGCCGCCGTAATGCTTCGTCAGGCCCTCGGTCTTGAGAATGATGCCGGACATGGTTTAGCCTCTCGAGCTGCGGCGGCGCTGCCGCCATTGATCCAAGACAACAGCACCCACGATGATCACGCCCTTCACCATCTCCTGGTAGTAGGCATCCAGCTTCATGAAGGTGAAGCCGGAGATGATCACCCCGAAGATTAGCGTGCCGAGGACCGTGCCGACAATGGACCCACGCCCGCCCGACAGGGAAACGCCGCCGATCACTGTCATGGCAATCGCGTCAAGCTCGTACATCACGCCCATGCCGGCTTGTGCCGTCAGGTTCTTCGAGCTGAGAACGATGGCCGCGACGGACGCCAGGACGCTGGCGATGACATACACAAGAATTTTGTGATGCTCGACCTTGATGCCAGTGATGCGGGCGGCTTCCTCGTTTGAGCCGATCGCGTAACAGTACTTGCCGTATTTCGTGTAGCTGAGGATCAGCTGAAACAGGACGGCCAGGAAAATGAAGATGATGACCGGCATCATGCCTTTGCCGATGGCCGCGAAACTGTCGGTCGGGAACGAGATGGGATTGCCCTTCGACCACCAGCGTGAAAGTCCGCGCGCAAACACCATCATGCCCAGCGTCGCGATGAAAGGCGGAATTCTCGTATAGGCAATGAGCGCGCCGTTGATGAAGCCGGCAACGGCACCGCAGGCTACGCCGACTGCGATGGGCACGATAACCGGCAGGTCTACCCAGCCGAGATCGGGAAAGATGGCTTTCGGATTGGGATTGCCGTTGACCATGGCGACTTGCGCGAAAGACATGGCAATCATCGCGGTTGCACCGACCACCGAACCCGACGACAAGTCGATGCCGCCGGTGATGATCACCTGCGTGACGCCGATGGCGATGATGCCGACGATCGACACCTGCAGGATGATGATCTGCAGGCGCTGTTCGTTGAAGAAGCCCGTCACGTCGGAGCGGGTGTTCAGGAGGAAACTGTCGCCGACGATCAGGCGCCCGAGAATCTCGAATGCGGCGACGATCAGAATCAACGCGACGAGGATATTGAGCTCCGGCGGCAACGCCCTCTTGGACGAATCATACTTGAGTCCGCCCACACCCGTATCAGCCTTTGCCAATTGTCCCCTCCACCTGGTGTCGCCCGCCGCCGATATTGCGGTCACAGGCTAACTCATTTCAGACTGCAGCCAAAGTCTCTTCACGCAGCGCTGCCGTGCTGCCCTCCGAGAATCGGAGCGGCGCCAGGGCGCCGCTCCGGGCCGGTCAAGTCACAGACAGACTTAGTTCTTCTTCAGGTAGTCGCCGATGTTGGCGGGTGTGACGAGCTTGAAGGGAATGTAGACCTTCTGCTCGACAGCCTCGCCCTTCGCCAGCTTGATGGCGGCTTCGAGAGCGCCCTTGCCCTGGCCGGCCGCGTCCTGGAACACGGTGACATCGAGGTCGCCGGCCTGCATGGCGGCGAGCGCGTCCTGGGTGGCGTCGACGCCGCCGACGACGACCGTCTTCATGTCGATATTGGCGGCCTTCATCGCCTGGATGGCGCCGATGGCGCTTTCATCGTTGTTGGCGATCACGGCGTCAAACGGCTTGCCGGCCGACAGCCAGTTGGTCATCAGGTTCTGGGCTTCGTCGCGGTTCCAGTTTGAGGTCTGCTCGTCGATGATGTTGACCTTCACACCGCAATCGGGTCCGCCGATGACGTCGTGAATGTCCTTGGTCCGCATGACGGCGGCCTGATTGGAGAGTTGGCCCATGATCACGTAGACGTTGGCCTCGGTTTTTCCAGCTTCCTTCAGGAGGCGGCAGACCTCAAGAGTCTCAAGTGTGCCTGAGTCCTTTTCATTGGAAGCCACGAAAGCCTGGTTGTCAGGCAGTGTGTCGACGTTGATTGGCTCGCGGTTGACGTAGACCAGCGGAATGTTGGCAGCGGCGGCGGCATCCGACATGGCCTGGGTGGCCGAGGTATCGACCGGGTTGACGATGATCGCCTGCACGCCCGAGGCAATGAAGTTCTTGATCTGGTCAAGCTGTTTGGCCACGTCGTCCTGGGCGTCCTCGATCTGCACGTCAACGCCCATGTCCTTGGACTGGGCATCAATGCCGTTGCGTAGCACGGTCAGGAAGTTGTCGTCGAACTTGTCCATCGACACTCCGATCTTGGTGCCAGCCAGAGCCGAACTCGACATCAGTGCGATGAACGCCAGGCCCAAAATTGTCTTCTTCATTTTTCTACTCCTCCGAAAGGGCGTCCGGGGCGCCCGTTGGTTTGCCGGATTGCCCCCTTGCCGGGGGAAAGCTCATGCACGTCGGGAAGGTGTTGCGGCGCGGAGGCGGGAAACTTGTTCCCACCCATGGCGCGCGTTGATCCTCCCTCGCCGGCAGCAGTTCTTGTTTTCTATCGACTGCTTGTTCCGGTCATTTGCCAAGATGGAATATTTGGAACATCCTGATCAAATTTTGGACAAAATATTCCATTTCGATAGTGAGTCAATACCGCAGAGAGGCGGGGGCAAGAAACTATCAAATTCCATCAGATGAAAATTATGACGGTTTGATAGTCATGCCAATGCCGCGGGCGTTAGATATTTTCACTGACATAGATATCCGCCGGAAGCAGAATCTGAGTCAAGCCCCCAAGTCTTTCTCCCTTGCATGCCCGCGCCATGACCTCGACCGCGAGTTGGGCCAGTGACGCGGCAGGCGTTGCCAGAACCATATCGACAGTGCCATCGATCAAGGCGGCGCGGGTGACCGGCATCAGTTCGTTGCACACGGCAACGATGCGCCCCCCCGCCTGCTCGTCGCGCAGCGCCCGGATCACCCCCTCAGTGCCACCGCCCGCCACATAGATGCCGCCGAGATCGGGATTGCTGGCGATCATGTCGGTCACCGCTTCATAGGCGATGCGCTGATCGTCGAGATTGATCAGCGGTTCGAGCAACTGGAATTCCGGCGCGTGTTCTCGCATGTAGCTGCGGAAACTGATCTCCGATAATTCCTGGCTGAGATAGCGGTGGCTGCCCAGCAGAATGCCGACCTTGCCGGGAGCCTTCGCCAGCCGGCTAATGGCCCAGGCCGCGGTTCTTCCGGCCTTGCGCGAGTCGACCGCGAGGTAGCCCGAGCGGCTCGGCGCCGTCACGTCGCTGAGTAGCGTGAATATGGGTTTGCCCCGCGCCGTAACAGCGGCGATCGCTTCATTGACCAATGGATGATCGACAGCGACAATGGCAAGCGCATCGGCTTTCGATCCCGCCTCGACAATTTTCGCGGCAATCATTGCCGGCACGATTTCGTCCATGAATTCGACGACGGCGCGTCCGCGCATGAAAGTTGCCGCCCTTGTGGCGGCGGTCAATTCGGCAGCGAGGCTTTTGTAGAATTCATCATTGCGCTTCTGTAGGAGAAAGCCAAACGTCCGTGGCGGAACTTCGCTGAGCCGCTGCTTGAGCAAACCCGTCGCGTGGTAGCCGATCGCCTCGGCAGCGGCGACAACCCGCAACGCTGTATCATCGCGCACCGGCAAACGGCGGTTCAACACCCGGTCCACGGTTGCAACACTGACGCCGGACTGACGTGCCAGATCGGCAATTGTTGGGCGCTTGACCATGGCTTCACTCTGCTCCAAAGCATGAGTAGCAGATGCGAGTTTTTGATGCAATCTGATAGGTTATTGCATCGACCGATTGCTCCTGCTTTGGTTCCTGCGTATGTAAGCCTCAACGAAAACCTGGAATGACCAGCCAATGAACATGCCCTTTACACCGCGCGACTACAGCCTGGCCGGTCCTCAATCAAAGCACGCCGAGGAATTGGGCCTGGTATCGGCCCAGTGGTATCAGGCACCGGTGCCGAGAAAGCGCCTGAAGGAGCTGATGCAGCGCAGCGATAGCCCGGCCATCCGCGATACTCTGATCTGGATTGCGTCCTTCCTGGTGACCGGCGGACTGGCGGTTTACTTCTGGCCCGGCTGGGCGGCATTGCCCTTCTTCATCGCCTATGGCGTGCTCTACGGCTCATCGTCCGACTCGCGCTGGCACGAATGCAGCCACCGCACCGCCTTCAAGACAGGCTGGATGAACGACGCTGTTTATTATTTCGCCTGCTTCATGATCATGCGCGAGCCGGAAGTCTGGCGCTGGAGCCACACCCGCCACCACACCGACACCATCATCGTTGGCCGCGATCCCGAGATCGCCATCATGCGGCCCACGGCGATCCTCAGGGTCATTTCCCTGTTCTTCGCCATTCCCCAGGTATGGGCCGAGACCAAGAAACTGCTGCGCCATTCGGCCGGACGCCTTGGCGCCGATGAGGCGACTTACATTCCGGAAACCGAGCGGCCCCGGGTCTTTCGAACCGCGCGCATCTTGTTGGCGATTCACCTCGCGGTCATCGCAGTGGCGATTTATGCGGGCTCGATCCTGCCTATGCTGCTGGTGGGGCCGCTGCCAACGATGTATGGCGCCTGGGTTCATGTGATGACCGGTCTCACCCAGCATGCCGGACTTGCCGAGGATGTGCTCGACCACCGCCTCAACAGCCGCACCGTCCACATGAACCCGGTGCTGCGCTTCCTCTATTGGAACATGAACTATCACATCGAGCATCACATGTTCCCGATGGTGCCCTATCACGCGCTGCCGGCCTTGCATGAGGAAATCAAGGCCTATTGCCCGGAGCCCTACGCCAGCATTGTTGCGGCCTATCGCGAAATTATCCCCGCACTTTTGCGTCAGGCCCGCGAGCCGGGCTGGCATATCGAGCGCCAGCTGCCGGAAACGGTTGCGCAAAGGGCCGCCGCGCAATAACACGAGGATTCATTCAGGAGGAAACCATGGCGCAATGGGTTGAGGCCTGTGCGGAAGGCGATGTTGACGAGGAAGACGTGCTGCGCTTCGATCATGCCGGCCGCACTTTCGCCATCTACCGTTCGCCCGATGACAAGTATTATGCGACTGAAGGCCTGTGCACCCACGAGAAAGTGCATCTCGCCGACGGGCTGGTGATGGATAACATCATCGAGTGCCCC
>JANLWG010000313.1:0-5130 GCA_031364405.1 Hyphomicrobiales bacterium
CTATTCAATTGATCTTCGCGAGCGCGTTGGGGCCTTTGCGATTGTGCAGGGGCCGGCGGATTTGGCCGCCCGGACATTCTCGGTGAGCAAGGCTACGGCGGTGCGCTGGGCCAAACAGCGGCGCGATAAGGGCCACGTGAAACCCGGCAAGGCCAGCGGCTTCCCGGCCGGGTGCCTCATGGTCTTTGGAAAACCATGACATTCCTCACCGCCCTGCGCTGCGGCCAGGTCACCGCACCCTGTGTCTTCGACGGCCCCATCAATGGCGAATGCTTCCTGCTCTATGTCGAGCAGATGCTGGTTCCCTGCCTCAGGCCAGGCGATATCGTGATCATGGACAATCTCGGCAGCCACAAGGCTGAAGCCATCAGAGCCGCCGTCCGCAAGGCTGGTGCCAGGCTCCTCTTCCTCCCGCCTTACAGCCCCCCGGCCTCAACCCCATTGAACAGGTCTTCTCGAAGCTCAAGCACATGATGCGCATCGTCCAAGGAAGGTCCGTCGAGGCGGTGTCTCAAGCAATCGCCAGAATCCTTCCAACTTTCACAAAACAGCAGTGCGCCAACTACCTCGTCAATGCCGGATACGCATCAGCGTAAAATAATCCCGCTCAAGATGTATTCCCACGAATAGTTGGCTGTGCTGGCAGTCTTGATCGCGTTCGTCTCTGATTCAAATTCTCACGAACAGGGAATTAACAGGGAATTTTTGTGATTTTTGAGCTGATCAGTCGGATCTTGCCTGATATTTGCCAAGCACTTCCGAGAGTTGGTGTAAAATTCCCTGCATTGGATAGCAGGGAATTCAAATCGCCCATCAGGGAATAGTTTTTTGAAAGCAGGGAAACCATGGCAGAAAACAGGCAAAAGTGTTTCTGCCGCCATTTCCGACCAAGCCTCCCTTCCATCCATACAATATATGGGTTTTTCCACTAATAGTTTTACAACCTACTGTATGGATGGAACAAAGCTGGTACACGGCGCCCAAGGCCGCTGAAAGCTAACTAACAGCGGCCAAGAAAACTATGGAGGGAGATAACGCCAACAGAAGGAAATGGACATGACCGCATCTAAAATTGAATACCTCCCAGTAGCTCAGCTGAGCCCCTACCCCCGCAATTCGCGCACCCACTCAAAAAAACAAATCAGACAGATTGCGGACAGCATTCGCCAGTTTGGTTTTACCAATCCCCTCTTCATTGATAGCCAAAACGTGATCCTTGCCGGACATGGGCGCCTCGCTGCAGTGAAATCACTTGGGCTTGAACAGATCCCCTGTGTCCGGCTGGAGAGTATGACAGCTGACCAGAAGCGAGCCTATGTGTTGGCCGATAACAAACTGGCACTCAATGCCGGTTGGGATGAAGAACTCCTGGCGCTCGAACTGCAGGGTCTGATGGAAATTGATCTCGATTTTGATGTTGGGATCACGGGATTCTCAATCGCGGAAATCGATGGCCTGATTGAAGGACTCAGTCCTGAGGACGTGGGAGATCCGAACGATGAGCGGATGCCTGCGGACAATGATGAGCCACCAGTGACCCGCATGGGCGATATTTGGGAACTCGGTTCACACCGGTTGATCTGCGGTGACTCCCTTTTGGCTTCGACCGCCGAAGCACTATTGCAGGGCGAGAAGGCCCAGATGGTGTTTACGGATCCACCGTACAACGTGGCCATCGATGGTCATGTCGGCGGACTTGGCAAGACCAAGCACCGTGAGTTTGCCATGGCTTCCGGCGAAATGAGTTCGGACCAATTCACCCAGTTTTTGGAAAATGCCTTCCGTAATCTCGTCGTCAACAGCATCGACGGTTCCATCCACTTTATCTGCATGGACTGGCGGCACATGAAGGAGATGCTCAAGGCTGGAAATGCCATCTATTCCGACCTCAAGAATCTCATTGTCTGGGCCAAGGACAACGGCGGCATGGGGACGTTCTATCGGTCACGACATGAGCTGGTGTTCGCCTTCAAGAATGGCACGGCACCCCATATCAACAGCTTTGAATTGGGTCAGCATGGTCGCTACCGCACCAATGTCTGGCAGTATCGTGGGGTCAATACCCTAAAGGCTGGGCGCATGGACGAACTCGCTCTTCACCCGACCGTCAAGCCGGTTGCGATGATCGCCGATGCCATAAAGGATGTCTCAAGCCGAAATGGTGTCGTTCTCGATCTCTTTGGCGGAAGTGGCTCTACCCTCATCGCTGCCCATAAAACCGGACGGCGGGCCTTTCTCTGCGAACTCGATCCCGTATATTGCGACCGGATCATCCTTCGCTGGCAACTCTACGTCAAGGATGACGCTATTCTGCAGAATTCTGGCCAGAACTTCGACGAAGTCGGGCGTCAACGTTCAATGGAACAAGATCCATCAATCCGAACAATTGCTAACCAATCCAAGACGGATGAGGGGCAGGAAGTGAAGAGCACCTTACCAGGATCGGAGTGGTCAGCCGAGTTGGAGCCTGAGATCGCACAACGAGTGCGTGCTGACTTCGCTACTCATTCCGTTGCCGATCGACTCTCACGGTGACTCCAATGGCAAACGCACCCGAAGGAGACGACCCTTCAAAACGACAAAAGGGGTTCGCACTTCCGCGCGCCTATGAGGTCGGTTACGCAAAGCCGCCAGAGTCAACTCGCTTCAAGCCTGGGCGTTCCGGCAATCCGAGGGGACGATCGAAAGGAACCAAAAACAAACATCCATCTCTATCTGAAGAACGCATCAAGAAGCTCATCTTGGAAGAAGCCTATCGGACAATACCCATCATCGAAAAGGGCCGCCGGGTGACAATTCCGATAATGACAGCAGTACTCCGAGCCGTCGCAATGAACGCCGCAAAGGGCAACAATCGGGCTGCCCACCTCCTCACGGCCCTGGTGGGTAAGACCGAGGCCGAGAACAATAAGTTGGCTAAAGAAGCCTTCGGATCGGCAATTGACTACAAACAGGCGTGGACGAAAGAACTTGCGCGCCGAAATCGTCTGGGGCTCAAGCTTCCGGATCCTGTGCCTCATCCGGACGACATCATCCTAGATGCACGCAACATGGCATTCAAAATCAAAGGCCCTTGGACCAAGGACGAGGTCCCTCGCTACCAGCTTGTAGCTGAATTGCTAGAAGTGTACGAGATCATCAACGCTGAAAACCTGGAAAAACTGGAGTCAATTCCCGAAGGTCCTGAAAAAGACAAGCTTCGTCAGACCATAAAGGACGATCAGATTCTGTGTTCCAACCTGAGAGAGCATTACGGTCCGCGAAGCGAGCGGACCAAAGACCCCTTGATACGTGAAGTAGAAGAATGGGTTGGGGTACCCTTCAATCCGGACGGGGCCATCGACGATGCTTCCAACGACTAATGACCCGGTTATAGTTGGTGAGCACAGGAGCATTATGGTAATGCCTAAATCTGCGCGCCTCCCTAAAGTCCGGTTGGGGTCGATGCTGTTGAAAAAGTCGCTGGCATTGATGGCTTCCCTTCGTAGTAGGGTAGGCTGGGCAGGTAGATTCATGCACTTGTTGCTTTCAGCCTCGGGTAATAGCCGAGGGGTTGAGGCGATGAGCACCAGGCGCGCTCACGCAACGCACCTGACGGTCGATTCGGGCGGTCACATCAGAGTCTCGTCGTCGAACCAAATGAGATCGGGTGAGACCACAGTGCACGAAGTCTTCGCGTGCCAGGGCAATTTACTCGGGATGGCTCGGAAGCGGGGCTCATCTGGGGAACGTCAGATTAAGAAGCCGATCGCATATTTCCCTTGCCAATTGACGGTTGGGCGCCCATGTGAAAGAGGTGGGTTGGCACTCGCAACCGTCGAGTGCCAGCGCACCTCTCACAAAAGTGTATTGCGCAGCGAACGTCGCTGACCACGGAAGCTTGGCTTCCAGAAACCAATTATTTGACAAGGATTACGCCCCATGAAATTCCGTCCCCTGCACGACCGCGTCGTCATACGCCGTGTCGAAGAAGATACCAAGACCAAGGGTGGCATTATCATCCCCGATACCGCCCAGGAAAAGCCAATGCAGGGCGAAGTGATTGCCATAGGGCCCGGCGGCCGCGACGAGGCGGACAAGCTCATTCCGATCGACGTAAAGGTCGGAGACGTGGTGCTGTTCGGCAAGTGGTCGGGCACTGAAGTCAAGATCGACGGTGAAGAACTCCTGATCATGAAGGAATCCGACATCATGGGCGTGGTCGAAGGCAAGACCGCTGTGAAGAAGGCCGCCTGATCCCGGATCGGATCGGATAACAGTTACATTCGAAGGGAAATTCACTATGGCTGCCAAAGAAGTCCGCTTCGGCGGTGAAGCCCGCGAGCGCATGCTACGCGGCGTCGACATTCTCGCCAATGCGGTAAAAGTCACCCTCGGCCCCAAGGGCCGCAACGTCGTCATCGACAAGTCCTACGGTGCACCCCGCACTACCAAGGACGGTGTGACGGTCGCCAAGGAAATCGAGCTCGAAGACAAGTTCGAAAACATGGGCGCCCAGATGCTGCGCGAGGTCGCGTCCAAGACCAGCGACATCGCCGGCGACGGCACAACAACAGCGACTGTTCTCGCCCAGACGATCATCCGCGAGGGTGCGAAGGCGGTCGCCGCCGGCATGAACCCGATGGATCTGAAACGGGGCGTGGAGATGGCCGTAGCCGCCACCGTTGAAGATCTGAAGAAGCGCTCCAAGAAGATCAAGTCGTCGGTTGAAATCGGCCAGGTCGGCACGATTTCGGCCAATGGTGACAAGGAAATCGGCGACATGATTGCCGAAGCTATGCAGAAGGTCGGCAACGAGGGCGTCATCACGGTCGAGGAAGCCAAGAGCATGGAGACCGAGCTCGACATGGTCGAAGGCATGCAGTTCGACCGTGGCTATCTTTCGCCCTATTTCATCACCAATGCCGACAAGATGGTAGCCGAAATGGAGGACGTCTACATCCTCCTGCACGAGAAGAAGCTGTCGAACCTGCAAGCCATGCTGCCGATCCTCGAAGCCGTGGTGCAGGCGGCGCGTCCGCTGCTCATCATCGCCGAGGACATCGAAGGCGAAGCACTCGCCACCCTCGTCGTCAACAAGCTGCGTGGCGGCCTCAAAGTCGCCGCCGTCAAGGCTCCAGGCTTCGGTGA
>JANLWG010000322.1:0-10291 GCA_031364405.1 Hyphomicrobiales bacterium
CAGCGGTCTTGGCCTGAGGCTGCACCTCCCCGCAGTTGTCACCCCCGATTAGACGCCTAGAAGACGCCTGAAAAGGGTATTCGAGATTTATATTTCATCTAAGTCATTGTTTTCTTTGGTGGGCGCAGTAGGACTCGAACCTACGACCCGCTGATTAAGAGTCAGCTGCTCTACCACCTGAGCTATGCGCCCATCCCCTTGAGGAGGTATGGCCCGGAAGGGGCCAACGGCGGGGTCTATACGTGGCCCGCCGTTGCTTGTCTATATTCTTTTGAGCGCCCGGTTGACGCCCGAAAGTACGGCCTTCAGCGAGGCCACCACGATGTTCTTGTCGATGCCGGCGCCAAACAGCGTCGAGCCATCGGGCAAGCGCAACTCCATGTAGGCAACAGCAGTTGCATTGGCGCCAGTGCCCATGGCGTGTTCGCGGTAATCGGCCACGTCGAAGGCAACGCCAGACTCCTTGCGGATCGCGTCAACAAAGCCGTCAACCGGGCCATTGCCACGGCCGGCGATGGTCTTAAATTTGCCATCCACGGTGATTTTGGCGGTCAGGCCCTGATCGCCACGGTCGGAATTGCTCGTGTGTTCGAGGAAACCATAGCGGCCGTTGCCGTGGAGATACTCAGCCTCGAAGGATTGCCACAGACGGTCGGCGGCCAGCTCCACGCCCTCTCCGTCGGCGATGGCCTGCACCACTTTGGAAAATTCGATCTGCAGGCGGCGGGGCAATTCGATGCCGTGTTCCTTCTCCAGAATGTAAGCAATGCCGCCTTTGCCCGATTGCGAATTGATGCGGATCACCGCTTCGTAGCTGCGCCCCATATCCATGGGATCGATGGGCAGATAAGGCACCTCCCACAACGGCCGGTTGGATGCCGCCATCGCCTTGAAGCCCTTGTTGATCGCATCCTGATGCGAGCCCGAAAACGCGGTGAAGACGAGATCGCCCGCATAGGGGTGGCGCGGATGAATCGGCAACTGGTTGCAATATTCCGCCATGCGCACGAGGTCGTTGATGTTGGAACAATCAAGCCCAGGATCAACTCCCTGGCTGAACAAGTTCATCGCCAGAGTTACCAGGCAGACATTGCCTGTGCGCTCGCCATTGCCGAACAACGTGCCCTCAACCCGGTCGGCCCCCGCCATCAGCGCCAATTCGGTTGCGGCAACGGCCGCACCGCGATCATTGTGCGGATGCAGCGAATAGACGATGCTGTCGCGCTTCTTGATGTTGCGGATGCACCACTCGATCTGATCGGCATAGACGTTGGGCGTCGCCATCTCGACGGTCGATGGCAGATTGAGAATGAGTTTCTTGGCCGGCGTCGGCTCATAGACATCGATCACCGCTTCGCAAATTTCCTTGGCGAAATCGAGTTCGGTTCCGGTGAAACTCTCGGGCGAATACTCATGGCGGGTTACATCTTCCATGCCATATTCGCGCTCGAGCTGGCGGATCAGTTTGGCGCCGTTGACGGCAATGCCGACAATGCCCGGTTTGTCGAGCTTGAAAACAACGCGGCGCTGCAATTCGGAGGTCGAATTGTACAGATGCACAATGGCGCGCTTCGCACCTCTGAGACTTTCGAAGGTGCGGCGGATCAGTTCTTCGCGCGCCTGGGTCAAGACCTGGATGGTGACGCCATCGGGAATTTTCTTGTTGTCGATCAGGAAGCGGACGAAATCGAAATCGGTCTGCGAGGCCGAGGGAAAGCCCACCTCGATTTCCTTGAAACCCATGGCGAGCAGCCCGTTGAACATGCGGATCTTGCGGTCAGGTCCCATCGGCTCGATCAGCGATTGATTGCCATCGCGCAGATCGACCGAGCACCAAACGGGCGGCGCTGTGATGGTGCGGCTGGGCCACTGCCGGTCGGGCAAGGCAACCGGCGGAAACGGGCGGTATTTCTCGTGCGGATTGATCATCATGTGGGCGGTCTCGTGCTTGGATCTTAGCTGGTTTGGGTTGTTGGCATCTCTCCCCGGAAGGCCCAGGCGAAGCCCGGCCGGCCCTCAGGGGCAGCTAAGAAGCAGACGCCCAAGCGCGCGCGCGGGGCGAAACCCGGAGATCAACCCCGAAATAGTGCGTGCGTTGGACATGAAAACGCTCTTAACCCATGGGCCACGGGAGTGCAACATGAACTGCTCGGGTCGGCCCGAGGGAATAGCCAGCCCGGCGCCGGCGTAGAATTAAAAGGCCTTCGGGAGAGGTGCCCAAACAGAGGAGAAACGACATGAAGAAACTCATTATCACCGCTGCCTTGATAGCGGCTTTCGCCACTCCGGCACTGGCCAATCAGTGCCCCAGCCTCATGAAGAAGGTAGACGAGGCAATGGCCACGACACAGGTCGACGAGGCCACCAAGACCAAGGTCATGGCGCTCTACGAAAAGGGCAAGACCGAACATGCGGCAGGCGAACATGCAGCCTCTGAAGCCGATTTGAACGAGGCCCTCAAACTGCTTGGAATGTAGACCGGATTGGGTCTTGATCGACAACAGCCAGCGCACGGTCATGCGGGCGCTGGCTGGGTGCAGTAATGGTTGAAGCCGCCCCTCCTCAATGGTGTCAGATCTTCTGAATGCGGAGTGGACCCTTTCCATTTCGCCGAGTGCTTGGATTTAGCCGGTACTTTGACCGCTGCTGGCCACCACGGCATGAGGCCGCTGAGCAGACCGTGGGGAACACTGTCAGCGGTTGCGCCATCTGCATTCTGTCAGGGGTCTTTTCGAGCACTTCCGGGCCCTGCTAAGGGCCGCTGCAAGGGATTGTCCGCCGCCTCACCAGAAATCGGCGCACCGCCTTTCCCTTGCGAAACTCTTGATCTGCATGTATTTGAGTCTTGATTGGACAATGCAAATAACTGGGTGAGTAGTGTCCGGCTTCAACATCGACATTGACTATTATCGCCACGCCAATCCTGATCTCGGATCCTTGACCGACGAGGAACTTCGCAGTCACTATGAGTTGCATGGCATCGCCGAGGGCCGGGCTTCATCGGACCTCGCCCTGCGCGAGGGGTTGATTGCCCTGCTCAAGCAAGAACCCTCGGTTTTGGAGATCGGGCCATTCTGCAATCCGGTCGTGAGAGGAAAACATGTCCGCTATTTCGATGTGTTCAACACCAAAGACCTGAAAGCCAGAGCCAAAGCCGAAGGCTACAAATATTCCCGGGCACCCAAAATCGACTACGTTTCTCCGAATGGCGACCTCTCGGTCATCAATGAGACATTCACAGCCGCCGTCAGTGCCCATTGCATTGAGCACCAACCCGATATCATCCGGCATCTGAAGCAAGTCGGCCGGTTGCTCGAACCTGGCGGCAGATATTATTTAATAGTTCCCCACAAATCCTATTGCTTTGACTATTTCATCGCCGAATCGACGATTGCGCAAATGATTGGGGCCCACCTTGAAGGGCGCACCGCTCATCGTCTGGCGAGTATCATCGAACACCGTGCGCTGACAACCCACAATGATCCCATCCGGCACTGGAATGGCGACCATTCCGATGCGGCCTACGAGGCGACCATTGTGGCGCGGGCGAGACCGGCGATTGCTGAATACAATGCGGCCGGTGATGGTTACATCGATGTCCATGCCTGGCAGTTCAGCCCGGCAAGTTTCACCACAACCCTTGGCCAGCTTCACCAATTGGGCCTGTCGCCATTCACTGTCATGGCGGCATTTGAAACCCCCAAGCCGCGCAACGAATTCACGGCGATCCTGACGCTGGCTTGAGGCTTCCGGCGAACGCGCTTTGGACTGGCTCAATACCGTCACAGTTTGCTGGCAAGTGGCCAGCCATTAAGTCATAGAAGGTGAATGGGTATCGCCCGAGGGAATCAAACCATGATTAGAATTGCAATTATTGCCACGATTTTCGCCACGCTGCTTTCTGCCCCGGCCTTTGCCGACCAATGCGCCGACGACATCGCCAAGATCGACAAGGCCCTGACTAGTCAGGAGCTTGGACCCGACGAGCGCGCCCAGTTGGAAGATATGCGCAATCAGGCCGTACAGTTATGCGGTGCCGGCAACACCCAAGAGGGTCTCGACGTGACCAGCGAAGCCAAGGCCATGCTCAATATTCAATAGTCTAGATTTCGAACGCCAAAACCGCGAGGATGATGGCCGCCAGCGCTGACAGCCAGACACCCGATACCAGCAGTTCCAGGCGCGGATAGAGCGTCGCATCGCCACGCGCCATTCGGCCAGCCGTCATGCGGGCCAGGCCGTGGCACAGGGTGAGCAGCAGCACGAAACCAATCTTCACCGCAAACCAGCTGTTGGGCGCGTCGGCTGGAGGTAAAACCCACCACAGGCCGATGCCGGTAATCCAGATGACGGTGATGACAAGATCGGCCACACGCGCCAGCACCCGGCGCAGACCCGCCAGCGCCTTGGCCCGCTCGCCGGTTTCACCCGCCGCAAAGCGCAGGTTGATATAGTTGGAGATGCTCATGCCGGTACCCGTGGCAATGGCAATGAGGTGGGCGATGAGCAAAATCGTTTTCATGGCAGTGGTCCCCTGCTCAGAAGTCTAACACACCTTCCATGATTTGCACGGCCTGACCGGCAACCCGCACGGCGGAGATCTGGCCGCCGCTTACATCGGCTTCAAGATGAAGCTCCGAGGGCCTGCCCATTTCATAACCCTGCTCCAGTTCCCAGCTGTGTTTGCCATCGGGCAGCGCCTCGGCCCGCAACAACTGGGAGGCTAAGAGAGCGGTTGCGGAGCCCGTGGCAGGGTCTTCCGGTATCCCGGCTGTGGGTGAGAACATGCGGGCGCGGAAGGCCGTCTTCAGTCCATCACCTCCACGGGTATAGACATAGGCGCTGTCAACGCCGAGGCTGGCGATGAGTTTCGACCAGTGAGGCTCGATCACCCGTGAGCCCGCCAGGGCGCTCCTTGAATTCACCGGCACATAGAAAAAGCGCGGACCACCCTGGTGCAGTCCCAGCCGGTGTCGGTCGAAACCAATGCCGGCGGGGTCGAGCGACAACGCCCGCGCCACCTCTTCCACATCTGGCAATGGCAGGTCCACCTTGAAAGGTACCGCCGGTGCGCTGAACATGGCGCGCGGCACTTCGCCGATGCGCGAAACCTTTACCGGCACCAGGCCCGCCACTTCCTCTAGCCGGATTTCCGTCTCAAAACTGCAGCCGGGTTTGAATTTTTGGCTGGCCAGCAGAATGGCACAGCCGACGGTGGGATGACCGGCGAAGGACATTTCACCGCCTGGAAAGAAAATACGAACTTTCGCCGTGTTGGCCGGATCATCCGGCTTCATCACAAAGATCGTCTCCGACAGGTTGAACTCAACCGTGATCGTCTGCATTTGCTCGGTGGACAGGCCATCGGCACCGAGAACTACCGCGAGGGGATTGCCGCAAAACTTCCGCTTGGTGAACACATCAAGCGTATGAAATACGAGTTTCATGAGCCTATCCAGGATTGAAATTGCCGAATAATTTCATGCGCATACTCTGGCATTCTTGAATCGATTTGTGAACCCGAGCGAATCGCCTCAATTGCACTGAGTTCCGCATGGGGATCACCGCTCGTATGGCGGTGGAAAATATCTTCCATCTCGCTGAACGGATTGGGAAACGCCAGCACTTCCACCACCGCCAGCCGCTGGCCCTCGAAAATCGCCACCAGGGCACCAGACCGCGCAACCGCGGCATCGAGGCCGGTTTCTTCCGCAAGTTCGGTGCGGATAGAGCCCCGGATGTCAACGGTTCCGTCGGGGCCCACATCGCGCATCTCGAGCGATCCCGAAGGCGGATAGGCCATGCCGCCATTCAGCGTGAAAGGTGCCATGACGCCAAAGATCAGCGCGCCATCAGTGGAAACAGCCGCCGGAACGCCGAAGCAATTGCGCACCGCCCGGTCCGGCCATCCCCAATCGCGCCAAGCCACGAAACTCGCATAATCAGTTGCTGCAAAGCGCGCCGACAGCACACCATTGCTAACTTCAGCGGAAGTACAAATCAGCACTTCGCCGTTCCACAGTTTCGGATTATCCACAATAAGCTTGCGCCAATGCGCATCGATGCGTTGCCGTTCGGTGTTGGCGAAAGCCCAGGGCCCTGCTCCCATGCGCAAATCAAGTCCGGAAAGCCGCTCCAGCCTCATCAACAAGCCACCGGCCACAGGGCGTCAACAAGAAGCTTGAGGGACACCACGCCGAGTGCCGTTTCAACAATCTGGAAGAACAGTTTTTCCGGAATGATCCGGGTGGTGCGATAACCCGCATAGGCACCCAGCATGGCTACCGGCGAAAGCAGCGCCGCCGTTCGGAGGTTCCCAGGATTGAATTGCCCGAGAGACCAATAGGGCACCAGCTTCAATGCATTGACAATGGCGAAGAGGATTGTGCTGGTGCCCGCGAATACCATTTTCGGCAATTTCTGCGGCAGAGTGTACATTTGATAGGGTGGAGCACCCGAGTGGGAAATGAAACTGGTAAACCCCGTGAGAGTTCCCCAGAACAATCCGCGTGGCACATCGGAAGCTTTCATCGGAACGTTGCCGCGCTTGATTAGCGCGTTGATGAAATAGGAAATCCCCACCATGCTGATCAAGATTTTAACCAGCCGGTCACGGGTCATCGGCAGGCAGCCTTGGCTGGCGAGATCGAACGTCATGACCGGTTGCTCGCTGGTGAACGCCACGATGGCCCAGCCGACGCCGATGCCAAGGGCTGCCGCTGGGATGAGGATCACCAGGTTCCGCTTGTCGTAGGATTTGCGGTAGGCCCACAGGCCAAACCAATCACTGACGATATAGATGGGCAGCAGCAGTGCTGCCGCCGCGACCGGCGAGATGACCAGCGCCAGCACCGGTACACCAAGGACGCCAACCATCGGCACACCGCCCTTCGAGAGGCCGACGGTAAAGGCTGCAATGATCGCCAGGCCGTAGAACAGAACCGGCTGCGTCATGCCGGAGACTCTGGCCCCAACCTTACATCCGCATAGGCAACGCCCAAGAACTCGCACAGCATTTCAACGACAAAGTTGTGGTCATCGCGCTGTGGAACACCTGAAACCGTGACCGCCCCGATAACCCCGGTGCCAATCACATTGATCGGAAAACTGCCGCCATGAGGAGCATGATCGATCGGCTCGACGCCCCGATCAATGCCAAGACTGATGCCCTTCTCGGCCAATTCCAGGCCCACCCGGTATGAACTCTTGTGATAGCGCATCGTCACATTGCTCTTGCGCCGCACCCATTCCGGATTATCGGCATTGGTACCGGCAAGCGCTGCATAGAACAGCGGCCTGCCATGGTGGCGGATATCGATGACAAACGGCAGCTTGCGGGCGAAGGCGGCAACTCGCATCTGAAGCCCAAGCGCCCACGCATCGGCTTCGTCAAAATGCGCGAACCTGAGGCGCTCTTCCTGAAGGACCAGCCGAGCGATGTCATCCCTGAGTGCCACTTTTTCCTCCTCGCAGAAGTTGATTCCGGCCTTTGTCAGCAATGAATTCAAAAAATTCGAAAATTTCACGCCAGATTACGGCACGGAGGTCACCCCTAACTCCAAAATAATCGTCATCCCCGCACTTGTTGCGGGACCCATCCATAAATCAGCGAAGTCGCACGACTCGCTGCGCAAGATCACCCGGTCGAACCCGGCAATGACGCTTGCGGCTAATTCCGCGCCTTGTCCACCAGCTTATTCTTGCCGATCCACGGCATCATGGCGCGGAGTTTATTGCCGACGTCTTCAATGTTGTGGGCATCGTTCATCCGGCGGATGGCTTTGAAGCGGGCCGCGCCGGCGCGATATTCCTGCATCCATTCGGAGGTGAACTTGCCGGTTTGGATGTCTTTCAGGATGCGCTTCATCTCGGCCTTGGTTTCGCTCGTGATGATGCGTGGGCCCGAGACATACTCGCCCCACTCGGCGGTGTTGGAGATCGAGTAATTCATATTGGCGATGCCGCCTTCATAGATCAAATCGACGATCAGCTTCACTTCGTGCAGGCACTCGAAGTATGCCATCTCCGGCGCATAGCCAGCTTCCACCAGGGTTTCATAACCTGCCCGGATCAACTCAACGAGGCCGCCGCACAGCACCACCTGCTCGCCGAATAAATCGGTTTCGCATTCTTCCTTGAAGCTGGTTTCGATGATGCCGGAGCGGCCGCCGCCGATGCCGCTTGCGTAAGACAGCGCCAGATCATGGGCATTGCCGCTGGCATCGTGATGGATGGCGATGAGGCAGGGCACACCGCCGCCCTTCTGGTATTCGCCACGCACCGTATGGCCGGGGCCCTTGGGGGCAATCATGATGATGTCGAGAGTCTTCTTGGGTTCGATCAGATTGAAATGCACATTGAGGCCATGGGCAAAGGCGATCGCCGCACCGTCGCGGATATTGGGGGCAATCTCATCGCGGAAAATATCGGCCTGAAGCTCATCGGGTGTTGCCATCATCATCAGGTCGGCCCACTTGGCGGCCTCGACGACGCTCATCACCTCGAGGCCGTCAGCCTCCACCTTCTTTGCGGTGGCCGAACCTGGCTTCAGCGCCACCGCCATGGTCTTGACGCCTGAGTCCTTGAGGTTGAGGGCGTGGGCCCGGCCCTGGCTGCCATAGCCGACGATGACGACTTTCTTGCCCTTGATCAGATTGACATCGGCATCCCGGTCATAATAAACGCGCATGGTTTTACCCCTGTTGCAAAGATGGCGTGGGGATTAGCGGGCTCCCGCGCCCAAGGCAAGCGGCAATGCGCGGCCATTGCGCCATGCAATTCCCATGGCCGCCGCCGCGCCGCCAGATCATCACGCAAGTTTCTGGATGACGTACTGATCGTCAAGAACCATAACAAGCTTGACCGGGTGGGACGCCACGAACTCGTGCACGGCGCGGACAATTCCGTCGCCCCACCAGCCGCCAAGCTTGTAGTCGTCGCCGGCGATGAGGCCGCTGGGTTTTACCTTGTCAAAACTGTCCTTGAGATCGCGCGCCACCGATTCAAAGGCGTGGTCGGCATCGATATAGACCCAGTCGAGTGAATTGCCGGGAAACCGCGCCATCGCATCCCAGCTCGTCATGCGATGAATTTCCACCTGGCCCAGCTTCACGGCTTTGTCGAAATTCGCCGTAACCGTCGCATGGTAGCCGTCCATCTCGGCCTGGCTCACCCTCGCATACCAGGTTTCCTTGTGGGCGCTGTCTTCGAGCGCCAGCCACGGATCGACCAAATGAAGCTTGACCGGATTGACCCGCTGCCTGATTTGCCGCGCAAAGAGACCCAGATGGACGCCAAGCTCGACACCCACCGAGCGCTTTGGCAGCAGATTCAAAACCGAGTCTCTCGCCTGTACCTCAACCGAGAGTCTCATCCGCCAGTCTCCTTTGCGCTGGCCACCATTGCTAGAAAAGCGTGTTCGCCGCAAGCGGGATTTCCCGCGGCGATTTCGGCCGGCAGCCGAGCGGTCGGGTTATCTCACCGCGGGAGTTAAAGATCGGCGGCGCCAGCGCGCTACTTCCAATTCCAGCACCAAGTTAGAAAACTAAATCACACATCACCGATGGCACGGCGGAACAATCGCACGGTTTCGGCCATTCCGAGAGTCAGGGCATCGGCGATGATGGCGTGACCGATCGACACTTCCAGGAGATTTGGCAGCGCCTTGACCAGCGCCGGAAGATTGCCGCGGGTGAGATCATGCCCCGCATTGAGGCCCACGCCCGCCGCTGCCGCTGCCTTTCCGGTGGCAACCACTTTGGCGAATTCGCGTAGGCGGCTGGCTTCCTCAAACGCTCCGCCATAGGGGCCGGTGTAGATTTCAACGCGGTCCGCTGCCACTGATTTGGCCAGCGCGGGTGCTGCCGCATCGGGGTCGATGAACACCGACACCCGCATGCCTCCCGCATGGAGCCGGGTTATCACGTCGCTCAACTGTCTAGCGTTCGCGCCAATATCCCAACCATGATCGGAAGTGCCCTGGGCTGGATCATCGGGAACCAGCGTCACCTGATCGGGGCGGTTTGCCTCCACCAGTTTCAAAAAATCCTCGTCGGGATAGCCCTCGATATTAAATTCGCGGCCCGGAAAATCCCTGACGATCAATGCGCGCAAAACCGGCACATCCGCCCGTCTGATGTGGCGTTCATCCGGTCGCGGATGGACAGTGAGCCCCGCTGCCCCCGCCTCAAGTGCAACCCGCCCCAGCCCTTCGAGCGATGGCCACGGCAGATCGCGCCGGTTACGAAGGTAAGCGATGGCATTGACATTAACCGACAATTTGCACGGCACG
>JANLWG010000341.1:0-5430 GCA_031364405.1 Hyphomicrobiales bacterium
CCTTCTCCGACAGCCGATTGGCCAGGCGCAGGGGCTCAATGGCCGAGGTAACCGGCATCATGGTGAATTCCGGCACCATGATGAGGGCAAAATGCTGGGGCAGCTGTTTGGGTTTATCGCCGAACATGAGGACTGACTCCTATTCCACTACATTTGGCGCAGATTTGAAACGTTGTCTATCCGCGCCATGTCGCAGGTTGAAAACGACAGATACCGGCCCCGGGCTGTCGTATTCGCAATGCCGTTGTCGCAAATATCCGGGCGGGGGGTTTTCCGAAAAGGCAAGTTGCGAACGATAAGTCAACAGAGCCTGACACCCCGTGAACGCACCCTTCGTGCCAACCAGAGCCGCTGCCGCCATGCCGCTTGATCCTGCGTCCGCCTTCCTCAAGCGTCTTACCATCGAGATCACGGCCCGGCAGATCGACAAGCTGCCGCTACTGCGCGAGAAACTGCTGCCGGGAACCAAAGTGTTCATCGCCCTGATCGATCCAGCCGACGTGGCGGGCCAGCTTCATGCGGCAAAGCAATTGCGGGGGGCCGGGTTTATTGCCATTCCCCATATTCCGGCGCGCTTCGTGCGCGACCTCGAAGACCTGAAGTCACGCATAGGTGCGCTGGCCCAGGAAGCGGGCGTCACCGAAATGCTGGTGCTCGGCGGTGGCGCCCCCCAGCCCGTCGGCCACTATGACGCAGCCATCCAGATCCTCGAAACCGGGGTGTTCGAGGCCAATGGCCTGAAGCGTATCGGCTTTGCCGGGCATCCCGAAGGCAATTCCGACATCACCAAGATCCATGGCGAGGCCATGTTGCTGAAGGCGCTGAAGCAGAAGCAGGCCTGGTTGAAATCGGCCAACCTCGATGGCTTCATCGCCACCCAGTTCCTGTTCGAGGCGGGCCCGGTGGCCAAGTGGGCCAAGCTTCTGCGGGCGGAAGGCATCGATCTGCCGATCGGTGTGGGCGTGCCCGGCCCAGCCACCCTCAAGACGCTGGTGAAATATGCCGCCATGTGTGGCGTCGGCAACTCCGCCCGCTTCATCCGCAAGCAGGCAATGAACATCACCAAACTGCTGACGGTGAACACCCCAGACGATTTTATCAAAGGCCTGGCCGACCTGCATTTCAACCGGCCGGAACTGGGCATTTCAAACCCCCATCTTTATCCTTTCGGCGGCTTCGACAAGCTGTTCGACTGGGTGGGGCCGAAGCTTGCCTGATTGTTAAATCTGCCCTATATTAGGTAGCAGGTAGACAATTAGGTAGTAGGTAGATGGCGCTCAGCATCAAAAACCGCGAAGTGGAAGAACTCGCCCGGGAACTGGCGCGGATTTCCGGCAAACCGATCACCGAAGCGGTGCGCGACAGCCTGAAACGCGAACTGGAGCGGGCGAAAATTGTCGCACTTCCGGCAAGACGGGCGGGCCTGGCTGAGGAACTGATGGAAATCGGCCGCCAGGTGGCTGCTTTGCCGGATATCAACGACATGACCGACGACGAGATTCTCGGTTATGACGAGATCGGCGCACCGACGCTATGATCGTCGACACCTCTGCCTTGGTGGCCATTCTGCGGCGTGAGCCGGACGCGCTGGCCTATTCCAGAGCGCTCGAACGGGCCAGCCGTAAACTGATGGCCGCACCAACCTTGCTGGAGATGTCCATGGTGATTATTGGCCGCAAGGGCGAGGTGGCCAGTGCAGGAATCGAACAGTTCCTATCGCGGGCGGGCATCGAAGTGCTCCCGTTCTCGCCGGCCGCGGCTCGGGTGGCCGTTGAAGCCTTTATCAGATATGGCAAGGGCCGTCACCCCGCCGGGTTGAATTTCGGTGACTGCATATCTTATGCTGTCGCCAAGACGGAAGTGATGCCGCTGCTCTTCAAGGGCAGCGACTTCAACCTGACCGATGTGGAGGTTGCCCTTTAAACCGGTGCCGCCTGTTTTCCGAACAGCTTGACCTTCGCTGGCTCCCTCGCGGTGGCGAGCAGGAACTCCCATGTGTAGCCGGCATAGGAGCGGAACACATAGATGTCGAATATATCGTTCTCGACCACATGCAGCAACGCGGCGATTTCGGCGTAGCGCATGCGGCGCACGGTGCCCTGGCCATAGTCAGCACCGAGAAGATCGAGCGAGCAGCCCTTGAGCAAGACCTCGCGCGTGCCTTCGCCTTCAACCCGGATGACGGCGCGCATATCGGAAACATCGACGGCGAGCGAATGAATGCTGCCAAGGGCTGCACGCAAGAGCCCAAGCAATTCAATGGCTTTGCTGTGCTGGCACAGGATCAGCCATTGGTCGGTGGAGAGCCACAGCGCCTTGATGCCGCCCCAGGAATTACTGGTGCGCGGAGTTTTCGGCAGATCGATGCCGAGCGCTGATTTCACCGCCGCCATGAATTTGCGGTCGGATGCGCTGCCACGCAAATCGATCATGCCGCGATCGGTGATTTCACGGATGCTGACCGCCAGACCCTGTGGCGCGCTCACATGGGCGAGTGCGGATTGAGTGTGAAGCTCAGACATTCTGCCTGGTTCCTTCCTTGTCGTAGAACACCGGATCGACAATCTTTGCACGGACGACTTTGCCATCGAGCGGGAATGACAATGTCTCGCCCATGCGGGCGCGGCCATTCTGAATGAGCGCCATGGCGATCGAACGGGCAAGCGTTGGCGAATGATAAGTCGACGTCACCTGGCCGATCGTCTCCATCGGCGGCTTGTCCTTGACCTCTTTCACCGCATAGGCGCCATCGGGGAGAACTTCGTTGGGATCTTCAGTCAATAGGCCCACCAACTGCTTGCGATCAGGCCCCTTGAGATAGGGCTGCTCAAGCGAGCGCTTGCCGATGAAGTCGGCTTTCTTCTTGGAGACCAGGCCTTCGAGTCCCACATCAATGGGGGTGGTCGTGCCATCGGTTTCATCGCCGACGACGATATAACCCTTTTCGGCGCGCAATACGTGCAGGGCTTCAGTACCATAGGGCTCAAGACCAAACTCTTGACCGGCCGCCACAATTTCATTCCACAGACCCTGGCCCAAGTTGGAAGGCGTGGCCACCTCGTAGGAAAGTTCGCCGGAGAAACTGATGCGGAAGATTCGCACCGGATAGGTTCCGAGCTTGCCTTCCCTGAATGACATGTGGGGCAGGGTCTCGCCCGAGATATCGATATCGGGCTCAAGCTTGGCCAACACCTCGCGCGCCTTGGGGCCGGCAATGGCAAACTGTGCCCATTGCTCGGTGACTGGCGTGACAAACACCTTGTAGTGGGTCCACTCGGTTTGCAGCCACTCTTCGAGCCAGGCAGCAATACGGTCAGCGCCGCCCGACGTGGTGTGCATGAGGAAATGATCATCGGCCAGCCTGACGGTAACGCCGTCATCGGTGAGAAACCCCAATTCGGTCATCATCAAGCCATAGCGGCAGCGGCCCACTTTGAGGGTTGAAAACATATTGGTGTACATGCGGTCGAGAAATTCCGCGGCATGGGGGCCCTTGATCTCGATCTTGCCAAGTGTCGAAGCATCGAGCAGCCCCACTTTGTTTCGTACACAGAGGATTTCGCGGTTGATCGAACCATTCTTGTCCTCATCAGCGCGGGTATAGGTATAGGCGCGGCGCCACTGACCTACCGGCTCGAATGTGGCGCCTCTATCCGCATGCCATCGGTAGATCGGCGTGCGGCGGACCGGCAGGAACAGTTTGCTGGTAAGTACGCCGGCGATTGAACCGAAGGAGAATGGCGTGTAGGGCGGACGGAAAGTGGTGACGCCGATTTCGGGAATGGTCTTGCCTGTGGCTTCCGAGAGCACGCCGAGACCGTTGAGGTTCGATGTCTTGCCCTGATCGGTTGCCATGCCGAATGTCGTATAACGCTTGGTGTGCTCGACCGACTCGTAGCCCTCGCGCTGGGCCAATTCGAGATCGGCCACCGTTACATCGTTCTGGTAGTCGATAAAATGTTTGTTGCCTTCATTGTATTTGCCCGTCGCTGGCGCAAACCACAGAGGCTCCATGGGCTTTTGCCCGGCCTGCGCGGCCTTTGGCGCGGCGCGCTTCGAGGCCTTGGCGCCAGCCGCTTTTTCGCCGGCGGCGTAGGCTTCGGCCAGTGTGTCACCAAGCCCGAAAGTTCCATTGGCGGAGCCGACGGCCGTCATCGGATCGTGGTGAACGTCCGGGCGGAAACTCTGCAGGCTGTCATCAAACTTGATCTTGCCGCCGTTGTGGCACCACAGATGCAGCGCCGGATTCCAGCCGCCCGACATCGCGACGAAATCACATTCGACTTTTCTTTCGGTGATGACGCGGCCCTGACCTTTACGATAGGCCGCGACCTTGACGCCAGTGACCGCGAGGCCGCCCATGCTGGCGTGCACGGCGGAAATAACCGAACTGGTTACCACTTCGATACCGGCATCCCGCGCCTGGGCGGCCAGTGCGCCCTCGGCACGCCCGCGTGAATCAACCACGCGAATACCGATCCCGGCCTTCTTGAAGAGAAGGGCAGTCAGATAAGCATCGTCATTGTTGGTGAAGACGATACCCTGGGCACCGGGCGCCACACCGTAGCGCTCGGCCATGGCGCGGGCGGCGGACGCCAGCATGATGCCGGGGCGGTCATTGTTGGCGAATGCGATAGGCCGCTCGATTGCGCCCGTGGCCAGGATCACATGGCGTGTGCGTACTTTCCAAAGGCGGTGACGCGGCACTCCGGCGGCCAACAAGGCCGGATCATGATCGGCAACCCGCTCGAACAGCATCAGGTGATTGTGGTGCCAGTGGCCAACGGCGGTGGTGCGGGTGAGCACATGGACGTTTTCGGCACCGGCCAATGCCGCAGCCTTCTCCGCCGCCCACTCGGTCTGGGTCTTGCCATCGATCGTGCCGCTGGCGATGTCGGCAAGCCCGCCAAACCTCGGGTTCTCATCGGCGATGATGACTTTCTTGCCGGTGGCAGCGGCCGCCTCGGCAGCTGCCAGGCCAGCAACGCCAGCACCAATCACCAGCACATCGCAGTGGATGTGGATTTGCTCGTAGCTGTCGGGATCGCGCCCCTCGGGCGCCTTGCCCAGGCCCGCCGCGCGGCGGATGAAGGGCTCGTAGACATGCTTCCAGAAACGCTTCGGCCACATGAAGGTCTTGTAGTAGAAGCCGCTGGGGATGAGCCGGGAAAACTTGCTGTTGATGGCGCTCACATCGAAATTGAGCGAGGGCCAGCGGTTCTGGCTGATGGCGGCAAGGCCATCGAACAGTTCGACCTGGGTCGCCCTGAGATTGGGCTCGTGGCGCGCACCATCGCCCACACCCAGCAGCGCGTTCATTTCCTCGGAACCAAGACCAACCACTCCGCGCGGCCGGTGATACTTGAAGCTGCGCCCGAACACCCGCTGGCCGTTGGCAAGCACCGCTGAGGCGGCGGTGTCGCCGGCAAA
>JANLWG010000360.1:0-2238 GCA_031364405.1 Hyphomicrobiales bacterium
TCTTCTCATGAAACACCCTTGCGCGAAATCTATCGGATGACCGACCTCGACGTTCGAAGATTTGCACAATTGGACATGATACTTCACGGAATACCGACCTCAACTATCCATCTGGAGGGCAATCGATGACCGTTCCGGGTCCAGGCTGTGTAAAAACATGCAAATGTGATAGGGTGTTTCTGTGATTTGGGGATGAATCATGGGACGTTTTGTTGAAGGCGAAGACCGCAGTCAGTCACTATTGTTGCCGGAATCTCTGGATGATTATGTCGGTGAGGATAACCCGGTTCGGGTGATCGAGGCATTCATTGATGCGCTTGATCTGAGCGAGCTTGGGTTTGTTGGGATGACCCCGGCGGTCACGGGCCGCCCCGCCTACCACCCTTCAACGATGCTGAAGATTTATCTCTACGGTTATCTGAACCGCATTCAATCGAGCCGTCGGCTGGAGCGTGAAGCGGGACGCAATATCGAGCTGATGTGGTTGACGCGACGGTTGACACCAGACTTCAAGACGATTGCCAATTTCCGCCGTGATAATGGTCCTGCGATCGGTGCAGTATGCAGCCAGTTCGTGCTGCTGTGCCGCAAACTTGGCCTGTTCAGCGCTGCCGTGGTCGCCATTGATGGCAGCAAGTTCAAGGCCGTGAACAATCGGGATAAGAACTTCACAGTGCACAAAGTCGAGGCGCGGATTGAACAAGTCAATGCCAGCATCATTCGCTACCTTGCTGCTCTAGACCGGGCTGATCGCGAGGAGAGCGACATCCCCGAAGCCAAGGTCACACGCCTCAAAGACAAGATCGCCGGACTGCATCGCCAAATTCAGGATTTGAAGGCGATGGCCAAGCGGGTTAAGACTGCCCCCGATCAGCAGGTGTCCATCACCGATCCTGATGCCCGTTCCATGGCGACAAGTGGGCGTGGCACAGGTATGGTTGGCTATAATGTGCAAATTGCTGTTGATACTGAGCATCACTTGATTGTGGCCCATGAGGTCAGCACCCTTGGGTATGATCGCACCTTGCTCAAGCCGATGGCCAGTAAAGCCAAAGATGCCATGAGGAGTAACACGCTCTCTGCCATTGCCGACCGTGGCTATTACAACGGAGAACAAATTCTGGAATGCGATGAGGCTGGCATAGTCCCGCTCGTTCCCAAGCCGCTCACATCAAGCGGCACCAAGCGTGGGCTATATTCCAAGCAAGACTTTTTCTACAACGCTGAGCATGATCACTATGTCTGCCCCGCCGGACAGAAGCTCACCAAGGGTGCGCACCGATCAGATCGTGACGGCGACGTCAATTTCTATCGCAATCTGACCGCCTGCTTCACATGCACGCTCAAATCCCGTTGCACGCTGGAGAAGTTGCGGCGCGTCCGTCGTTGGGATCATGAAGCCGTACTCGACACAATGCAAAAACGGCTCGACCACATGCCCGATGCCATGGCGATCCGCAGGCGGACCGTCGAACATCCATTCGGTACCCTCAAGGCGTGGATGGGGGCAACCCATTTTCTTACAACGACACTCAAGAAAGTCAAAACCGAGATGAGCCTTCACATACTCGCCTATAATATCAAGCGAATGATCCAGATGTTCGGTGTCCTGCCCCTTATGAAGGCCATCAGCGCTTGATCGCCATGATCAATTCGCGTGCCGGCCGACCAAGGCACCAAAAAAATCGTTGCCCAACCAATCAAGCGATTTGCAGCATCGCCCAAACTTTCGTTTTTACACAACCTCGGTCAACCGCGCCATTTACTCAATGTCCGCGCCACGTCGGCTTACCCCCGAGATTGCAGAAGAGTTTCGAAACTGCGAAGTAGGCAGCTTGGGGCCAGGAGATGACATCCATTTGGGCTGGGCTCATGAAATGCTGCTTCGAGACCACCAACGGAAATTGATTGCAGTCAACAAACCGATAGTCGAAATCAAGACGCCAATCACTTCTGGCTGGGTTGGCAAAGTGCCCATTAAAGGTATAGCGAGTAAGATTGCTGTGGAAGGAACAAAGGCGGGCAGAAGGCTTGCTCGCGATGGCCCTGTGAGATTGACAGTCATGGCATACGCCGCCCAACCCAAGAACCCGCCCAAACCACCTTGATAAAGAATTTGAGTGAACCAATTTTGTGTGGTGGCTTCGTGGTGGTCAAAGAGCATCGTGTAAAGTGGCAGAAAAAACACGGCAGACATAATAGTTATCTGACCGACACCCACAAAGGCGCTAACTTTCC
>JANLWG010000361.1:0-19542 GCA_031364405.1 Hyphomicrobiales bacterium
TCTTCTCATGAAACACCCTTGCGCGAAATCTATCGGATGACCGACCTCGACGTTCGAAGATTTGCACAATTGGACATGATACTTCACGGAATACCGACCTCAACTATCCATCTGGAGGGCAATCGATGACCGTTCCGGGTCAATATCGGAAATTCAAAATGAATCACTACTCCGTGCCAGTTTCCGCCGACAGCCAGTCCTTGAATTTGGCAATGGCGGCAGCGTGGCGGTGCTGATCATCGGAGGGCTCGATCAGGTAATAGGCGTGGTCATTGTTGATGGTGATATCCGAAAGTTGGACCAAACGGCCCGAGGCCAGATCATCGCCGACCAGCGATTTCGGGCACAACGCCATGCCTTGACCGGCAAGGGCCGCAGCCCGCAGCAGATTGAAATCCTCAAAGATTGGACCCGCTGCGGGTTCTGCATGCTTCAAGCCCGCCGCCCGCATCCACGCCTGCCAGCCGTCGCGGTCGGTATCGTGCAGCAAGGGTTTGCCAACGAAACACTGGGGCTGCGCCAACGAACCTTCCTTTTCGAGGAATGCAGCATTGCAGACCGGAATGGTGGCGCCTTCCAGAAAGGGCGTCAGGCGGCCTTCGGCCCATTCGCCTCGGCCCCAAAGTATGGTGATGTCGACGTCATCGAAATTAAAGCGCTGACCATGGAAGGCATAGACCACCTTGACCGAAATTTCCGGGTGATCGCGAAAGAACCGCGATAGCCGGGGTATGAGCCAAATCGTCGCAATGGAAGGCAGAACACCAATCGTCAGGGCGGGCCCCGCATCGCTCTGCGACAGGCGCTTGCAGGCTTTAGCCATGATGTCGAATGCTTCAGCCAGTGCCCGCGCCAGCTCCGCGCCCTTCGGTATCGGCATCGTCTGGCGCCCTTGACGATCGAACAGACTCATGCCGAACCACCGTTCAAGCTGGCGAATCTGGTGGCTTACCGCCGACTGGGTAACGTGCAACTCTCCCGCCGCCTTCGAGAAGCTGCCAGAGCGGGCGGCGGCTTCGAAGCACTTGAGCGCGTTCAGCGGCGGCAGGCGGACCATCATCAAACCTATGAATTTATATCATGGATTATGTGAGTGATCATCCTTTGACACAAGGGGGGTGGTTCGCGAAACAGACTGGTACAAATTCGGCGCGGAGAATGCAAATCATGCCTGCCCTCGAACGACCCAGCCTCGTTGACTATCGCAACAATGGCAAGAAGCCGAAGCCGACGTTTTCTGGCCCCGAAATGCAGCGCCGCCAGGACAGTATCCGGGGCTGGATGGCCAGGAGCAACGTCGATGCCTGCCTGTTCACCTCCTATCACAACATCTGTTACCTCGCGGATTTTATGTACTGCTGCTTCGGCCGCAGATACGGCCTCGTCATCACCCAAAAGCAAGCCACATCGGTATCTGCGGCCATTGACGGCGGCCAGCCCGCCCGGCGCACCTTCGGCGGCAACGTCACATATACCGACTGGTCGAAGGACAATTATTTCCATGCGGTGAATGGCTTGAGCAAGGGCGCCAAGCGCATCGGCATCGAGTTCGATCATGTCAGCATCGATTTCCGCAAAGCCTTGCAGGATGCCATGCCCGGTGTCGAATTCGTCGACGTGGCGGCCCCCTCGATGCGCATGCGCATGATCAAGTCAACCGAGGAGATCAGGCACATCACCAAGATGGCCCGCATTGCCGATATGGGCGGAGCAGCGGTGGTTGAGGCAATCGCCCACGGCGTGCCCGAGCATGAGGTGGCACTGCATTCGACCCAGACCATGGTGCGCGAGATCGCCCGGGTTTGGCCCAATGCCGAACTGATGGATACATGGACCTGGTTCCAGTCGGGTGTAAACACCGATGGCGCCCACAATCCCGTAACCAGCCGCAAGATCAGGCGCGGCGATATCCTCAGCCTCAACTGCTTTCCGATGGTTGCGGGTTATTACGTGGCACTGGAACGCACGCTGTTCGCCGGGACGGCGTCCAAAGAACACATCCGCCTGTGGGAAGTGAATTGTCACGTCCATGATGAGGGCAAGAAACTGCTGGTGCCCGGTGCCAAATGTTCCGATATCGCCAAAACCCTCAACGCTATTTATGCCGGGCATGATCTGCTGAAATACCGCACCTTCGGTTATGGCCATTCCTTCGGTGTACTGTGCCATTATTATGGCCGCGAAGGCGGGCTGGAACTGCGCGAGGATTGCGACACCGTGCTGCAACCCGGCATGGTGGTGTCGATGGAGCCGATGATCATGGTGCCCGAGGGCCAGAAAGGTGCGGGCGGCTACCGCGAGCACGATATTCTGGTGATCACCGAAAAGGCCAACAAGAACATCACAGCCTTCCCCTATGGTCCCGGGCATTTGATCGTCAAGGCCAAGCAGCCCGCCCGGAAAAAACGCTGACAAGGCGCTTGCCCTCCTGCTCGGTTGCACCATAAGATGCAGGGTCGAGACAGCCGTCCAGATTCAAAAGGCGTATCAGGAATGTCGAAGCAAGTTCCGGCGGGCGGCATCATCGTTCGTTTCGCCAAAGTGCAGAAAAGCTATGACGGCGAAACCCTCGTCGTCAAAGACCTGAACCTTGATATTCCCAAGGGCGAATTCCTCACCATGCTGGGGCCCTCGGGTTCGGGCAAGACGACGACGCTGATGATGCTGGCGGGTTTTGAGCCTGCCACCCATGGTGAAATTTTTCTGAAAGGCCAGCCCATCAACAACACCCCGCCGCATAAGCGCGGCATCGGCATGGTGTTCCAGAATTATGCGCTGTTTCCCCATATGACGATCAACGAGAACCTGGCTTTCCCGCTGCAGGTCCGTAACATCGGCAAAGCCGAGGTTGAGGAACGGGTGAAGAAGATTCTCAAGCTGGTGGAACTGCCGCAGATGGGTAGCCGCCGTCCGGGCCAGCTATCGGGCGGCCAGCAGCAGCGCATCGCGGTGGCCCGCGCCCTGGTGTTCGAGCCCGATCTGGTGCTGATGGACGAGCCCCTTGGCGCTCTCGACAAGCAGTTGCGCGAGCAGATGCAATACGAGATCAAACACATCCATGAGCGCCTCGGCGTCACCGTGGTCTATGTGACCCATGATCAATCAGAGGCGCTCACCTTGTCGAACCGTATCGCCGTATTCAATGATGGCGTGGTGCAGCAATTGTCGACCCCCGATGAACTTTACGAGCGCCCGCAGAATTCCTTCGTGGCCCAGTTCATCGGCGAGAACAACAAACTTAAAGGTACAATCGCCGGGATTGATAAAAACAAAGTGGCAACCGTCAAACTCGACTCCGGCGACGTGGTCAAGGCGCTGGCGGTGAACGTCACCACGAAAGGCGACCGCACGCTGCTGTCAATTCGCCCGGAGCGCATCGCGATCAATCCTGCCAAGGCTTCGTCCGATGTGACCTTGAAGGGATCAATTGAGGAACTGATTTATCTCGGAGATCATATCAGGGCGCGCCTCAACGTGGCTGGCCACCGGGATTTTATCGTCAAGCTGCCGAACAAGGCGGGCAATGAACATTTGAGCGAAGGCACCGCCGTGAGCGTCGGCTGGAGAGCCGCCGATTGCCGTGCCCTTGATTACCTCGAGTTCACCCAACACTGAAGAGGCCTGAGCATGAGCAAGCGGCGTGAGAGGAAATGGTTCTCATGCCGCGGCTCGGGCTTGGCGCTGTTATTCGTGTTGGCGTTGCCAAAATCCGTTGGTGAGGCCCAGGATTTCGATGTAGATCTTGCACTTGTGTTCGCCATCGACTGTTCCTTCAGTGTCGATGCCAACGAGTTCCAACTGCAGATGGAAGGGCTGGGCCGCGCCCTCTTGCGGCCCGGAATCAAGCGGGCGATCAAGGCCGGAAACCGCCAGCGCATCGCTATCTCGGCAGTGCAATGGTCCGATCAGATCAACCAGAATGTCGTTCTTCCGTGGACCATAATTGCCGGTGACGCCGATGCCAACGAGGTTGGTAACATTCTCGCCAGGATGCCGCGCCGGCTGGCGGAAGGTGGCACGTCGATTTCAACAGCGCTGGTATTTTCCCAGGCCCTGTTCAGCATTGCCCCAAGTGCTGAACGCAGGGTCATCGACATTTCTTCCGACGGTCGCAACAACATTGGTCCCCCGGTCAATGCCGCCCGCGACCGCATCGTAGCGGCCGGCACCACGATCAACGCGCTTGCCATCCTCAATGAATGGCCCACGCTCGACATTTATTTTGAAAATCAGGTAGTGGGCGGCGAAGGCCACTTCGTCATTCCCGCCAATGACTATGCCGCCTATGGCGAGGCAATCTACCGGAAGCTCCTGAAGGAGATTACCGGGCCGGGGATATCATAGGTGAATAACCTGACACTTGACCGCGATTTACGCGGAACCTATGCGAATTGAAGTCATCTGATCCGGAAGCTCCCCATGCAATCTTTTGTTCTGAGCCGCATTCCCGAAGTCATCTTTGGTGTGGGGCGTATTGCCGACCTTGGTCCCAAGACCACAGTACTCGCTGGCAAAAACGCAGCCGTTCTTCTCGTCGCCGATCCGGCCCTCGGTCCCTTGGGGATCACCGCCAGGGCGCTCGAAATCCTGTCCAAGGCTGGCCATGAGGCGTTGGTCTACGAGGGCTTCACGGGCGAACCCAAGGCTGCCGACATCGACATGGCCGCCGCCATGGCTCGGAACATGAAGGCCAGAGCGATCATCGGTATGGGCGGTGGCTCAGCCCTTGACACGGCAAAACTGGTGGCCTGCTGTGCAGTGACGGACAAGGACGCTGCCGCCTATCAGCTCTGCGAAACCCCGCTGCCCGCCAACCGCCTGCCCATCATCGCCATTCCAACCACGGCGGGTACCGGCTCGGAAGTGACCCGTGTTTCAGTCTTCAGCAATGCCCGGAAAGTGAAGGTCTGGGCCTGGGGCGAAGAACTAAAACCCGATGTGGCGATCCTCGATCCTGAACTGACAATGGCCGTGCCACCCCATATCACGGCGGCAACCGGGCTCGATGCGCTGGTTCACGCCATTGAGGCCTGCACCAACAAACATGCGACAGCGGGCAATGATCTCTATTGCCATCACGCCATTGCCCTGATCTCCGCCAATCTCCAAACGGCGGTGAACAACCCCGCCAACATGGCGGCGCGGGGCGCCATGCTGCTTGGCTCTTGCTATGGCGGCATCGGCATCGACAATTGCGGCACCGCATTGGCCCATACCATCTCTCACGCCCTGGCTGACCTCGCACCCATTGCCCACGGCCGCGCCACCGGGCTTGCCATGCTGGCGACCATCGATTGGGTGGCCGAGGGAAATCCCGCGGCCTTCGCCAAAGTTGCCACGGCCATGGGGGTTGATGATGCAGTGAAAGCTTACGGGAAACTGGTGCGCGCCACCGGCATCAAGATTTCGCTAGATGGCGATGGGCTCGATCTCGGCCACCCGGAACTCCTGGCGGAGCACATGGCCTCGCCCGCCAACAATCCCATGCGCAAATCGACGTCTCGTTATCCCGATGACGATGAGCTGTTGATGCTGGCGGCCCGCGTTTTGGCTTTGCGTTAGCATTAAGGCTCCCGCAAGACTGATCTATGCAGAAAATTTGGCCGTGCTAGAAACCGCGTGGTGAATCAGGAACTCTTCGAAAATGCCCGTTGGCTGACCGGTGCGATTGCCCGGGGCCTTCAGGGGCGCGGCGGCGAGGGTGTGGCCATTGTGCTCGACAGATTGTCGGTGCAGGCGCTCGCTCAACCCTATTTTCGCGAGCCGCCGCCAACGCGCCTGCCGGTTCTGCGGCATCTTGCCCAGTGCACGGCTGAAACCATGCTGCTCGATGCTGATCTGGCTGCGGCAATTGCCGCCGTCGCGGACCATCTGCACTGGCGGCAGTCGGCTGGTTATACCGACGCTGTGCTGGGCGAGGGCTTCAAGGACAATTACGGCTGGTGCGAAATCATCGGCCCCCATGGCTTTTTCACCGGCGATGATTTTTTGCTTGGCCTGCTGATGCTCGGCCCCAACCGCCATTACCGTGACCACTATCACCCCGCACCAGAACTTTACTGGCCGCTCACCGGCCCGGTTCAGTGGAAGAAGGGCGGCAGCGATTTCGTGGCGAGACCGGCGGGCACGACAATCTGGCACAAACCCATGGTCATTCACGCCACCAAGACCGCCGGACAACCTCTGCTCGCCGTATGGTGCTGGACGCAAGATACCCGGACACCGGCGCGGCTGGTGGATGCATGATCAACGATAACCCGGTGGCGGCACGAACCCTGCATATTCGCGTTCAAGCAGTTCAGCAAAACGGATCGATGTGTGATCGCCGTATTGCCGGGTGATGATCTGCACGCCCGAGGGCAGGCCCTGAGGGGTAAGCCCCAGCGGCGCCACTGTCGATGGCAGCAGGAAACACCCGGAGTAACCCGCCCAGAATAATTGATCCGTCGTCGGAATTGTTTTGCCGTTGACCGCAATGGTGCGCTCATGGCGCTCACCCATATGGTCGTGCGGGAACGCTGCTGATGCCGCAGCCGGGCACAGCAGCACGTCCCAATCCTCGAAAAATCGCTCCCACAACAGCCGCATCTGGTGGCGGCGCTCGTTGACCATCAGCCAACTGCGATGCGGCATCACATAGGCCCGGATCATCTTGGCGTAATAGCTGTCGCCGTCAGCGCCAAGTTCCGAGGCTTGCGCTGCGTTCAGCGCGAATTCTTCCGCCGTTTGGCGGCGGCTGGTGGCCGAGCGCAGCAGCGCCACGAATACGTCCATGGCCTCACGCGTCGAAAAATCCGGCCGCGCCTTCATCGACAAGGTCTTGACCTTGCGCTCAAGGAATTTCGCCAGCTTGGCGATCATCTCCTGTACCGGCTGGTCGACTTCGCTCACCGGATCGCTGAGCATCACGGCGACGCGGAATCCTTTGAGCGATGTCTGCTTGGCCTGTGGTAATTTGATCGTGATGGCGCGTGCATCAGTGCTGTCGCTGCCGGCCAGCAACCGCATCATGGCGCCAAGATCGCGCGCCGAGCGAGCCAGCGGCCCCGCCACCGAAATATCGGTGGGATGAACAACACCCGGCAGATAATGCCCGCGATAAGGCACCACGCCCCATGTCGGCTTGTGGCCATAGACGCCGCAATAATGCGCGGGGTTGCGGATCGAAGCGCCGATGTCTGAGCCGATTTCAAGCGCACTCATGCCGGTCGACAGTGCGACGGCGGCACCGCCCGAAGAACCGCCCGGCGAGCGCGTCACATCCCACGGGTTGTTGGTGGTGCCATAGATATCATTGAAGCTCTGCCAGTCGGCCAGCATCAGGGGCACATTGGTCTTGCCGTAAATGACCGCACCCGCGTCGGTGAGCCGCTGTAGCGCCACCGCAGTGGACGTAGCAATATTATCGCGCAGCCGTGGCGCACCCCAGGTGGACGGCGTTCCCGCCCAGTCGAAAGATTCCTTGGCTGTCATCGGCACGCCGTCGAATATCCCGATGGTCTTTCCCGCCCTTAATCGCCGGTCAGCGGCGGCGGCGGATTTGCGGGCCCTGTCGATATCGGTAACGACGATGGCGTTCAGCCTATCATTGTGCCGGGCATATTGATCAAGGCACAGGTCGAGCAATTCACCCGCCGAAATCTTGCGCGATTTTAGCAGCCGGGCCAATTCGGTGGCGGAGCGGAACACGATAGGCAATTTGGTCATGGGCAATCTCCTCAAACGGCAAGGCCACCAGAAACAGGCTTGTTGCGGAAAGCCGGTGCGGGCGGCCACCTGCCTTGTCCGTATGCTTTATGAGCCGTTTACCTCGATGGATGGTTTTGGCAAACGTCCGTTGCCACCAGCGTGGGTTAACTTGCTTGGTTCGATTGTCGTCAATTGACGTGATTCAAATCGAGCCGGATTATTAGGCACGGCTTAATAACGTTTGTCTACCTCAACTTAAAGCATAGTGCGGTAGCAATGCGGTGGGAACGGCAATGGGGCATCCGATGGACAATATCCTTCAACGCATCTGTTGTTGCCACCACTTAGGTAAAACAGAAGGGAAGTGTCATGCATAAATATCTCATTCCTCTCGCCGCCACAGCGGCATTTGTCGGTGCCTCGTCGGTCTTTGCCGCCCAGACCAACGACAGTTTCCAGTCGCGCATTACCATCCAGACGAGTTGCCTTGTCACCGCCAGCGATGTCGATTTTGGCAACGTCGGCGTGATCAACGGCACCGAAACGGCCTCCGGTTCGGTTAACGTGAACTGTTCAGCCGGCACACCCTGGGCGCTGTCGTTCAGCTCGACGAGCAGTGTCGTGACCATCGCCAGCGCGATGACCAACGTCAACGGCGAAGATGTCGCCTACAGTGCCGCTCTCTCTGGAACCAGCGGCACCGGCCCCGCCACGCTCAGCATCCTGGCGGCCTTGCCGTCGCAAGTCACGCCGTTGCCGGCGATCTACACCGACAACCAGGTCGTCTACGTGAACTATTGAGCAGCCATGATGCGCTCCTGGATTTTTGGTCTCTTAGCGGCAACTGCGATCACCGCCGCTTCGGCTGCTTCCTCTGCTTCATCGCTGCAGGTGACGCCCGTCAACATCGAAGTGCCGGCTCCGGGAGCCGCATCCAAAGTCACCTTGAACAATCTGGGCACTGACAGTGTCAATGCCCAGATCCGCATATTCAAGTGGGTGCAGATGAACGGTCAGGACGAGCTGGTGGCGACACGCGAGGTCGTTGCCAGCCCACCCGCCGTCAAGCTCGAACCCGGTAAGAAAAGTGTCATCCGCATCGTGCGCCTGAACAAGACTCCGGCAGCGGCCGAAGAAACCTACCGGCTGGTCGTCGATGAAGTGCCAATGCGACCCAAGCCCGGTCAAGCCGGAGTTGGTTTCTCGGTGCGCTATTCCATACCAGTATTCTTTTCCAAGCCCGGCACCGATGCCGATCTTTCATGGACGGCGTCCGTGTCCGGCGGGCATCTCATGCTTCAGGCGGAAAACAATGGCGGCCGCCGGGTGCGCGTGGCAGCCCTGAAAATCGTCAATGCGGCCGGAAAGACCATCAGTGTCGGCGAGGGTCTTGCCGGTTACGTGCTCGGGCAATCGTCAAAGCAATGGGTCATCAAGGGTGGCACCAAGGCAATTACCGCAGGTGGGACAATCAGGATCATAGCTCAAGGGGACAATGGGCCAATCGAAGCGACAGCAAGGGTGGTGGCGGCGAACTAGCGCCGGACTGGCCGTACTGATCGCTTTTCTTCTGGTCTTGCCGATGGCAAGAGCGGAAACGGCTGACTCCGCGCCTGTTCAACTCCAACTCGATGTCCGTGTGAACGGATATCCCCTGAACCTCATCGCGGCATTCGTGCAGATGCCGGACGGACGGATCGCTTCGCCGCGTTCCGAACTCCTCGAGCTTGGCGTGGCCGTGCCCGGTGACGGGGCGCCCGAAGACTTGATCGTCCTCGACACACTTGCCAGCCTGTCCTACATCTACGACGAAGCCACCCAGTCCATCGAATTGGAACTTCCCGACGCCGCCCGCCTTGCCAGGAACCTTGATACCAACACCGGCCAGGACATCGCCATGGCCGAAAGTGGAAATGGCTTGGTGCTGAACTACACGGCCTATTCCGCGGCCGACTACCAGCTTCCCGACGGGCTCGGGTCTGTCGATGGCGCTTCGCTCTCCCTCGATGCCCGGGCCTTTTCGAAATTCGGAACATTGCGCCAGACCGGAATTTTTGGCACCACAACCTTCGCGGATTTCACGGCTCTGAGGCTTGATACAACCTGGTCCTATTCCGACCAGCAATCCATGCGCACCTACAGGATTGGCGACATTGTCAGCGGCGGCCTCACCTGGACCAGGCCGGTGCGCATTGGCGGCGCCCAGGTCCGGCGCAATTTCGATCTTCGCCCCGATCTCATCACCATGCCCTTGCCGCAGATCGAAGGTAGCGCCGAGGTGCCTTCGTCCTTGCAGGTCTTCATCGGCAACGTGCAGGCCTACAAGAACGATATCCAGCCCGGCCCGTTCAGCATCGACAGCCTGCCGGTCTACACAAGTTCCGGCACGGCCCGCGTGGTGCTGACCGATTCGACCGGCCGTGAAATCGAAAACAACCAGGAATTCTACGTCTCCCCCGATCTTCTGAAGACAGACCTCTATGATTTCTCCTTTGAGGCCGGCGTGGTGCGGCGCGATTTCGGCACCACATCGATCGGTTATGACAATGCCCCGGTGGCCATTGCCAATTTGCGCTACGGCCTCAGCGACATACTGACCGGCGAAGCCCACGCCGAGGGCAGTGCGGAACTGGCCAACGTGGGGCTGGGCGGCCTTTTTTCCGGAGGCCGCTTTGGCATGTTCAGCGCCGCCGTGGCCGGGAGCCTGCGCGACAGTGATGCCGGACTGTTCCTGCATGCGGGCTGGGAAGGCCAGTTTGGCGATTTCGGCATCAATGTCTCGGCCAACCGGACCTTCGGCGATTTCTTTGACCTCGCCGCGGTGACCGAAAAGCCGGTGGATAGCGAACGTCTGTCTTCGGCTGTGCCGCGCGAACTTGACCAGATTTCCCTCAACTACAATTTCCCCAAGCTGAAATCCGGCGTCGGCGTTAGTTTTATCCACCAGATTGAGGCCGATGGCACCCGCGCACTGATCCTCAGCGGCAGCTACTCGCAAAGCTTTGCCAGCAATCTCACCGTCTTCGTCAGCGGCTTTTCCAATTTCGGCGACGATGGCGAGTATGGTGCCTTCGCCGGCCTGTCAATGCCATTTGGCGAAAACATATCGACCTCGGCGGGAGCAACTGTAACCAAGGACGGCTGGACCGCGGTAGCCGAAGCTTCGCGGCCCAATGACGGCGATCCTGGTTCCTATGGCTGGCGTGTCGCCCATGGCGAGGGCGATCAGCGCTATACATCGGCCAACGCCGACTATCGGGGCACCAAGGCCACGGTTGGCGGCTATGCCGTCCAGCAGGACGACAAGTTCAGCGGCAATTTGACCATCGAAGGCTCGGCCGTCGTGGCGGGCGGCGGGGTCTTTTTCAGCAACCCGATCTATGACAGCTTTGCCGTTATCGACGCTGGCGCCAAGGACGTGACTGTCGAGTATGAGAACCGCTTTGCCGGCAAGACCGGCAGCGACGGCAAGCTGCTCCTGCCGCAACTGCGCTCTTACCAGAACAACAAGATCGCCATTGATGTCACCGGCCTGCCGCTCAATGCCGCAGTTGCCGAATCCGAGAGGATCGTGGTGCCGCGCGAGATGAGCGGCGTGGTGGTGGATTTCGGCGTCAAGGCCGACGAGGCCGCAGCTCTGGTGATCCTGACCGATGCCACCGGCAATTATCTTCCCGAAAGCGCCGAGGTCTCCCTTGCCGGCACGGCGGAGCCATTCATCATGGGCTACGACGGCCAGGTCTATCTGACCGCCATCGGACCCGAAAATACCGTGACCGTTAAGCTCGGCGGTAACCAATGTCAGGCAAGCTTCAGCTATAAGCCCGACAGCGAAACCCAGACCACTATCGGCCCCCTGCAATGCCACTGACCCGCCTGCTTGCCTTTGCCTGCGTCCTACTGCTGCAGGCTGCGGGCGCCCATGGGCAATCCTGCGTCTTCACCAACACCGGCATCAACTTCGGCAATGTCAACCTGTCGAGCGGCGGCTTTCAGTCTGCCAGCGGAACCTTTTCGGCAAGCTGCACGGGCACAGCTGGCCAGGCCATCCGCATATGCGCCAATTTCAACGCGGGCTCGGGCGGCGCCAATTCCTCGGGCGATCCGCGCTATCTGACGCAAGGCGCCAGCACCATGAGCTACAACATGTTCCGCTCCAATGGCGTGGGCCAGGTCTGGGGATCATATCTGTGGGCCGCCGCGCCGCGCCCGCCCAGCATCTCGGTGAACCTTAATGGCAGTGGGGTGGGTTCAGCCAGCCAGACCATCTACGGCCGCCTCTACAACAGCCAGTCGGGTGTCACGACCGGCACATTTTCTTCGGTGTTCGCTGGCAACCAGACCCAGATCGACTATGGCTATTCGTCGTCCTTCAATTGCGGAACGACATTGTCACCGCGGGTGCAGAGCGTTCCCTTCACGGTTCGAACCACCAACAACAGCAGTTGCATCGTCGCCACCACGGGCCTCGATTTTGGTACCTACACGGACCTGAATTCGGCGCGGACGGCAGTGAATTCGGTTTCCGTCACCTGCACCGCCGGCACCATCTACTCGGTGGGCCTTGGCAATGGCTCTTCCGGCGGCACCGGCCCCACCACCCGGCTCATGGCCAACGCCGCAACGACCGAGAAAATTACCTACGGCATCTACCGCGACAGCAGCTACGCCATGCCATGGGGCAATGTGGCGGGAACCGACACGGTTTCCGCCACCGGCACCGGCACGGCGCAGAATTACTCCGGCTACGGCCGCGTACCCGCCCAAACCACTCCGCCCCCGCTGACCTACACCGACACGGTCGTGGTGACTGTTACCTATTAGCTGACACCATCCGGCAGTCTTTCCTTGCGCTTGGCCATGAAGGCTTGCAGCTGCTCGTCGAGGCCCGCATCGAGTGCCGGGGCTTCGTAGTCGGCGAGCATTTTTTTCCATTGGGCATTGGCCCGTTGGCTAGCATCCTTGCCGCCGTCATCGCGCCACTGTTCATAGGAATTATTGTCGGTTATCTGCGAGCGCCAGAAGGCGTTTTCAAAATTGGCCTGGGTGTGGGCGCAGCCGAGAAAATGCGAGCCCGGACCCACTTCGCGGATGGCATCCAGCGCCTGGCCGTTCTCGGAAAAATCCACACCCTCGGCAAAGCGCTGGAACATGGTGAGCTGGTCAGCGTCGATGATAAATTTTTCGTAGGATGAAACCAGGCCACCCTCAAGCCAGCCCGCCGCATGAAGGCAGAAATTGACACCGCCCAGCAGTGTCGGCCACAGCGTGTTGGCACTTTCGTGAGCGGCCTGCGCGTCTGGCAGTTTGGAACCGCACAGGCTGCCGCCCGAACGGAACGGAACGCCCAGACGCCGTGCCAATTGGGCCGCGCCAAACAGCACATGCGCTGGTTCCGGCGTGCCAAATGTGGGAGCGCCGGACTGCATGGAAATTGACGACGCGAAGGTTCCGAACACCACCGGCGCGCCAGGCCTGCACAATTGCGCGAACGCCATGCCCACCGATGCCTCGGCAAGAATTTGTGTGAGCGTGCCCACCGCCGTTACGGCCGACATCGCACCCGACAGAATAAATGGCGAGATCACCGTTGCCTGATTTGCCCGCGCATAGACTTTGAGCGCTCCCACCATGGTGCCATCGAAGACCAGCGGCGAGTTGGCGTTGATCAGATTGATCAGCACACAGTTGTTGTCAACGAAGTCCGAGCCAAAAACCATTTTCGCCATGTTAACCGAGTCGACGGCGCGTTCTGGTGCCGTCACCGAGCCCATGAATGGCTTGTCGGAATATTTGATATGACTGTAGACCATGTCGAGATGGCGCTTCGCCACCGGAATATCGACGGGTTCGCACACCGTTCCGCCCGAGTGATGCAGCGATGGCGACATGTAAGCGAGCTTGACGAAGTTACAAAAATCCTCAATCGTCGCATAGCGCCTCCCGCCGTCGAGATCGCGCACGAAGGGCGGTCCATAAACTGGCGCGAAAATCGTGTTGTTACCTCCAACCGTCACATTGTTGGCGGGGTTGCGGGCAAACTGGATAAACTCACGTGGTGCCGTTTTGATCAGGCCGCGCACCAGTCCTTTGGGAAAGCGCACCCGCTCGCCTTTCACATCAGCGCCGGCGTCTTTCCACATTTGCAAGGCTTCGGCATCATCGCGAAAATCAATACCGATTTCCTGCAGCACGATCTCGGCGTTGTGCTCGATCAGCTCCAGTTGCTCATCGGAGAACGGCTCATAAAGCTTGATCTTGCGCCGGATGAAACCCGACTGGTGCACGGTTATCGAAGTGCGCGCGGCACGGCGGGCATCAGCGCCTCCGCGAGCACGGCGGCCAGTGGAAGCGGGCTGAACGTCGGTCATGGACAAACCTGTTGAGAAAGTTTCACGTGAGGGTGTCTTTACCCTCAACAGGTGGCCCGGGCAGGGGAGGAAACGTCAGCCAGTAGCCCGGAAACGACGCTTCAGAATTGCACCCTCAAACTCTCCAACCCATGAAAGTGGTAGGAATTGCGGTAGCGCGGGGTTTCGGCCAGTGCCAGCTTGGGCAAGCGCTGGAACAGGATAGGCATTGCCACCTGCATTTCCAGCCGCGCCAGTGGTGCGCCCACACAAAAATGAATGCCGGCGCCGAAGCTCACATGCGGATTTGGGTCGCGTAGTGGATCAAAGCGGTCGGGCTCGGCAAAGCGGGCGGGATCGCGATTGGCCGCGCCCAGCAACAGCCCCACTTCCTCGCCTTTCTTGAATTTGATGCTGGCGTATTCGATATCTTCAAGCGCATAGCGGGTGAACAGATGGAGCGGCGCATCGTGGCGCAGGATTTCTTCAACGTGACCTTCACCAATATTTTCGGTGAACCCAAGTTCAAGCAGCGCCTTCACCCCATTGCCAATGCCATGCACTGTCGCTTCATGACCCGCATTGAGCAACAGAATCGCGGTGGTGACCAGTTCATCTTCGCTGAGTTTCTGTCCTTGTTCTTCGGCGCGGATCAATTCCGAGAGAAGGTCCCCGCGCGGGTCCTTGCGCCGCTGCTTGATATAACCGCGCATGAAATCGCTGAAGGCAACCGTCGCCCTGACCGCCGCGTCCTCAACCGCCCGGTCGCGCCGCGCTTGATACATCGCCACCATGTCATGCGACCACAAGAGCAATTGTTGCGCCATATCGGTGGGTACACCCAGAAGGTCGCAGATCACCATAACCGGAATGGGAGTTGCAAATTCCGTCAACAGATCAGCATCTCCGTTGGTCTCGAAATGGTCAATCAAGCCATTGGAAAGATTCGTGATTGCCGGCCGCAAACGCTCGACCTGGCGGGACAGAAAAGAACGCGTCACCAGTCCGCGCAACCGCGTATGAACCGGCGGCTCGAGTTCCAAAAGAGAATGCTGTTCGAACGCGTAGAAGGGTTTCAAATGCTCCGGCGTTTGCGGCCAGCCCAATTCCTCACGGCTCGCCACGTGCAAGATCTGCCGTCCAAAACGGCGGTCGCGCAGCAGCGCGTTCACATCCTCATGGCGGGCAAAACACCAGTAGCCATAATCTTCCCACTTGAACACCGGCACCGCTGCACGAATCGCGTGATAGGCCGGATAGGGGTTCTGATAAAACCAGGGCTCGCATGGGTCGAGCTTGACGGATTTCCGGGCGGCATTGATCTGCATGGCAGCCATCTTTTAGTGAACTCACGCCGGCGGGCAAGCCGGCCAATCAAAGCCCGGTGAATTTTCCGCATCTTGCCGATGTGCCCGCAACTCTGATAGCTACATTCCCCGTGTCAAACCGTTACTCAGCTTTAACCCTTGCCCGCCACGCGCTCCAGCCGGATCTTCCCTGGCCAAGGGCGTGGGGCTCGCCCGAACCCAAAAAAACCTACGACGCCGTTATCGTCGGCGGTGGCGGTCACGGGCTGGCTACCGCCTATTATCTGGTGAAGAACCACGGCATCAGAAATGTCGCGGTGATCGAGCGCAATTACATTGGTTCCGGCAACGTGGGCCGCAATACGACGATCATTCGCTCCAATTATATGATCGATGGCAACACTCAGTTCTTTGAGCATTCGCTGAAGCTGTGGGAAGGCCTTTCGCACGATCTCAATTTCAATTGCATGGTGTCCCAGCGCGGTCAGATCGTGCTCGCCGTCAGTCCCGTTCAAATGGATACCTTCGCCCGGCGCGGCAACATCATGCGGCTCAATGGCATCGATGCGGAGCTCCTCGACCGCGGCGAGGTGATGAAGCTCCTGCCCTATCTCGATTACTCGAAGGAAGCCCGCTTTCCCATCTGCGGCGGCATTCTGCAGGGTCGCGCCGGCACCGTACGCCATGATGCGGTGGCCTGGGGTTATGCCCGTGGCGCCAGCCAGTTGGGCGTCGATATCATCGAGAATTGCGAAGTGACGGGCTTTGTCATGGAAAATGGCAGGGCCACGGGCGTCGACACTTCGCGCGGCCGTATCAGTGCTGGCAAAGTCGGCATCGCGGTGGCGGGCCACACGTCGCATGTCGCACGGCTAGCTGGCCTCAAGCTGCCAGTCGAGAGCCACATTCTCCAGGCTTTCGTCACCGAACCGGTGAAACCCATGGTCGATCATGTCATCTCGTGGGGTGCCGAACTATTTTACCTCTCGCAGTCCGACAAGGGTGGCCTGGTGTTCGGCGGCCATATCGACGGTTTCAACACCTATACCCAGCGCGGCCAGTTCCCGAAAATCCAGAGTGTGGCCGAATGTGCGGTATCTCTCATGCCGTTCATCTCGCGGCTGCGCCTGTTGCGCCACTGGGGCGGCATTATGGATATGACACCCGATGGCAGCCCATTCATTTGCCGGACACCGGTACAAAATCTCTATCTCAACGGAGGCTGGTGCTATCAGGGCTTCAAGGCCACACCCGCCAGCGGCTGGACTTTCGCCCATACCATAGCCCACGACCGCGAACATGGCCTGAACCGCTGCTATTCGCTTGACCGCTTCGAAAAAGGCGGAGAGTTGGACGAATTCGGCATTGGCAACTGGGTTTACAAACAATGAGAATTCCCTGTCCCCACTGTGGCGAACGCGATTACTCCGAATTTCGTTATGGCGCCGATGCCACCAAGCAGCGCCCCGCCCACGGCACCGGCGATCTCAAGGCATGGCATGACTATTATTTCCTATTCGACAACCCAAAAGGTCCGCACACGGAGTATTGGCAGCACGTCCTTGGCTGCCGGCGCTGGTTCAAACTTGCCCGCAACACCGCAACCAATGAAATCGGTGAGGCCTCATGACCTCGTTCCGGCGCTTGGCTTCCGGTGGCCGCATTGATCGTGCGAAACCGGTCGCCGCTCGCTTCGATGGCAAGCCGCTGCCGGGCTTCGCCGGTGATACCCTCGCCTCGGCCTTGTTGGCCAACGGCAAGGTGCTGATCGCCCGGAGTTTCAAATATCACCGGCCGCGAGGGTTCCTCTCAGCCGGTATCGAAGAACCCAACGGCCTGTTTACATTGGGCCTCGGCAACCGCACCGAACCCAATATCCCCGGCACCATGACCGACATGATCGATGGTCTGGCGGCACGCTCGCAGAATGCCTGGCCGTCACCCGGCTTTGATCTGATGGCAGTGAACTCGCTGGCCGCCCCGCTGTTCCAGTCGGGTTTCTATTACAAGACCTTCATGGGCCCCTTCAAAGGCTCGTGGATGTTCTATGAGCCCTTTATCCGCCGCGCCGCCGGTCTGGGCCGGGGCACATTTGATGGCGATCCCGATCGCTATGAGACCCGCCATGAGTTTTGCGATGTGCTGGTTGTGGGTGCGGGTCCCGCGGGCCTTGCCGCAGCCTTGACAGCGGGCCGCGGCGGTGCGCGTGTTGTGCTGGCGGAACAGGATGGGCTTCCCGGTGGCAGTCTTCTTTCCGAAACTGACGAAGCGAATGAAGGCTGGCGCGTGGCCATCGTCACCGAACTTCAGTCGCTGCCAAATGTGAAACTGAGAACCCGTACGACGGCCCAGGGCCTTTACGATGGCAATTTGGCAATCCTCGCCGAGCGCCGCGATCATCTGGAGCCCGATCCGGCAAAAGGCCAGGCCCGGCAAATCCTGATTTCCCTCCGTGCAAAGACGATCATCGTGGCCGCCGGGGCACTGGAACGCCCCCTGGTGTTCTCCAACAATGACCGCCCCGGCGTGATGCTGGCCTCGGCCGTGCGCACCTATCTCAACCGCTTTGCCGTGGCGCCCATGAAGCGCGCGGTGATCGTCACCAACAACGATACAGCCTACGGCACCGCGTTCGATTTGGCTGCAGCGGGTATCGCCGTCACCGTCGCCGATCATCGCAACACGATCGCCGCCGATCTTGTCGGCAAGGCCGCGAGCCTCGGCATGGCAATCTTCCCCGGCACCGGCGTCGGCGATGTCGAAGGTGGCAAGATCGTCGCCCGCGTGAAGTTGACCGGAGCCCACAAGGCATCGGTCGATTGCGATGTGCTCGCAATGTCGGGCGGTTGGTCGCCCGCCGTGCATCTCACCTCGCACAACGGCATCAAGCCAAGATATGATGAGACTATTGCCGCCATTGTGCCAGGCGGATTTGCACCTTCGCATTTTGGGGCCGGTGCGGTGATGGGCACTTTCGGTCTTGCCGCTGCAATTGCAGAAGGATCAGCCGCAGGCGCCAAGGCCGCGTCTCTGGCAGGCTTCAGCAAAGCCAGACCCGTGCTGGCGCTTGAGTCATCGATCGACCGCCCCTACAATATTCTCCCGGTCTGGTCACCGCCCAGGGAAGGCAAAGGCAAGGCCTTTGTCGATTTCCAGAGCGACGTCACTGCAAAGGACGTGAGCAGTGCCCATGATGAGGGCTATCTCTCGGTTGAACATTTGAAACGCTACACCACACTTGGCATGGGCACCGACCAAGGCAAGACCTCCAACATCAATGCGCTCGCCATGATGGCGGGCCACCGCCAGATGCCGATTGCCGATGCCGGCACCACAACATTCCGTCCACCCTATTCAGCCCTCACCATGGGAGCGATTGCCGGGCGCAGCGTTGGTCATCATTTCCGCCCGCGCCGTTTGTCGCCGCTGCATGATTGGCATCAAGCCAATGGTGCGACGTTTATCGAAGCGGGCCCGTGGCTGCGCGCCTGGTATTATGCCTGGGCTGGCACCTCGCCGGAAACCGCTTATGTCAAGGAAATGCAGTTGGTGCGCCACGGCGTCGGCCTTGCCGATGTTTCCACCCTTGGCAAGATCGACATTCAGGGTCCCGATGCGGCGGAATTTCTGAACCGCATCTATGTCAACGGTTTCGCCAAGCTGCCCGTTGGCCGGGCCCGCTATGGCGTCATGCTCAACGATGATGGCGTGGTGCTTGACGATGGCACTACCACGCGGCTTGCCGACACTCACTACTATATGACGACAACCACCGCCCAGGCGGGCGAGGTTATGTCGTGGCTCGAATATTTGTTGCAGCTGCATTGGACCGATTTGAACGTGCAGGTTAGTTCGCTCACCGATGAGTGGGGCGGCATGGCGGTGTCGGGGCCCAAATCACGCGAGGCCTTGCAGCTTGCCTTCCCGCAAGCCGATGTCTCGAATGAAAACTTGCCCTATATGGGTTGTCTCGACATCCTCCACGAAGGGGTGCGCATCCGCTTGCTGCGCCTCTCGTTCTCGGGTGAGCTGGCCTACGAGGTCCATATCCCGGCCGATCATGCTATTCCCCTGTGGGAGCACATCCTGAAAACGGCCGAACCCTTGGGCATGAAACCCTATGGCCTCGAAGCGCTGGCGAGCTTGCGCATCGAGAAGGGCCATGTGGCGGGCCTCGAACTTGATCACCGCAACAC
>JANLWG010000367.1:0-2009 GCA_031364405.1 Hyphomicrobiales bacterium
TAACTCTCCATGAAATTTTCGGCCAGAACTTTCCAGTTGGTGTTCCAGATGAACTGCTCGTTGAAGTTCTCGACATAGTTTTCCATCTGGTAGTCGGCGATAAGGCCTTCGACGTCGGCGAATTTTTCACGTGGTGAAACGGCATCGGGGTTCAACGTTATCATCACCCAGCCCAGCCATTCCTCGCAACGGATCTGCGGCAGCCGGTAGTCCTCCTTGCAGAAGCCCTCATTGTGCTTCATCGCCGGTGCGGCGCGCAGCGAACCATCGGTGTTGTAGCTCCAGCCATGATAGGGGCAGACGATGCCTTTCACATTTCCTGCACCTTTGAGAAGAATGGACATGCGGTGGAGGCAGACATTGGATTGGGCACGCAGGGTGCCTTCCCGGTCGCGGATCACCATGATAGGCTGGCCTGCGAGATCGAGGGTCACGTAATCGCCGGGATTGGCAAGCGCCGTGGCGCGGCCGACGCAGAACCATTCCTTGCTGAAAATCTGCTCCACTTCCTGGGCGGCAAAGTCTTCCGAGGTGTAGACGGCCTTCGGCATGGCGTGGGCCTGGTTGAAAGGCACAGCGACATTGGCTCTGAGCTGGGCAAGGGCATCGAACGCGTTAATCATGGTCCGGTGTATTCCGCAATTTTGGCATCGGCAAGGGCAAAACAACCAGCGATCGTTGGGTTTAAAGGGAGCTCGCGGTAGGCCCCGATGGCCCCTTGGGCGGCGAGACGTCCCGCCAAACCGGGCTCATCGCCTGCCACCACCCAGATAAAACCGAAGGCGGTTTCACGAATAGGCCTGGCCCCGGCAATGGTGAGCTTTGCGAAGATGTCATCGGGCGATGTGCCGGGCTCAAAGACCGCGAGCATGGGACCTGAGGCATCATGGGGTAGAGAAGCTTGGCGCATGAGGACGGCCATGACGGCAATCCACACGACAAGCACCGTGAGAAACAGGCTTACGGCGAGGCGGTGGCCGGGCCAGCGCACGGGGCTCAGGCCGCGGCGAATTTGGGCGCGCGCATTTCCTTGATCGGAAGATGCACGATTGCCGCAAACAGTCCGAGGACAACGCCCATCCACCAGACCGGATCATAGGAGCCGAACTGGTCATAGAGCCTGCCGCCGAGCCAGACGCCAAAGAAGGAGCCCACCTGGTGGCTGAGGAAAACGAAGCCATAAAGCGTTGCCATGTAGCGGGTGCCGAACATGACGGTGACGAGGCCCATGGTAAGCGGCACGGTCGACAGCCACAGGAAGCCCATGGTGGCGGTGAAGATCAGCGTGGTGGTCGTCGTAATGGGCAGCAGGATGAAGGCGGCAACGGAGATTGAGCGCAGGACATAGATCAGGCTCAGGGGGATTTTCTTCTGGTATTTGCCGCCGATGATTCCCGACATGTAGGAGCCCACCACATTGAACAGGCCGATAGCGCCCATGGCGATGCCGGCAAATTCCTTGCTGATGCCGTGTTCGGCCAGGTAGGGCGGCAAATGCACGGTGATGAAGGCAAGCTGGAAGCCGCAAACGAAGAAGCCGGATACAAGCAAGAGGTACGAACCATGGCCGAAAGCACCGCCAACGGCTTGCCGCATGGTGATATCAGCTTCGCCTGCGGTCATCTTGGTGCTTGAGCTGTTCTGCACCATGAGGGGCAGGGCGAAAACCAGAATGAGCAGGGTGGAGGCGGCCAAGATGAAGAGCGCGTGTTCCCAGCCATAGGCGGCGATCAACGCACCGCCGAGGGGGGCGAATATGAATTGGCCGAGGGAACCCGAGGCGGTTGCGATGCCAAAGGCCCAGGAGCGCTTTTCCGGCGGCACAATGCGGCCCAGCGCGGCCATGACAATGCCAAAGGAAGACATGGCCACGCCGATGCCGATGAGGATGCCAGCGCCGAAGTGGAACATCAGCGGGGCCTCAGCCACGGCCATTACAACGGTGCCTATGGCGTACAGGATGGCGCCTGCCATCAACACGCGGGCGGAGCCGTAACGGTCCGCCATGG
>JANLWG010000368.1:0-1916 GCA_031364405.1 Hyphomicrobiales bacterium
TTATTATGTAACGGTTCCCGAAGGCTCTGGCCCCATCGTGTTCGAAGACCCGCGCCTCGGCCTGTTGATGGCGGCACCACCGCGCAAGGAGACCGCACCGCGTGAACTCCACGATCATGTCAGCGAAACTCCCAAGCCCGGTAGCCTGCTCTTGTGGGAAAGCTGGCTGCGCCACGAAGTTCCGCTCAACCGTGCCGCGGGCCACCGCATCAGCGTCAGCTTCAACTACGTGCTCGCCGCTTCAGCCAAATAACCGGCCGCCCTGTTCGTCGATGATCTGGCGGCCCTTGCCGAGCGAAAATTCCGCCGCCTCGTCGGCCGACTGAAAGCGGTCGGCGCGGATGAATTTATGTTCCTTGCGCGCACCGCCAATTTCTTTCGAAATGACGCCGCAGGTTTGAAACTGCCCACCTTCCTTGAACGGCGTCGCGGTGATGGTGAAGCCCTTGTGTTCTACACTTTTGGCAGGAGCCGCTTCCTTTGCAACACCACCGCCACCGAACAGTTTTTTCAAAAACGACATGGAAATCCTCCGTGGTTTTTCTGGTGTCTCAGCCGAAACGATAACTCGATGCCGTAACCCCGCCGAATACGCCGATGTCGTGATAGACGCGGGTGGCCTTGTCGTTTTCGGCAGCCCCCACGGCAGCCATCAGCGGAATGAAATGATCCTCTTCCGGATGGCAGATGCGGGCCGATGGTGCTTTCTCCCATTCGATCAACAGCGCCGTGCGCCGTTGCGGCTCGCTCATCAGCGCCTTGTTGAGCCAGTGGTCGAAGGCCGTCGAGGGTTCCGCGGCGGCCGCATTCAAAAGCCTGAGATTGTGATAGCTGAGCCCGGAGCCGACAATCAGCACGCCCTCATCACGAAGTGGCGCCAGCGCCCGGCCCAATGCCAGATGCTCCTGTGGATCATAACCAACCTTGAGCGACACCTGCAGCAACGGCACATCGGCGTTGGGGTACATGATCTGCATCGGCGCGAAGGTGCCGTGATCGAACCCCTGGGTCTCATCGAGGTGCGTGGGCAACCCCGCCCCGCGCAGCAATTCGGCGACGCGCTTCGCCACCTCAGGTGCGCCCGGCGCACCATACTTGATCTCGTAAGTGAAAGCCGGAAACCCCCGGTAATCATAAACCATCGGCGGTGCCGCCGAAGCCATGACGGCAAAATCCGGCCCCTCCCAGTGCCCCGAAATCATCAAAATAGCCTTGGGTACAACGCCGATCTGCCGTGGCATGTCCGCCAGCGAAACCTCGAGCTTCTTCAACATTTTCCGCATGTCGGGAAGCCACGGCCAGGGCCCGCCGCCGTGCGAGATGAAGTAAGTCGGGAGTTTGCTGCTCATCGGCGGGATCCTCGTTTTCGCCCATCCTAGCAGGAACATGGGCATGCGTCAGCCGGGATGGACGCGTTACGGCGCGGCCTTGGAAAGGGTCTTATCCGCCGAACCCCTGGCAAGCCAGGGTTCGGATGGGAAAGCGCGGACGCTGCCCGGCGTAAATTGTGCCAGCTTTTGAGGGCTGGCGGATGACGCCTTGCAGCGCCCGCGGCAGACAGGACTTCTTCGCGGGATCGGTGAACGCTTCGGCCCTGCCCTGTAGAGGCCGCCTAACTGCCTTGCGGCGCGGGGACCGTAGTATCCCCGGGTTTCACCGTCCGCCCCCGGAAGCTGGAGTTACGTTACCCCCAGCCCGCAGGCCCGTCATCCACCCCATCCAGGCTCACCGTCATGAGCAGGACCCCAAGCGGGGAGGAATGGATGGGAATATAAACCAATAGGAATAAAATGTCAATGGGCTTGAGGATAGCCCTCATCCGGCCTTCGGCTCCCCTTCTCCCGTGCCGTGAGGCATGGAAGAAGGTCCCGAAGGGGGATGAGGGCCTTTGGCCGATGAGGCAAATGGACTTTCTT
>JANLWG010000382.1:0-6797 GCA_031364405.1 Hyphomicrobiales bacterium
TTATTATCACTATTCCTATTCGGTGGTGAGGGGTTGCGACCGCATCGTTCCCGTCGATATCTATGTCCCGGGATGTCCTCCCACCGCCGAGGCGCTGGTTTACGGCATTCTGCAATTGCAGAAAAAAATCCGCCGCACCGGCACGATCGAGCGTTGAGCATGGCCGACACATTGCAAGAGCTGGGCGAACTTATCGCCGCCAAACTGGGTGCCGCGGTTGGGGGTACGGTCGTAAGCTTTGGCGAGCTGACGGTTGCGGCCAACGCCGCCGATATCGTCAGCGTACTGACTTTTCTGCGCGATGACGCGGCCTGCGGTTTCGTCTGTTTCATCGACATCTGCGGAGCCGATTATCCCGCCCGCGAGAAACGCTTCGATGTGGTCTATCACCTGTTGGCGCCCTACAAGAACCGGCGCATCCGGGTGAAGGTTCAGGCCGATGAGGAAACCCAGGTGCCGAGCGTGATCGGCGTGTTCCCCGCCGCCAACTGGTTCGAGCGCGAGACCTTCGATCTCTTCGGCGTGTTGTTCTCCGGCCACCCGGATTTGCGCCGCATCCTCACCGACTACGGCTTCTCCGGCCATCCCTTGCGCAAGGACTTCCCGATGTCGGGGCATGTGGAAGTACGCTACGACGATGAAGCCAAACGCGTAGTCTATGAACCGGTGAAGCTCATCCAGGAATTTCGGAGTTTCGATTACCTGTCGCCATGGGAAGGCACTGAGTATGTGCTGCCCGGCGATGAAAAGGCGAAGTAATGAGGCCGGTCCCAACCACACGCCCTTCTCCCACGTTTTGCGCGGGAGAAGGTGCAAGGAATTGAGCAATGACTGAAGCCGCCACCCGCAATTTCAGCATCAACTTCGGGCCGCAGCATCCGGCGGCTCATGGCGTTTTGCGTCTTATTCTGGAACTGGATGGCGAGGTCGTCACCCGGGTTGATCCGCACATCGGCCTTCTGCATCGTGGCACCGAGAAGCTGATCGAGTACAAGACTTACCTGCAGGCTGTGCCCTATTTCGACCGCCTCGACTACGTGGCGCCGATGAACCAGGAGCACGCCTTTGCGCTGGCGGTTGAAAAGCTGCTCGCCATCACGGTGCCCAGGCGCGGCCAATTGATCCGTGTACTGTATTCCGAAATCGGCCGGCTGCTCTCGCATCTTCTCAACGTCACCACCCAGGCGATGGATGTGGGCGCCTTGACGCCACCGCTGTGGGGTTTCGAGGAACGCGAGAAGTTGATGGTGTTCTATGAGCGAGCGTCCGGTTCGCGCATGCACGCGGCTTATGTACGCCCTGGCGGCGTGCATCAGGAGCTGCCGCAGAAACTGATCGACGACATCGGCCATTTCTGCACCACCCATGGCAAAGTGCTTGACGATATCGATAATTTGCTCACCGAGAACCGCATCTTCAAGCAACGCAACGTCGATATTGGCGTGGTGTCGCTGAAGGAATGTTTCGAATGGGGTTTCTCTGGGGTCATGGTGCGGGGCTCGGGTGCCGCCTGGGATTTGCGCAAGGCCCAGCCCTATGAATGCTATTCCGAAATGGATTTCGATATTCCCATCGGCAAGAATGGCGATTGTTATGACCGTTACCTGATCCGCATGGAAGAGATGCGCCAGTCGCTGAAGATCATGAAGCAATGCGTCGAGAAACTCTCGGGCCCCGAAGGACAAGGACCGATTTCTTCGGCGGATGGCAAGGTGGTGCCGCCCAAGCGCTCCGAGATGAAGCGCTCGATGGAAGCGCTGATCCATCATTTCAAACTCTATACTGAAGGCTACAAAGTACCGGCCGGCGAAGTCTACGCCGCCGTTGAAGCCCCCAAGGGCGAATTCGGCGTCTATCTCGTGTCCGACGGCAGCAACAAACCCTACCGCTGCAAGATCCGCGCGCCGGGCTTTGCCCACTTGCAAGCCATGGACCACATCTGCCGCGGCCACATGCTGGCCGATGTCTCGGCGGTGCTGGGTTCGCTCGATATTGTTTTTGGTGAGGTGGACAGGTGAGCGTACGCCGTCTCGATCCGGTTCAGCCCGACAGCTTCGCCTTCACGGCGGACAATCTTGCCTGGGCGAAAAAGGCCATCGGCAATTATCCCGCCGGCAAGCAGGCCTCGGCGGTGCTTCCGATATTGTGGCGGGCCCAGGAGCAGAATGACGGCTGGATTACCAAGCCGGCGATTGAGTATGTCGCCACCATGCTCGATATGGCCTTCATCCGCGTCTTGGAAGTGGCGACGTTCTATACGATGTTCCAACTCTCGCCGGTTGGCAAGAAAGCCCATATCCAGGTCTGCGGCACCACGCCCTGCATGTTGCGCGGGGCCGAGGATTTGAAGAAAGTCTGCCAGCGCAAGATCCATCACGATCCGCATCATCTCTCGCAAGACGGGGATTTCTCGTGGGAAGAAGTCGAGTGCCTCGGCGCTTGCGTCAACGCGCCGATGGTGCAGATTTTCAAGGACACCTACGAAGATCTGACACCTGCCAGCTTGGAAAAGCTGATCGATGATTTAGCCTCCGGAAGGCCAGTGAGGCCCGGCCCGCAAATCAAGCGCCACCTGTCGGCCCCCGAAGGCGGAGCAACGACGCTCACCGAAAAGTCACTCTATAACGGTGAACGCGCTGTCACCTGCGCCGGACCGAAGCCTGCAACCAAAGTGAAGGCAGTCGCGATCACCAACCCCGCGGCACCCAAGCCGGTCAAGCTCCCGGAACAAAAAATTCAGCCCGCCCGCAAGCCTGCCGCGAAGAAGCCTGTTGCAAAAAAGGCGGCACCTGCAAAGAAACCTGCCGCGAAGAAGTCTCCGCCCGCAAAGAAGATTTCCGTGAAGGCCGCTCCGGCCAAAAAGCCGAAGAAGAAGTGAGGATGAGCCATGCTCGCTGACAAGGACCGCATCTTCACCAATCTCTACGGCTTCCATGACTGGGGCCTTGATGGCGCCAAGAAGCGCGGCTGCTGGTCGGGCACCAAGTCGTTCATCGACAAGGGCCGCGACTGGATGGTCAACGAGATGAAGGCGTCGGGGTTGCGCGGTCGGGGCGGGGCTGGATTTCCCACCGGGCTCAAATGGTCGTTCATGCCGAAAGTGGTGGGCGAGCGCCCGCATTATCTGGTGGTCAATGCCGATGAATCCGAGCCCGGCACCTGCAAGGACCGCGAGATCCTCCGTCACGATCCACATCTATTGATCGAGGGCTGCCTGATTGCCGGGGCCGCCATGGCCGCCAATGTCGGCTACATTTATGTGCGCGGCGAATTCATCCGCGAGCGCGAGCATCTGCAGGCCGCTATCGATCAGGCCTATGAAGCCCGGTTGATCGGCAAGAACAATGTCCATGGCTGGGATTTCGATCTCTACGTTCACCATGGTGCAGGTGCTTATATCTGCGGCGAGGAAACCGCACTGCTCGAAAGTCTCGAAGGCAAGAAAGGCCAGCCGCGCATGAAGCCGCCGTTCCCGGCCAATGTCGGCCTCTATGGCGCCCCCACCACCATCAACAATGTCGAATCAATTGCCGTTGCCGGCGCCATCATGCGCCGTGGCGCCGCATGGTTTGCCGGCCTCGGGCGGCCCAATAATGTGGGCACCAAACTGTTTTGCATTTCGGGCCACGTCAACAAACCCTGCAATGTCGAAGAGGAAATGGGCATCACCTTCCGCGAGCTGGTTGAGAAACATGCCGGCGGCGTGCGCGGGGGTTTTGACAATCTTCTGGCGGTCATCCCCGGCGGTGCTTCGGTGCGCATGGTGCCGGCCGGTCAGATCATCGACACTCCGATGGATTTTGATTCACTCGCGAAACTGCGCTCGGGGCTCGGCACCGCCGCCGTTATCGTCATGGATAAATCGACCGATCTGATCCGCGCCATCGCCAGGCTGGCGCAGTTCTACAAGCATGAATCCTGCGGCCAGTGCACGCCGTGCCGTGAAGGTACGGGCTGGATGTGGCGCGTGCTGCTGCGCATGGCCGATGGCCGTGCCGAGAAGCGCGAGATCGACATGCTGCTTGATGTGACCAGGCAGATCGAAGGCCACACCATCTGCGCCCTCGGCGATGCCGCCGCCTGGCCGGTGCAGGGGTTGATCGCCCATTTCCGCCATGTGATCGAAGACCGCATCGATCAATATTCAGCCAATTCTGACATTCACGGCGCCGTGCGCCACGCTGCGGAGTAGGCGATGCCCAAACTCAAGATCGACGGCCTGGAGATCGACATCGAAAACGGCACCACGCTGTTGCAGGCCTGCGAAATGGCGGGTGCTGAGGTGCCGCGCTTTTGTTATCACGAGCGCCTGTCGATTGCCGGCAATTGCCGCATGTGCCTGGTCGAAGTGAAGGGCACGCCCAAGCCGCAGGCCTCGTGCGCCATGTCGGTGAATGATCTGCGCCCTGGCCCTAATGGCGAGCCGCCGGAAATCGATACGCGCTCGGCCCTGGTCAAGAAAGCCCGCGAGGGTGTGATGGAATTCCTGCTGATCAACCATCCATTGGATTGCCCGATCTGCGATCAGGGCGGGGAATGCGATCTGCAGGACCAGGCCATGGCCTATGGCATATCCAGCAACCGCTACGCGGAAAACAAGCGCGCGGTCGAGGAGAAATATCTGGGGCCGCTGGTCAAGACCGTAATGACCCGCTGCATCCAGTGCACTCGCTGCGTCCGCTTCACCACCGAGGTTGGCGGCGTTGAGGAAATGGGCGCAACCGGGCGCGGCGAGGATATGGAGATCACCACCTATCTCAACAAGGCAATCTCGTCCGAGCTGCAAGGCAACATCATCGACCTTTGCCCGGTGGGTGCGTTGACCAGTGCGCCCTATGAATTCAAGGCAAGGCCGTGGGAATTGCGCAAGACCGAGACCATCGACGCGATGGATGCGGTGGGCTCTAACATCCGCGTCGATGCCCGTGGCCGCGAAGTGATGCGCATTCTGCCGCGCACCAATGACGGCGTGAATGAGGAATGGATTTCCGACAAGACCCGCTTCGTCTGGGATGGCTTGCGCAGCCAGCGCCTTGACCAGCCCTATATCCGCGAGTTCGGCAAGCTGCGCGCCGCCACCTGGCCGGAAGCCTTCCTGCGCATCGCCCAGAAAATCAAGGCTTCGCAGCCCGAGCGCATCGGCATCATCCTCGGTGATCTGGTCGGTGCCGAGGAAGCCTTCTCAATTCGTCAGTTGGCGGATCAATTGAACGTCAAGAACATCGACTGCCGCCAGGATGGAACGCCGCTGGGGGAGGCGGGCGGCCGCGCTGGCTATCTTTTCAACACCGGTATCGCCGCCATTGAAGATGCCGATGCCATCATGCTGATTGGCTCAAACCCGCGCCTTGAAGCCCCCGTCCTCAATGCCCGCATTCGCAAGCGCTATCTCAGGGGCGGCTGCACCATCGGAGTCATCGGCGAGCCGGCCGACCTGACTTATCCCTACACCTATCTGGGTGCCGGCCCCGAGACGCTGGCCCGCTTCGTCGGCCATTCGCCGGCAACGGCGCAGAAACCCATGTTCATCGTCGGGCAGGGCGCGCTGGCGAGGCCTGATGGCGCCGCGGTGCTGGCCACAATCGTCAAGGCGGCGCAGGCCATCGGTGTCATCAAGGAAGGCTGGAACGGGCTCAATATTCTCCATGATGCGGCAGGCCGTGTCGGTGCGCTTGACGTCTGCGCGCTGCCCGCGAAAGACGGCGGCAAGAACACCGGCGAGATGCTTGCGGCCGCCAGGAATGGCGAACTCGACGTCTTGTTCCTGCTGGGCGCCGACGAGATCGACACGGCCGCGTTGGGATCAACCTTTGTGATCTATCAGGGCACCCACGGCGACGCCGGTGCCCACCGCGCCGATGTGATCTTGCCGGGTGCGGCCTACACTGAAAAGTCGGTGACCTATGTGAACACCGAAGGCCGCCCGCAGATGACGGCGCGCGCCGCCTTTCCGCCGGGCGAGGCCAGGGAAGATTGGGCGATCCTGCGCGCCCTGTCGGACACGCTCTCCACCACGCTGCCGTGGAACAATCTCGATGAACTGCGCGCCGCCATGTACAAAGTGGCCCCGCAGCTGGCCCGCCTCGATCAGCTGATGCCGGCCGATGCGGTTGAACTTGCCGATCTCGCCAGGGCCGGGGGCAATATGTCGTCCGAGCCGTTCCGCTCGGGCGTCAAGGACTTCTATCTCACTAATCCGATTGCGCGGGCTTCCCGGACCATGGCCGAATGTTCGGCCTTGAAAAACGCGCGCAATCTGGCGGCGGCGGAGTGAGTCGATGACCGAAGCCCTTTTCACCCTTGCCCTTATCGTTATCGAAAGCGTTGCCCTGCTCGTGGCGATTCTCATCATCGTCGCCTACGTCATTCTGGTCGACCGCAAGGTCTGGGCGGCGGTACAGATGCGGCGCGGTCCCAACGTCGTTGGACCCTGGGGCCTGTTCCAGTCGTTTGCCGATCTGTTCAAATTCGTGTTCAAGGAATTCATCATCCCGGACGGCGCCAACAAGGGTATTTTCGTCATCGCTCCGCTGGTGATGTCGGTTCTCGCACTCTCTGCCTGGGCGGTGGTGCCGGTGGCCGATGGCTGGGTGATCGCCGACATCAATGTTGGCATTCTCTATCTCTTCGCGCTGTCCTCGCTCGGTGTCTATGGAATCATCATGGGCGGCTGGGCTTCGAACTCGAAGTATCCATTCCTGTCAGCCCTGCGATCCGCCGCGCAAATGGTGTCTTATGAAGTTTCGATCGGCTTCGTCATCATCACCGTGCTGCTGTGCGCGGGGTCGCTCAATCTG
>JANLWG010000012.1:0-38028 GCA_031364405.1 Hyphomicrobiales bacterium
TTGAAGGCGAGGCGCTTGCCACCCTCGTCGTCAACAAGCTGCGTGGTGGCCTCAAGGTCGCGGCGGTGAATGCTCCGGGCTTCGGCGATCGACGCAAGGCCATGCTGCAGGACATCGCCGTCCTGACCGGCGGCCAGGCGATCAGCGAAGACCTCGGCATCAAGCTCGACAAAGTCACGATCAACATGCTCGGCCGCGCCAAGAAGGTGATGATCGACAAGGAAAACACCACGATCGTCAACGGCGGTGGCAAGAAGGCCGACATCGAGGCGCGCGTTGCCCAGATCAAGGCCCAGGTGGAAGAGACCACGTCCGACTATGACAAGGAGAAGCTGCAGGAGCGTCTGGCCAAGCTGGCTGGCGGTGTTGCCGTGATCAAGGTCGGCGGCGCCACGGAAGTGGAAGTCAAGGAGAAGAAGGACCGCGTCGACGACGCGCTCAACGCCACCCGCGCCGCGGTTGAAGAAGGCATCGTGCCGGGCGGCGGTGTGGCCCTGCTCAGGGCCAAGAAGGCGGTCGACGCGCTGACCTCGAAGAATGCCGACATCCAGGCCGGCATCAAGATCGTGTCGAAGGCGCTCGAAGCCCCGCTGCGCCAGATCGTCGAGAACGCCGGTGTCGAAGGCTCGATCGTGGTCGGCAAGCTGCTGGAGAAATCAGGCAACTACGGCTTCGACGCCCAGACCGAGGAATATGTCGACATGGTGGCGGCCGGCATCATCGATCCGACCAAGGTGGTGCGGGTGGCGCTCCAGGACGCGGCCTCGGTGGCCTCGATCCTGATCACCACCGAAGCGATGATCGCCGAGAAGCCCAAGGACAAGCCGGCCGGTGGCGGCATGCCCGGCGGCGGCATGGGCGGCGGCGGCATGGGCGGCATGGATTTCTAAATCCAACGCCCGGCACTGCGCTGAGACACGGAAACCCCGGTGGCAACACCGGGGTTTTCTTTGTTGGGCAGGCGATCACGTTTTCTCACGAAACCTGGGCTTTTCCGTCGCGCAGAGGTGAAAAGCTGTGTGCGGACTTTGGCGGCGGGATGCGCGATAATGTGGCCATGACACCGTTCACCGACCGCACCGGACGTTTCTCCACCCTCAAGACCCTGACACTCGCGGGGCTGGTGGCGCCTGCAGCCTACTTGATCTACCGCTATTGGACCCGTGATCTTGGTCCCTTGCCGGTAAAGGAGGCTCTGCTGGTTTGCGGGCTGTGGGCGGTGCGCTTCCTGCTGGCGACATTGGCTCTAACTCCCGCCCAGCGCATTTTCAACTGGCCAAAACTCGCACTGGTGCGGCGCATGGCCGGTGTCGGCGCTTTCACCTACGCAGCGCTGCATTTCACACTCTATATCGCCAATTCGAAATTCAACCTGATTTTCGTTGCCTCGGAAATCGTGCAGCGCATTTATCTCACCATCGGCTTTGCCACCCTGCTGGGGCTTAGCCTTCTTGCCGCCACCTCGACCGACAAGGCGGTGCGCACGCTGGGCAGGCGCTGGAAACAACTGCACCGCGCCGTCTACGCCATCGCAGCGCTCGGCATCGTGCATTTCTTCCTACAGTCAAAGATCGATGTGAGTGAGGCGACACTGATGGCTGGCCTGTTCCTGACGCTGATGATTTACCGGCTGGCAATCCGCCGCCGCCTGCCGTTCTCGGCACCAATGCTGGCGGCCTCCGCGGTGGTTGGCGGCGTTCTCACCGCGGTCAGCGAATTTGCCTGGTATGGGCTGGCAACCGGCGTTGATCCCTGGCGCATTGCGCAAGCCAACCTGATGCTGGCCTATGGTTTGCGTCCTGCTGTCATCGTGATGCTTGCAGGCTTGGGCGTTGCGGTCTATCCCCTGTTGCGCAGCATGTTCGGCCAGGTTCCGGCGATTTCACCGTCCCGCGTGGCCTGAAACCGCGACAGGGCTTGCGTTCACACCCCTCGCGTATTAGAACCCGCCCCGTCGCGCGCCCTTAGCTCAGCTGGATAGAGCACCAGACTACGAATCTGGGGGTCGGGAGTTCGAATCTCTCAGGGCGCGCCATTATTTCAAATATTTAGATGAATCTTATCTCTGCCAGCCGCCGGAAGGTCCTCGACCTTCTATACGCGAACAACGGTCAGGCAATTGCCACTCTCTGCGAGCACCTCGACATAAAGCGGCAATCGGCGAACGAATGAATTCGCGTGCGTTCAGAGCCTCATCGCCGTCACCCTCGATCATGGCTTTCAACTCACCGAAACGATGGGCCGTGGAGAGAACATTCGCGCGGATTAGCCGCTATCGCGGTCTCGCCCGCGACTTTGAACGCTACGCCACAACAGTCGCCGCATTCCTCCGCCTTGCAATGATCCGCCTTATGCTCAAACGCCTGACCACGCCAAACCCTTGCTCATAAATCCATTCTTCTTGAATCGGCTCTTGGACTTCCGAGTTTCGGCTGAGGATGCCGTGAAGTTCAAGCGCCGGCATGCACATCGTCATTTGCCCAAAATCAGATGGAAGGTTCCGGCATCCATAGTCCAAACACGTCCGCCCGCCGCCGCGGCTACAAATTCGGTGTGCGGTACAGTACTTTGCCCTTCACGGCGATCTCGACATCGACGAGGTAGTCCGCCATGCCACCGAGGTTCATCGTGATTCCAAGACCCGCTGCTGATGGAAGTGACACCTCACCATTCGCATTGGGCACAAGGTGGGTTGAGGTCATGTCCCAGGCTACGGACTTTGGCGCGAAGGGATATTCGCAGATGACGTGGTCTTTGAGCCCCGCATAGGGCTGCAGCGAGGCGCAGAGTGCCAGATGCGAGGTGAAGGTGTGGTTGACATAGGTCACGCCGCGGGACGCGGCATAGTCTGCGGCACGCTTTGCCGCCCCAATGCCGCCGATGCGGCCGCAGTCGATCTGCACATAACTCACTTTGCCATAGTCGATCAGCTGGCGGGCCATGTGGAAATTGTGGGAGGCTTCACCGCCAGCCAGGCGTACCTTGCCGCTACGCGCGGCCAGCGCCGCATAGGCATCATATGCGCCACCGAGAAAGGGCTCCTCGAGCCACGTGGTGCCAACCTCTTCGAGCATCGCGATGCGAGCGGCTGCTTGATCGACATCCTCACGGAAAATCTGGCCGGCATCGATCAGCAGGGTTCCATCGCGGCCAAGTCCTTCGCGGGCCGCCTGGAGCTGGTCGCGGTCCTCGGCCGGCGTGCCGCGCCCAAAGGGCCCCCAGCCGCATTTGACAGCGCGGAACCCGCGCTCGCGCGCCGCGCGGCACCCAGCCAGTGTTTCGGCCGGCGTTGCGCCAAAGAGCTGCGAGGCATAGGGCAGTTTCGCATGGGCGTGCTTGTAGCCCAGTAACTCGTACACCGGCGCGCCACGCTTTCGTCCAAGCAGATCCCACAGTGCCATCTCGATGCCGGAGAATGTATGGGCGGCTTGCAGCAGATCCATACATTCGAGTTCAACAGCCGCCGCCATGCGGATGATATCGGATGCATCGTCGATCTTCTGCCCGAAGATGACGTCGCGCACCGGCTTGCAGGCGCCATGCGACATGGGTGTGACATAGGCTGCGATCGACACCAGTGGCGAGGCCTCGCATTCGCCCCAGCCTTCAATGCCATCGGCAACAACACGAACAACCAACGCATCCTGGCTGCCATCACCAGCATCAGTAACGACGGGCATGGACAGATAGAATAAGTCGACGGCTTCGATGGTCATGATGCACTCGCGCTTGGCGGATTCGTCCGGATGAGATAGCGCGCCATCTTGCCGAACCCGGGCCCAGTTGGCAATCGAATGCGTCCCGCTGAATCGTTACGCATGCGCGCGTTGACACATTTGGTCCGGAACCATAGTGTTGTATGCGGAAGCTGTTCAATGCTCGGGAAATCTTGGTGAATGCCAGCTGATCGGATGTCATATGCGCTATGTCGAACTGAATTCGATCGTAAAGCGGTTTGGCGAATTCGAAGTCATCCGCAACGTCGATCTTGAGATCGAGAAGGAAGAATTCACCGTCATCGTCGGCCCGTCTGGTTGCGGCAAGACCACACTGCTTCGGCTAATCGCTGGCCTCGAAGAGATGGCGTCGGGCACGATTCACATCGACGGCAAGCGGGTCGATCAATTGCCGCCGGCCAGGCGCGGTATTGCCATGGTGTTCCAGAATTATGCGCTCTATCCCCATATGTCAGTCTTCGAGAATATGTCTTTCGGTCTGCGCATCTCAAAATTTGAAAAAGAGGTTATCCGCCAGCGGGTCGCGGCTGCCGCCGACATTCTGCAGATAGCCGATCTGCTCGAGCGAAAGCCCAGAGCCCTGTCCGGCGGCCAGCGGCAACGCGTCGCGATCGGGAGGGCCATCGTGCGCGAACCCAAAGTGTTCCTGTTCGACGAGCCGTTGTCGAACCTGGACGCCAAACTGCGCGTGCAGATGCGAGCCGAGCTGACGGGCCTGCGGCGGGAATTGAAAGCGACGATGATCTACGTCACCCATGATCAAGTCGAGGCCATGACCATGGCCGATAAGATTGTGGTGCTGAACAAAGGCATCGTCGAACAGGTCGGGCGTCCGCTTGATCTCTACCATCATCCCAAAAACCGCTTTATCGCCGGCTTCATCGGCTCTCCGTCGATGAACTTTCTTGACGGGAAAATTGTCCGGGCAACGGACGCCGGCGTCGAAGTGGAATTGAACGGAGGCCGCAGGACGACGGTTCGCTGTCGGCCATCGGGGAAGGCGGCGGAAGAGAATCTGCAAGGTTCGCCGGTGACGCTGGGCGTACGCCCGGAAACCCTGAGCCCCGCCGGTGACGGCGACTCCCGCATCTTCGGCAAAGTGTATAACGTAGAGCGGCTCGGTGGCGATACGTTCATCTACCTCAATGGGCCCGATGGCGCCGGCATCACGGTACACGCGCCCGGTGACATGATGGTGGCCCACGGCGACGAAGTGACAGTCGGCTTCAGCGGGGACAAGTGCCACTTGTTCCACGCCAACGGTGAAGCGTTCCAGCGGCTTCAGGCTTAAGACGCCCTATCTGAGCTCCACGGCTCTTGTGTGCGGGTGTGCGCGTCCTTCCGGGTCGACACCGCGCACGGCCCCTGTTGGCTTAAAGACATGCAACCGGATGGTCGCGGTCAGCGGGACACCCGGCTGCAAGGTCAGCAATCGCTTGCCCCGCCGAGCCGCATCGGCGAGGCCGGATGCCGAACACGTCGTGTTCGGCTCAAGCCCGATCAGCCGGCCACGCCCGAACCAGGGCGCCTCCACTGTGCCGCCGAGTTCATACCAGAGCCAAGTGCAGGGGAATACATTTGCATCCCACGACAACACCACCGCTACCGCATCATCCAGCCGCCGGATCGAGATCCATGGGCTTTCAAAGTCATGCAGATAAGCGAGCGCGGCGATCTTCCCATCCGCCTTGCCATACAAAGGGCGCTGGAGATCGAATGCCCCGGCTTTTCCCGGCACCATCGGCCAGCGTCCGGTTGCACCCGGCCGCAGGGGATTCGCCGCGGGATCATAGCCCTCGTCCACTGTGACGTTGCATGCCCCCGACTGGATTTCGAAATCCCCGTCCAGTAAATCCGAACCGAAGGTAGGGTGATGGCCCCACATCGCCAATACTGGCCGTTCGCCTTTGGCTTCGACGATCTCTCGAATCGTAAGAACATCGCCATCAACGGTCATTTCCCGCTGCATGCGAACCGGCACCGTAGTGAACCGGCGCGTGAGCTGGACCATCGACGCGCTGACTTCCACCTCCCACGGGCTGATCGACGCCTCGCCGTGGAAACCGTGAAAATTACCGTCAAACATGCAGGCGTCGCCACCATTCGGAAACAACAGCGGCCACCCGCCGCCATAGCGGGTCAGCCAAGTTTGCTCATCCGGTGCCGCAGATGATTCCAGCGGGGAATCGAGCGGATCCCAGGGTGTCGATCCCAGAACCGACAGGCCGATAAGCTTGTGTTCTATCGCCGTGATGGTGCCGCCGACACGGGGGTTGATGGCAATGCGAAGCGTGTCGCTTTCCAGGACCGTGCCGGTCATTTGACCGAACCGGCCATCATGCCTTGGATGTAGTGCTTTTGAAAGACGAGGTAGAGAATGATCATTGGCGCGCTGGCGAAGACCATGCCAGCCATGGTGAGTGGTATCTGGTCATTGTAACGGCCTTGAAACACACTGATGCCCGCCATGAGTGTCCGCTTGGAATCGTCCTGCAGAAAGATAATGGCGATCAGCAGGTCGTTCCAAACATAGAGAGCGTTGACCACCACCAGGGTCAACAAGGCCGGCAGGGAGAGCGGAATGACAATCTTCAGCAGGATAAGCAGGTCGCCGGCACCGTCGATGCGCGCCGCCTCGAACAGCTCCCGCGGGAGGCTGCGAAAGAAGCTGGTGAGCAAGTAGACCGAGAAAGGTGTGATCAAGCCCGCATAGATGATAATTGCGCCCTCATAGGTGCTGATCAGCGACAACTGAGTATAGAGCACGAACAACGGAACGATCATAACGACAGGCGGTATGGCCATCAGTGACGTGCTGATGGAGAACAATAGCACCCTGCCTTTGAACTGCATTCTCGCGATGGCATAAGCACCCAAGCACGAAACCATGGTGCTCAATGCGACGGCGCCGAGAGCGAGTATGATGCTGTTACCCGTCCAGCCGAGGAAATCGCTTTCGAACAGGATGCTGTGAAAATGGTCGAAGACCACATGCTCCGGGAATCCACCCTTGTTGAATTTATACTCCTCCTGGCTCTTCAGCGAGGTCAATATCATGAAGACCGAAGGCGCCAGCGCAACGAGCGTCGCCAGCACCAGGATGCCGTGTTTCAGCACCTGATCCGGTTTTGTCCGTCGCACCAGCAGATCAACTCGATCCGGCATCGCAAGCATCCAACTAGACCTGCCCAAGTTCTTCTTCATTGGCGCGCCGCCGCACTGCAAACAACGGCACGATCAGCAGCAGCGATACCAGGAAGAGTATCACCGAGACGGCGGATGCGATTCCTGGCAGGCTGGTCCTGATCGCCGCGTTGAAGATGTAAAGTTCGACCACCATGGTCGAAGTTCCCGGTCCACCACGCCCGCCCCCAATCATGAAGACATAGGCGAAAACCGCGGACAATATGGTAATGACGCTGGTCACGACGTAGAACTCGATAACCACTTTCATCTGTGGAACGATCACGTACCAGAACCGCTGCCACCACGACGCCCCCTCCAGCTTTGCCGATTCGATCAGCGATTCATCCAGGCTGAGGAGCCGCGCGAGGAACAGAATGATGCCCAAGGCGGATTCCCGCCAGATGATGAGGATCATCACGGTCCACAAGGCAACATCCGACGAACCGATCCAATCGAGCGCCAGAAAATCCAGGCCAAACCAACGCAGCGCTTCGTTGACCGGCCCGTTGAACTGGAAGATCTTCTTCATGATCACGGCGATGACCGGTATCGCCAGAATGTAGGGCAGAAACAGTACCACGCGATACAGCTTCCACCCCGTCAGCCGCTCGTAGAGCATCACCGCGATCAACAGCGACCAGCCGACCATGAAGGGCACCGCCACCAGCAGCAGCAGATTGTGACGGACAGATTCCCAGAACAGCGGCTGAGCGAGTATGAGATCATAATTTCGCAGGCCGATCCAGGGACCATCGATGCCTCGCACCATCTTGAAGCTGAATTCAAAGATGCGAACGAGCGGGTAGCCGAAGACAAACAGCAGCAAGGCAACCAGTGGAGCGACGTAGAGGTAGGGCGCAAATCTAGATGTATGGTTCACGACCGGACTCCCGCACTTGTTCGATCGCCACCAGCACAACCCGGAAATACATGACGGGGGCCAAGTCCAGCACCTGGCCCCGCCGCAACGGCTCAACCGCTGAGATCGGCAGCCCACTTCTTGTAGTTTTCAACCATGTCAGGATTGAATTCCCGCCATTGCTTGGCAATGTCATAGGCCAGATCTCCGGCCTGTTCGCCGGTGATTTTGCCTTCCACCACCTGCTGGGCCGCCGGCAACAGGGCCTGCTCATAGAACTGCCCTGGCACCATGTTGGCAAGATAAGGGACATTCTCACCGAGGCCCCAGTTCTTCCACATCTCGACAACCGATGGATCGGTAATGACTGAGGTATCGAAGTTCTTGTCGGCCGGAATCCAACCTGTCAGCTCATGAAACACCTTTAGCCGCTCCGGCGAATGCAGATATTCCAGAAATGCCGCCGCGGCTTTCTGGTTTGGCGATTTGGCGGAGATGCCAAGCCCTTGCGAGTCGAGGATGGGTTTGCCCGCCAGCTTGCCCTTGCCGTAGACCGGCATCACCATGGTGCCGATCCGGCCGTTTGAGGTCTTGCTGTCGGCGGGTAGCCGGGAACCGATCGACAAGCCCGCGCCGACCTTGCCGGCAACGGTGAGATCGATTCCCGGGTAAAGCTCCGTCGATGAAAGTTCCGGATTGAGGAAGCCCTTCTTCTTCAAGTCCTCAAGCTTGACCCATTGTTCGTAGTATTTGGGCTCGCGGAAATCGCGCACCCCGGTGAACAGATCGATGATCTCTCCGGGACTATCGGCATTCTGGGCAAACGCGTGCCCGGTGAACCATTCGCCCCAATAGCCATCCTGGATTCCGCCGCCAAACGGCGAAACGCCAGTGGCCTTCACCTTGTCGCAGGCATTGAGGAACTCGTCCCATGTCTTGGGCGGAACATCGGCATTGAGCCCGGCCTTGTCATAGACATCCTTGTTGTAAATCCACATCATCGGCAGCGGATACCAACCCACCCGATAGACGTTGCCGCCGAAATGGCTGAGGAGTGTCGGACTCGAGGCCTCGATCACCGCATCGCTCACCAACCCGTTCAGGGCTTGCAGATAGCCGAGCCACACGCTCTCCATGTGGTAGATGCCGTTCCACAGATACTGGATGTCGGGCGCATTGCCGGCTGCGGCCGCGGTCTGGAACTGGGAAATCACCACGGCCGTATCCTGCAGCATCGGCTTGACCGTGGCGTCCTTGTAGGCGGCAATCGAGCTGTCGACGAATTTCTGCAAGCCAGGCAGTTCCTGTTCGCCCCACCACCACATGTTCAGATCCGGCGTGGCGGCGCGCGCCGCCATGCCGGGCAACAGGCCACCAAAGGCGGCGGCGGCGCCGAGCATGCCTGACGTTCTCATCAAGCCGCGGCGGGAGATATTGTATTTTCTGGAGTTAGTCATCTTGATACCAGCCTTCCCTTCTTTACCTCGTCGGTTGCGCGAAACCACTCTAATGCACCAAAAGTGCCCTGTCGATTCATACCAAGTCTCAGAACGTACTCATCAACCCGCCGTCCACGACGAGCAATTGCCCGGTCATGTAGCGGCAATAATTCGACGCCAGAAACACCACGGTGCCGGAGACATCTTCCGGATAACCGCTGCGGCCGAGCGGGATTTTGCGGCGGTCAACGTACCACTCGACGAAGTCCGGCGCCGTTGTCTCGTCGACGCCATTGACGACGGACATCGGGGTCACCATGAAGCCCGGCGCGACGGCATTGACAAGAATGTTATGGCGGCCGAGTTCAACGGCCATCGATTTGGTGTAGGCGATGATGCCGCCCTTCGCCGCATTATAGGGTCCGCATTCGCCACTTGAGGCAAAACCCTGGATCGAGGCGATGTGAATGATCCGTCCCTCTCCCTGCGCCACCATGTGCGGCGCGACGAGCTTGCTGCCCATATAGACCGCCTCGAGATTGACGGTGATCGTGCGCCGCCATTCTTCCAGCGTGTCATTGAGAATGGTTCTGGTTGGGGGATTGATGGCCGCGTTGTTGACAAGCACGTCAATACGCCCAAGTTTCGCAATGACATCACCGACGGCTTTGCCGTAACTGCCGTAGTCGGTGACGTCGAGAGTGTAAGGATGGGCTTTGCCACCGGCTGCATCGATTTCGCCGGCAACGGTGGAAACTGTCTCGGCATTGCGTTCCAGCAACACGACGGTAGCGCCCTCTGATGCCATTTCCAAAGACACTGAACGGCCTAACCCCTGGCCTGCGCCGCTAACGAGGCAAACTTTGCCGTCTAACAAGCCCATGCTACGTTCCCAATGTGCGCGGCCGGCGGCCGTTTAAAGTTTGAAAGCGGATAATGACGTGCTCAAGACCTTTTCCGAAATGCCGGGCCTTGCTCTGATATACCGGTTGGCACTAGTGGAAGGCACTGTAGTGTGCTTCGAAGTACCGTCAAGGGGCGCATGTTAACTCATGATTCTTCGGATCCCTTTCATTCAAGGCAGACGCTAATGGCGAGCAAGAAGAATAGTCTGGTGCTGACAAATGTTGGCTTTGCATTCGATCACCCGGAGGCGGTGGCATGGGGCCCGGATGGCCGGGCCTATGCCGGTGGTGAAGCCGGTCAGCTCTATCGCTTTGGGTTGGAAGGCGGCGTGCTTGAGGAAGTGGCGCGCGTTGAGGGCGGATTTCTCCTCGGTCTTGCGCATGATGCCGATGCCAACACCTATGTCTGCGACGACCGGTCGGCTTGCGTCCGTCGCATCACGCCCGACGGCAGAGTTACGGTGTACGCCAGCGGCAACGCTGAACAGAAAATGCGGGTGCCGAACTATCCGGTGTTCGACAAGGACGGCAATCTCTATGTTTCGGATTCAGGGACGTGGCGCGGGCGCGATGGCTTCATCTGGAAGGTGGCAAAAGGCGGCAATGCCGAAATATGGGACCGGCAAGCGAACGGTTTCACCAACGGAATGTGCCTCTCAGCCGATGGACACTTCCTCTATGTGGTTGAGTCATGCCCGCCGCTTATTTCCAGGATCGCGATCAATAGCGACGGCAGCGCTGGGGCGCGTGCTATCGTTGTCGAACTGCCGCGACAGGTGCCCGATGGTATCGCTTTTGACGTGAACGGCGATCTTTATATAAGCCTCTACAATCCCAATATTGTCTACCGCCTTAAAGCTAGCGGCGAGCTCATCACCCTCTATGACGATTGGGAGCAGCTGATGCTGGTCGCTCCCACAAATATCGCCTTTGGTGGACCCGACATGAGAACTCTTATCATCGCCAGCCTTTGTGGCTGGTCGGTGCACACAGCGCCGATGGCGGCGCCTGGCCTGCCGGTCCACTACCCGGCACTTGGATGATGACTCGGCAGCGCGAAACCGATGCCACAAGAGGGAGGGGCACGTCATGACACACAGCACGGCCGGGGCGGGCCATATTCCCGGGATACGGGCCATTTGCCCGATCACCCGCGTCGAGGTCATTCCGCTAGTGGTACCTGAAGTTGACCGCAGCGATCTCGATGGGCTTGCCGGCAGCGTGATCGTCAAGCTCCATGACGAGGCCGGCCGCTATGGCTTCGGCGAGACCGACGCGCCACCGGACGTGATCAAGTCCTTCATTGAAACGCCGACCGCGCATGCGTGGAGCCGCAATATTCCGGAAATTCTTGTTGGCGAGGATCCGGTCGAGATCACCGCCCTGTGGCAGAAGATGTATGAAGGCACCTTCTGGCACGGCCGCCGCGGCCTCGGCCTTCATGCCATCGGGGCGCTCGATATCGCCCTGCACGATCTCGCCGGCAAGCAGCTCGGACTTCCGGCCTATAAGCTCATGGGCGGCGCGCGGCGGCCGCATCTCGAGCCCTATTGCACTATCTATCCCGGCCTCGCCCATGGCCGCACCATCGCCGCGCTGATGCAGGAGATCGGCGCCCAGTTCGACAAGGCGCTCGCCATTGGCTTTCGGGCGGTGAAAATGGAAGTGCTGTTCTACGATCTGGTTAGCGACGCGGAATTGGTGAAGTGCATCCAAGAGGGACGCCGCATGTTGGGCGATGGCATTACCATGGCGCTCGATTTCGGATACCGCTGGAAAAACTGGCATGATGCGCTCTGGGTTCTCCAGCGCCTGGCCGATTGCAACATCTACTTTGCCGAGGCAACTTTGCAGCACGACGATCTTGACGGGCATGCCCGGCTTGGCGCCATGAGCCCAATCCGCATCTGTGGCGCCGAAGCAGCGGCTGGCCGGCACGAGATCCGCGAGTGGATCGAGCGCGGCCGGGTGGCGGTGGTTCAACCCAATATCACGCGGTCGGGCGGGTTGACCGAAATCCGCCGTATCGCCGAGATGGCGGACATGGCCGGGGTCGAGGTCATTCCCCATGGCTGGAAGACCGGCATAACTTCAGCCGCTGGCCGCCATTTCCAGGCCGCCTGCCCCGCCTCACCTTACTTCGAATATGTCTCGCCGCATGTCTTCGACAGCAGACTCAGGCGCGAGCTGACCTCGCCCGAGGCGACAATCAAAGACGGAAAGATGGAGCTGCCCGCGGGGGCGGGCCTTGGCATTGCGCTCAACGAAGACCTCGTCAACGAACTGCGCGTGGATTGAGCAAGAGCGGTGCTGGGTTTCAGGCGATGCGGAACTCGGCGATGGTTTTCTCGTTCAGGCTGACACCGAGCCCTGGCCCGCGGGGTATGGCGATGCGGCCGTCGGGTCCAATGGGAAAAACCTCATTGGTGAGGTTCCAGCGCAGCGGCGACTGACTGGTCGAATACTCGCACGGCTCATCGGCATCGTGCTGCGACAGGAAGGCGAGGTTTGCCGCGATCGTGATATTGGACTTGTAGCCATGGGTCACGACGCGCTTGCCGAGACTCTTGGCGAGTTTCGCCAACCGCATCAATTCGGTGATGCCGCCAACCATGGTGACATCAGGTTGGGCAATGTCGATCTTGCCGATGGCGAACATCTCGCGGTACTCAGCACAAGTCGTCAGCCCCAGGTCGCCGCCGCCAATCGGGACGCCAAAACCCTGGAAGCGGGCATGACCTTCAAGATCGTCGAGCGGCAGGGGCGCTTCCACCCAGGCAAAATCATGCTCCTTGAACAGTGGCATCAATGGCAAGCCTTCCTCCGCCTTGCCCCAAGCAGTGGCGGCGTCGATCATCAGGCGGATGTCCTTGCCCACATGCTCACGGGCGGTGCGGATGAGGCTGGCGCACAAGTCGAGATCGTCGCGCCAGAACGGATCGGCGACGATCTTGATCGCCTTGAGGCCAAGCTTCAACCCGCGGTCGATGTTGTGGCGCACGGCATCGGGTGTTTCGCCCAGTGGATAGACCGTGCCATAGGCCAGCAGCCGGTCGCGCCTGGTCTTGCCAAGCAAAGCATGCAGAGGCTTTCCCTGAACCTTTCCGCGCAGGTCCCACAGCGCAATGTCGAGAGCACTTATGGCGTGAATCACGGCCCCGCGGCGGCCGTAGTAGCTCGTCGCGTCATACATCTCGTCCCACAGCGCCTCGACATTGGCGGGATCGCGGCCGACCAGCACGGTTTTAAGCCCCATGGCGTGGGTATGGGATTGCTTTGCCTCAATGATCGCCTTGATGACGGATGGCACGCTGTCGACTTCGGCGATGCCGGTTATTCCCGAGTTGGTTTTTACAGTAACTATGCAGTTGTCATAGGAGCCGTCGAAGGTCAGGCCCTGCCAGCCGGGAACGCGCAATTCGACAACTTCAATATCCGTGATTTTCATGGGGGTCCTCCACCGGCAATTGTTTGGCTTGTCAGGCGAGAAGCCGCAAAGGCTTCATACAGCTTCGCCAGGAGATCGGACTCGCCGAGATCGCCACGCAGGTGACGTTCGACCAGCATTCCGCCGTGCTCCTGGAAGCCGAGATACCCCGGATAGCGTGGCCTGATCCATGAGCCCTCAAGGCTCGCGCGGGTGGCGGCGAAACAGCCTCCGAAGTCGCGGTCGATAGCGGCATCATTCCAGGCCTCGATGCGGGCCGGTTGGCCATGATGCCGGGCGAATTCAAGCTGCGTGGCGGCAGCAGCGGCAAATGCGGCATAGGCGAGTGCGGCCTCGGGTGCCGTGCAAGCAGTCGAGATGGCAAGTCCCGTACCGCCGATTGTCGAGCCCTTTGGCGAAGCACCGGCGTGTCCAGGCAGATCGGCGAAACGCAAGGGCTTTCGTTGATCGGCTTGGGCATAGGTGGCATAGCAGTAAACTGCGGGACAATAGGCCAAGTGATCTTCCGCGACCATCACCTCGTGCAGCCGGATACTGTTCCAGTCCAACACCTCGGGCGGACAAAATTGCAGAAGCCCGCGCAGGATCGCCAGAGCTTCATGTGCCGCCGCTCCATCGCAGAATGGTTCTTCCGGGGTGTCGGCGCAGGGCCTGCCCAGTCCGGCCATCAGCGTAAAGAACGTCATCAGGCTGTGGACGCCGGACAGTCCGATGGCAAGTTTAAGGCCATTCCGCGCGGCCGTCCCGCCAAGCGCAAGTACTGCGGCCCAGGTCTTCGGCGGCGCTGCATTCATCATGCTCATGAGATCAGGCCGAAACACCGCGACCTGGCAGGCCGCATCGACCGGTACCGCGTAGGTTGCGCCATCGTAGCGGTAGGTGGCAAGCGAGGGGCCGATGTAATCAGAGTCCTGCCCGGCCAGGCTTTCATCGAGGCGCAGCAAATATCCCTTGCGCGCCGCATCGCCCATGAAGGGATGATCGAGAATGATGAGGTCATAGTTCTTGGCCAGTTGCTCGACCGGTTGGAACTCAAAGCCGACAAGCGAGCGCGACGACCACTCGATGTCGATGCCCGGGTGTTCGGCACGGAACTGCGGCAGGCTCGCGGCGAGCGGATCGAGTGCCCGCCGATGTTGCCATGTCATACCTCTGAGGTGAATCAAGCAAAGCTCCGTTCCTTGACAGTCGAAACGATTGTGAATACATTTAGCACTTCGACAAATTGGAGACAATGCCGGCATTTCGGAACAGCAAACGCAAGGGCACGAACTGCCGTTTTTCAGATATCCATGCCCTGCACCAACGAGGGAGGAAAACCAAAATGAAATATCGGACATTGGTGTCGGCGGCGGCGCTCTTCGCTGCCGCGATGGCAGGCCCGGCATTTGCCGCGGCCGGTGACGAGTGCGTTAAGGTGCTCGGTTACGAGTGGTCGGGTGAAAAGCAGTCGATGGACCCTGCCGACATGCATTCCGGCGACGACGCCTATCACATCTTCGCGGTCTATAACCGGTTGATCGACGTCGACGACAATTTCCAAACGATCCCCGAGCTGGCAACCGAATGGTCGGTGTCCCCCGACGGCCTCACCTGGACCTTCAAGCTGCGCGAGGGGGTCAAGTTCCATTCCGGCAAGGACTTCACCTCGGCGGATGTGGTCTATACCTTCAAGCGCTTTTTCAATGCCGAACTGGGTTCGGGCGCCAAGGCGGTGCTTGAGTTCCTCGATCCCGACGGTATCAAGGCGGTCGACAAATACACCGTCACATTCACCACCAAAAATCCGGTGGTCGAGCTGCCCATTCTGATCACCAACAAGTTCACCAACATCGTGGCCGACGGCGCCAAGCACGAGGACCTCAGGCTCAAGGCCGATGGTACGGGGCCATTCATGCAAGAGCAGTTCACGCCGAATGACCCGGTGCGTATTCTGCGCAAGAATCCGAATTATTGGGATGCCGGCAAACCTAAGGCGGAGTGCATCAGGGTGACAGTCGCACAGGAAGCGGTCGCGGCCGTGGCGGCGATCAAGTCCGGCCAGGTCGATCTGGTGCTGAATGTCGATCCGACCGGCATTCCAACGCTCAAGGATGATCCGGGCGTTTCGCTGCTTGAGACGGGAGCGTCCAACTCGATGACGGTATCGATGTGGATCGATGCGCCGCCCTTTGACAATATCAAGGTACGTCAGGCGCTCAAGGCCGCCGTCGACCGTCAAGCGATGATTGACACGGTGTTGCTCGGCTTTGGCGAACCTGGCGCTGATAATCCGGTGCCACTCAAAAGCCCTGCGTCCTTCACCAAGGACGCGCCGAAACAGGACATCGAACTGGCAAAGAAGCTTCTGGCCGAAGCTGGCCATCCCGACGGCCTGAAATTCGATCTCTATACCGCTGAAGGCGTTCCCGGCATGGTGCGTATGGCTCAGGTCTTCGCCGAGATGGCGAAGCCCGCCGGATTTGACATCAATGTTGTGGTAACCCCGGCCGAAAGCTTTTGGGACGATGTTTGGCTGAAGAAGCCGATCGTGACTTCGGCCTGGTCGATGCGGCCGCCAGGTGAGGGTTTGGCGGTTGCCTATACCCAGAGCGCCAAGTGGAAGGAAACCCACTGGGAGCGGCCGGACTATGACGCATTGCTGCTGAAGGCCAATACCACTGTCGATCAAGCCGAACGGCTCAAGCTCCATCAGCAAGTCGGCAAGCTCCTCGCCGATGAAGGCGGAGTGATCATACCAATGTTCGTCCATCAGGTGCTGGCGCTGCGCAAGGGCTGCACCGGCTACACGCCGCGAGCGCAGAACTTCAATTTGAATTTTGAAGAGCTGAGCTGTACCAAGTAGGATGCATGTGCCGGCCCCTGGGGGCGAGCCCCCCAGGGAGTTCCGGCGAAACCCTCGGCTTTTGACATAGGGGTGACACAGCGGTGTTCATCGCACGCTTGATCGCCCAGCGCTTTATTCTGGCGCTGTTCACGCTGCTTCTGGTTTCCTTTCTCATCTTCGCCGTCCTTGAGATTCTTCCGGGCGACGTGGCAACCAGGATTCTTGGCCGCGACGCGACGCCCGAGACCATCGCGGCGCTGCGTGAGCGCATGCATCTCGACGATGCGGCGCTGGTGCGTTATGTCCGTTGGCTGTTGGGGGTGCTGCGCGGCGACTTCGGCTCTTCGCTGGTCAGCACACGCATGGTGACGGAGGTGCTTGGTCCCCGGCTGGTCAACACCGCGTTTCTGTCGGTCTACGCCTTTATCCTCTATATCCCGTTGGCTACGTTACCCGCCATCGTCCAGGCCATAAGGCGTGATCGGCCGATCGATCACGCGCTGTCGGTGACAACCCTGGTGCTTCTGTCGCTGCCCGATTTCCTGCTCGGCACGCTGTTGCTCTTGGCCTTTGTCCTGCTCATCCCCATCCTGCCGGCCATGTCGACGGTCGATCATACGTCGGGATTCACGGAGTATCTGCGCGCCACCACGCTGCCGGCATTTACGCTTGCAATCGTGATGGCGGTTTATGCGGTGCGCATGCTGCGCGACAATCTCATCGAGGTTCTCGACGCCGATTACATCCGCATGGCGGAACTGCGCGGCGTGCCTGCTGGCCGCGTCGTCTGGCGCCATGCGCTTCCCAATGCGCTGGTGCCGACACTCAATGTGACAGCTCTCAATCTTGCCTATCTGGTGGGCGGCGTCGTGGTGGTGGAGAAGGTGTTCAGTTATCCGGGCTTTGGCAGCCTACTGGTCGATAGCCTTCAGCTCCGGGATTTCCCGCTGATCGAAGCGACCGTCCTCATCGCGGCGAGCGTTTACATCGCGGCCAACTTCATCGCCGACGTCGCTGCCATACTGCTCAACCCCAAGCTCAGAACCGGATAGCCGATGGCGGCCCTCGATCATACGCCCGCCGCGCCGGGCATGCTTGCAACGGTTCGCCGGATGCCGCTCAGCCTGCGCATTGGGGCCGTCATCCTGCTAGTGCACGTTATCGTTGCCGCCACCGGACCCTTCTGGGCGCCCTACGGCTACTCCCAGATGGGTACCGGCTTGCCGCTTGCGCCGGCGAGCTTTGGCCATCCCTTCGGGGTCGACCAACTTGGCCGCGATGTCTTCAGCCGGGTGGTCCGGGGTGGCCATATCGTCCTGGTACTGTCGCTTTCCGGTACCGCACTTGGCCTCCTGGCCGGGTCGGTCGTAGGCCTCCTGTCGGGCTATGCCGGCGGCATTGTCGACAACATCGTGCAACGCTTGCTGGAAACGCTGATCTCGATCCCGTTTCTCGTGCTGGCGCTCCTCGCCATGGTTGCGGCAGGGCCCGAGCTCTCCGGCAATCCAGTTCTTGTGGTCTTTGTGGTGGCGCTGGTCTATGCCCCACGCATCGCCCGAATGGCGCGCACCGCGGCCATTGAAATCACCACGCACGACTTCGTCACCATCGCCAGGCTGCGCGGCGAAACCGCCTGGTCGGTGATGCGCCGCGAACTCCTGCCCAATGCCACGAGTATTCTACTTGTCGAGTTCGCCCTGCGCGCGGGCTATGCGCCGGTGCTTATCGGTTCGCTCGGCTTTCTTGGCTTTGGATTGCGGCCGCCGCTGCCCGAGTGGGGTTTGATGATCAGCGAGAACCGCTCGCTACTGCTCATCGCTCCGGCAACCGTGATCGGCCCCGGCCTGGCACTTGCCTCGCTCGTCGTCGGGCTCAATCTGTTCACCGAGGGACTGGCCCGCATTCTCGGCCGCACCGTAAAACTCGGTGTGCAGCAGTGACGAAGTTGATCGAAGTCGAAAACCTTTCACTGTCGTTTCGCAGCGGAGAGCAGTGGACGCGGGTGCTGCATGGTGTGAGCTTTCATGTCGAGCGCGGCGAAGTGCTGGGTCTCGTCGGCGAGTCAGGCTGCGGCAAGTCGACCGTCGGCCTGACACTGCTCGGCTATCGCCATAACAACGCCCGCATCGACAGTGGCGCGGTGCGCTTCAAGGGCGAGGATATCTTCACCCTCAAACGTAAGGCGCTCGATGGCTTGCGCGGCAACCGCATCGGTTTTGTACCGCAGAATCCGACGACGGCTCTCAACCCCGGCATGCGGGTGGGCGCGCAGATTGCCGAGACCCTGTATCTGCACCGTCAGGTTACCGGTCGTGCGGCAGTGGAGTTGCGGGCTGACGAATTGTTCGATCTAGTAGGTTTGCCGCGCGCCGCGAAGCTTGGCCAGCGCTATCCGCATCAACTGTCAGGTGGCCAGCAGCAGCGGGTATGCATCGCCATCGCCCTTGCCTGCGATCCCGATCTCGTCGTGCTTGATGAACCAACAACCGGTCTCGATGTAACCACGCAGGAACAAATCATCGCCCTGCTGATCGGTCTCAGATCCAGACTCAACATGGCGATGCTCTATGTCACCCATGACCTCGGGCTGCTCGCCCAGATCGCCGACCGCATCGGCGTGATGTATGCCGGTCACCTTGCCGAAGTGGCGCAGACGCGGCGGCTTTTTGGTGCGCCGCGCCACCCTTATACCCAGGGTCTGATCGGTTCGGTGCCACGTATCGATGGGCCCGGCGGCGATGCGCCATCGCCGTTGCGCGGACTGTTGCGGCGCGAGGAACTGCCGCCGGGCTGCGCTTTTGCTCCGCGCTGCGACCTGGCTACAGTCCGTTGCCGCGAGGAACCCCAGCGCCTTGCGGAAATCAGCAAGAACCATTTTGCCGCCTGCTGGCGATGGCCTGAGGCTGACAAGCTCAGGCGGAAGTCCACTCCGGTAACTGACTGGCAAAGGCAGACCAGTCTCTCGCCGCTGCTTGAAATTAACGGGGCCAGCATCGCTTATGGATTGCGGCGGGGACCGTGGGGCCAGCTGTTTCCCGCTCGTGTGAATCTTGCTGTCAAGGCGCTCGACATCACCGTGGGGCGCGGCGAAACGTTTGCGCTGGTGGGTGAATCAGGAAGTGGCAAGTCGACCGTGGCGCGCGCTGTCAGCGGACTTCTGCCGCCGCGGTCGGGCCGCATCCTTCTCAATGGCGAAGTGCTGGCACCGCTGGTGCGCAACCGCACAGCGGAGCAACGCCGCTGTATCCAATATATTTTTCAAAACCCCGACGCTTCGCTCAATCCGCGCACCCGGATCGGCACCATCCTGGCGCGCCCGCTCGAAATGCTGGGTGTTGACATCGACATTCCGGCCCGCGTGGCGGCGGTGCTCGCCGATGTGCGACTCGACGGCACCTATGCCAGGCGCTACCCCGATGAACTCTCCGGCGGTGAACGCCAGCGCGTCGCCATCGCCCGGGCGTTGATCGCCGATCCCCAACTGTTGATTTGCGACGAAGTGCTCTCGGCACTTGATGTCTCGGTGCAGGCGAACATTCTCGAACTCCTAAAGAAGTTGCGTTCCGAACGCGACGTGGCCCTGTTATTCATATCGCACGATCTCGCGGTGGTGCGTTCGCTGGCCGACCGGGTTGGCGTATTGTTTGGCGGCGAACTCATGTCAGTTGGCCCGGCCGAGCGGATCTTCGCGCCGCCGCATCATCCTTACACGCTCAGCCTTCTCGAAGCCGTGCCGCGGATTGACGTGGTACGCAAACCCCGGCCGAGGCCTGCCGCCACACCCCTCCAACCCAGTGCGCGGCCCAAATGCGCTTACGCCGGACGTTGTGCTTTTCAACTGGGTCAAATTTGCATCGACACCGAGCCGCCGTGGCAGGATGCAGGCGGCGGTCTGACCATCCGCTGTCACATTCCAGCCGCTCAACTCTTAGCCCGCGCCATGCCCGACAAGGACAACAAGCCAAGGAAAGAAGCCCGCATATGAAAATTACAGCCGTCGAATGCTTTGTCCTCTTGGTGCCTGACTACCGGGCTGATGCCTGCTCGTCGGCACAAGACAATATCGTGGTGAAAATTCACACTGACTCTGGCCATGTGGGGATCGGCGAGACTGACACCAACCCGTGGGTTGCCAAAGCGATGATCGAAGCGCCGGGCACTCACATCATGGGGCTGGGCCTCAGGGAAACGCTGATCGGCAAAGATCCGTGCGATGTCGAGGGTCTCTGGGAAAAGCTGTATGTAGGCTCGGCCATGACCGGCCGCCGCGGCCTTGGCATCTGCGCCATTGGTGCGCTCGACATGGCGCTTTGGGATCTCATGGGCAAGATCGAAAATAAACCCTGCTGGCAACTGATGGGTGGTGCCACCAACCATACTATCACGCCCTATGCCTCCTTGCTCCCCGAGGGCGATGACCTTGAGACCTATGGCCGGGTGTTGAAGGAGCGCGCCTTTGCGGCGCAGAAACTCGGCTTCCGGGCCGCCAAGCTCGAGATTTGTCTCAAGGGACCGTACTCGCACAATTCACTGCAGATTGAAGACGATCGCCATTGCGCCCGCATGGTGCGCGACATTCGTAAAGCCGTGGGCGCCGACATGACTCTCATGGTCGATGTAGCCTATGCTTGGCGCGACTGGAAGGAAGCGCTACGCGCCATCGAGATGTTCGCCGATGAAGATATTTATTTCGTTGAAACGCCGCTGCCGTCCGACGATGTCGAAGGCTATGCCAAGTTGTGCCACGCCTCGCCGGTGAAGATAGCTCTCGGCGAGTGGCAGAATACGCGCTTTGAATTCCTCGAATTCATGAATGCCAAGGCGGTGGACGTGGTGCAGCCCGACGTTGGCCGGGTTGGCGGCCTCACCGAAGCCAAGCGCGTCGCCATGCATGCCCGCGATCGCGGCCTCGCGGTGGTGCCGCACTGCTGGAAGTCGGCCATCGGTATCGCCGCATCGGTCCACCTTGCCGCCGTGGCGCCAACTTGCACCTTCATTGAATTTCTGCCGCGCGAACTGGCCGACTCGGCACTGCGCCGCGACCTGTGCAGCTCCGAATTGCCGGTGGTTGATGGGCGTATTCCGCTGCCCGATGCGCCTGGCCTTGGCGTCACCCTCGACGAGGCCATGTTGCAGCGCTTCAAGGTGGCCTGAGCGATGCCGGGTATCGATTCATTCGCTGGCCGCCGCATCCTCATCACCGGGGCGGGTGCCGGCATTGGCGCTGAGACCGCCCGGCTGCTGGCCGCCCGCGGCGCCCGCATTGCGATCCTCGACCGCGACGCTGCCGCGGCTGAAACAACGGCAGCGAGTCTAGGCACCGGCCATGGCCTCGCCTGGGCGGGCGATGTCACCGATCCCGCCGCTACCGATGCCGTGCTGGAAGCGATGACGGAGCGCTGGGGCGGCATCGACGATCTCGTGAATAACGCCGGGACATGGGATCACGGGGCGCTGCTTGAGTTATCACCGGAGCGTTGGCGCCGGGTGTTCGAGGTGAACCTCATGGCGCCGATCGCCATATCGAATGCCGCCGTGGCGCGCATGGCGGCTGGCGGTTCGATCGTCAACGTGTCCTCGGTTCTGGGTCAGGTTGCGGCGCCCGGGCGCGGACCCTACTGCGTGTCGAAGAGCGCGCTCATCGCGCTGACCAAGATGCAAGCCGTCGAATGGGCGGAACGCGGTATCCGCGTCAATGCCATAGCGCCCGGCTACATCATGAATGACACGACCCGCGCCATGGCGGCGGCTGGCGGTTTTGATACAGCCGCCATTAACCGGCGGACCCCGCTCGGCCGTTTCGGCGAAGAGAACGAAGTGGCCGAGGGCATTGCCTATCTGCTCGACCCCAAACGCGCCGCCTATACCACCGGCCATGTTCTGGAAGTGAACGGCGGCTGGACTGCTTATGGCTACACCTGAGGAGGGACCATCACGATGATCACCGGCTTCAATCACACGAGCTTCACGGTGACCGATATGAACCGGTCGGTACGCTTCTGGACGTCGGCCCTTGGCTTCGAAGCCCGGTCGGTGTCGCCGCGCTCGGGAGATTGGCAGGCGACGGTGACCGGTGTTGCGGGCGCGGAGCTTCTGGTGGCGCATCTCTACGGGTATGGCACGCATATCGAGTTCATCCAGTATACGGCAGCTGCGGGCAGTGCTGCCCGCATCGACCCCAACATGGCGTGCGCCGCTCATGTCTGCTTCGAGGTGACCGATATTGACGTCACTTGGCAGAAGCTCATCGCGGCAGGCGCCAGCCCGCAGGGGGAGATTGCACTGGTTGACACTGGCCCGGTGCGGGGACTCAAAGCCGGGTATCTGCGCGATCCGGGCGGAATCATCATCGAGCTCGTGGAGATACCGCTATCTCAACAACAGGAGGCATGACGATGGCCGACCGGGTCAAGGGCAAGAAAAGTCTGATCTATGGCGGAGGCACCGGAATTGGGCTTGCCTGCACCGAAGCTTTGGCGCGGGAAGGGTCGGCGGTGTTTGTTTCCGGCCGCCGCGAGAGCGTGTTGGCGGACGCGACAGCGCGGCTTGCGCCGACCGGCGTGGCTGGTTTTGCGGCGGGCGATGCGACATCGGTGGCAGATGTTCAGCGTGTCACCGCGGCGGCCGCCCACTTCATGGGTGGCATCGACACCATTGTCATCAGCGCCGGCGCCGGTGGCCCCACGTCCATCTTCGATACCGATGTGGACGAGTTCCAGCGCATCATCGACAATAATCTAAGGCCGGTCTTTCTTGCCGTGCGCCATGGGATCGCGCATTTGCTGGCGGCCGGGCAGGGCTCGGTGATCGTCATCTCCTCAATGTATGGTCTCGTAGGCCAGCGCGAAAGAGTTGCCTATTGCGGCGCCAAGGCCGGAGTCAACGGCATGGTCAGGTCCATGGCCCTGGACCTCGCCGGCAATGGCATCAGGGTCAATGCCATTTGCCCGGGTTTTGTCGAAACGCAACTCGCCCTTGATGTTGCCAGCCGGGAGGCCGATCCGGAAGCCTCGCTCAGATCCAAGCGGCTTATGCATCCGATCGCAAGGGCCGGACGGCTTACGGAAATGGGCGAGCTTGCCGTCTATCTCGCTTCCGATCTGTCGGCGTTCACGACGGGCCAGGCGATCGCCGTCGACGGCGGCTATACGGCGCGTTGAATGGATCGAACGATATCTTCAAGCGAAGAGCGCCGCGGCACCAGGTGAATAGCGCGCTACCTTGGCCGGATCGAGTGCTACGCCGAGCCCAGGCCGCATGGGGATTTCGATATAACCTTCGGTGTCGAGTTTGAAGGGCTCGGTCAGGATGCCATCGACATAGGCGCTGCCGCCAATGAACTCGACCAGATCGACATGGGGAAGTGCCGCCGCAAGCTGGAGATCGGCCGCCACGCCGAGCGCCGTGTTCCAGCCATGGCCGACGTATTTGACGCCAAACTCCTCGGCCATCCAGGCGATGCGCCGTTGCTCGGAGATACCGCCGACTTTTGTCGCATCGGGCTGGACGATGTCGAAGGCGCCGCGGGTCAGCCACGGCGTGAAACTCTGCCGGCGGGTGAGCACTTCGCCTCCGGCGATGGGCACCGGACTCTGCCGCCTGAGTTCGCAGAAGTCGTCGATGGCATCAGGTTTCAGCGCCTCTTCGAACCAGCCGGCATTGAAAGCCGCGAGCATGTGGGCGGTGTTGATTGCCCAGCGCAAGCCGTTCGGCCAATAGGCATCGCTCGCGCCGGCGTCGACAAAGAGTTGGCAATCCTCCCCCACGGTTTCACGCGCCGCCTTGATGATTGCTTCGTCGAGCTTGGCATCCCCACGGCGTCCAAAGGGACCCCAGCCGATCTTGAAGGCGCGGAAACCTCGTGCGCGGTAGGGGGCGAGCGTATCTCGCATGGCGGCTGGCTCTTCCATCAGCAGGGAGCAATAGGGTTTTACCCGCTTGCGATAAACGCCACCGAGCAGCCGCGCCACGGGCTGGCCCAGGGCCTTGCCCAGAATATCCCACAGTGCAATGTCGATACCGCTGATGGCGTGGGTGAGTGTGCCGCCGCGCCCCATCCAGAAAGTATTCTGGTTGAGTTTTTCCGATACACGCTCGGGCTCCAGCGCGTTTTCGCCGAGATAGAGTGGCGCCAGCACTTTCAGTGCTGCCTCGACCAGACCGCCATTGGTGAATACGCTGCCGTAGCCGGTGATTCCCGCATCGGTGTGAACAGCGATCAGCGCGTGCACGCTATCGTCGGGCTTGATCTCGGCGGACCAGCCGCCCTTGGGGCTCTCGCCCATCAGGGGTGCGGCAACTATCGAACGTATGGCGACAGGGTGAGCTGACATGGAGACTCCAATTCAGAAGGTTGCCGAGGCGCCACCGTCGACCAGCAAGATTTGGCCGGTGACGTATTGGGCGTCATCCGAGCACAGGAAATAAGCTGGACCTGCCATATCCGACGGGGTAGCGAAGCGGCGCAGTGGAATGCGGCCGTACTTCACATAGATGTCGCGGAACCAGTCGGAATCGTATTCGTGCGAGCCGTCGGGCCGGATCGACATGGGCGTATCGACAAAACCCGGAGCAATCGCATTGACCATGATGGCATGGGGTGCAAGATCGCAGGCCAGCGCCCGGGTGAAATTGACGATGGCTCCCTTGGCGGTCGCGTAGGCGAGCGTATTGGGCCACGCCCGAATGCCCAGGATCGAGGCCACGTTCAGGATGCGGCGGCCCTGCCCTGCCTTCTTCAGCAGCGGCACGAAGGCCAGCGACATGCGAACCGCACCGTCCTGATTAATGCGAGTCACCTCGTGATAGTGATTCATGGTCATCGACTCGATGTTTGTCTCATCGCCAATGGCGGCGTTGTTGACGAGGATTTCGCAGCGCCCGTGAAGGCGGTCGACCTCGGCGGCCAGGGCTTCAACCGAAGCGTCATCGCCGATATCGACGCGGAGGGCGGAAGCATTGGCACCCAACCTGGTCAACCGCTGGGCGGCAGCCTGCGCCATTTCCAGCTTGATGTCGGCCAATATGACGGTGGCGCCTTCCTCGGCCAGCCTCGCGGCAATGCCGAAGCCGATGCCCTGTGCACCGCCTGTCACCACGGCGGCACGGCCCGCCAGACGCCGGGACCGAGTATCGCTCATCTTAATCCTCCTCTATCTCTCCGTTGGGCTTCAACCGCCAAGCCGTGGCGATCGCCAGAACAATGGTGACCAGCAGGACGAGCGTCACCAGCGCATTGATTTCCGGTGTGAAGCCCACCCGCATCATCGCCCACAGCCGCAGGGGCAGGGTCATCTGGTCTCCAGCGACGAAAGTGCTGATCAACGTCTCGTCGAAAGACAGCGTCAGCGCCAGCACGGCGCCGGTCATCACCGCCGAAGCCAAATGCGGCAGCAGAACATAGCGCAGTGTTTGCCAGCGGCTGGCACCAAGATCGAAGGAAGCTTCGATCAGCGAACGGGGCAGCGCCTGCAACCGCGTCAGAACCAGCCGGTACGCCACGGCGAGGACGAAGATCACATGTCCGGTGATAATGGTGACAAGCCCCCGATTAAGGCCAAGTTCGGCGGAAGCGACAAGAAGTGCCAGGCCGGTCACAATCGGCGGCAACAGAAAGGGCAGATAGATGACGAGCTCTAGCAGCCGCCTGCCGATGACGCCCTCCCATTCTGTATAAAGCGCCAGGACGACGGCAAGGACCGAGGCGATGACGGCCGATATCGCCGCGACCAGTACGGTGTTCGACAGTGCGGCAATGACACTGGGGTTTGACCATAGCGTAACATATGGACTGAAACTCAGGGTATCCCACAGGATTTTGCCTTGCCGGATTTCGACGAGCGAGAACAGCACGCTGATGAACACCGGCGCGTAAAGCACGGCGAAGACAGCCACGGTCAGGACGCCCGTCACTATTCTCGCCGCACGCTCTCCGGGCGTCCGCACGATCCTATATCCTCTGCCGGCTGATGGCATAGCCAGCAAGCACGATGCCGGTCAGGGCGGTGAGCAGGAGGATCGCCGCCATGGCGGCACCAAAGGGCCAATCATAGGCCAGTCCGAATTGCGAGAAGATCACCCGGCCGATAGTGAAGCCGGTGGTGCCGCCGACCATCTGCGGTGTGATGAAGTCGCCAAGCGCCAGCACGAAGGCGAACAGCGCCCCGCCCAGGGTACCCGGCAGCGACAGCGGTAATACCACGCGGCGGAAAGTATCCCACGCGCCCGCACCCAGATCGATCGAGGCATGGAGCAGGGAACGGGGAATGCGTTCGAGGGCGAGAAAAACCGGAAGAATGACGAAGGGCAGATAGATGACCACCATGGTTATCAGTACGGCGCGCTGGTTGAACAGAAAGATTTGGGTGGGACGTTCGAGTATTCCGAGGCCCAGCAGCATCTGGTTGAGGAGGCCATTGAGGCCGAGCATGGAGCGAAGCGTGTAGAGTTTGACGATGTAACTCATGAACAGCGGAACGACAGCGAGAAGCAGCAGAAGATAGCGCCGGCTGCTCTTCTGCTGCCAGATGAACCAGGCAATGGGATAACCGATGATGACCGACAGCGCCATCACCTCCAGGCAGAGAACGATAGTGCCAAGATAGGTGCCGGAATAGGTCCAGTTGCCGAAGAACTCGGCGTAATTGGCAAGTGTCGGTTCCCTGATGATCTGGTTTTTCTGGGCGCGGAATAACGAAAGCAGCAGGAAAGACCCGATGGGCAGCACAATGAAAATTAGCGGGATTGCCGCCGTGGCGGCAAAGATCAGCCATCTTGTGAAGCGGCTGGGCATTTTCCCGCTACGCTCCGATCACCACGGCATCGGCCGGGTCATAAGTCACGCTGACATGATCGCCAACGGCTGGCGCATTGCCAAGGGCTTCGCCGGTGAGCCGGACGTCGAGCTTGATTTCGGGTGCGGCAGTGGCGCGCAGCAACAGCTTGGTGAGCGCGCCACCAAACATCACGTCTTCTACTTCGGCAGGAATCGAAACCAAGCCCCTGGTCAGACGCAGCGATTCGGGCCTGAGGGCGATGAGCACTTTGCTGCCCGGCGGATGATTGGCGGTGGTGGCGGGCAAATTGCCAAGAGTGGTTTCCACCACGCCCGCTTTAGCGATGATGCCGGGAATTAGATTGTTGTCGCCGAAAAAACCGGCGGTGAAGCGCGTGCGTGGATGAAAATAAATGTCGCGCGGCGTTCCAAGCTGCTCAATTCTGCCACCGTTCATCACCGCAATACGGTCCGACATGGTTATAGCTTCATCCTGGTCGTGGGTGACGAACACGAATGTCGTGCGGATGCGGCGCTGGATGCGCTTCAGAAACACCTGCATCTGGCGGCGCAGCGTCGCGTCGAGAGCGGCCAATGGCTCATCGAGCAGAATGACCTTGGGTTCGCAGACGATGGCGCGGGCCAGCGCCACGCGCTGTTTCTGGCCACCGGAGAGCTGGGCTGGATAGCGCTCGCGCAAGCCGGAAAGACCGACGATCTCCAAAGTCTCGTCAATCAGCTTGCGGGCCACATCGAGTGCCCGCCGCTGCACCAGCGGCCCATAGCCGACGTTCCCCACGACTGTCATATGCGGAAATAGCGCGTAATCCTGAAATACCGTGTTGAACGGCCGCCGGTTTGCCGGATATCCGGTGATATCGGTGCCATCGAAAACAATGGTGCCGCCGGAGACCTGGGAAAATCCGCCAATCAGGCGCAGCACGGTGGTCTTGCCCGAGCCCGATGGTCCAAGCAGCGTCAGGAACTCGCCGTTGGCAACTTCGAGCGACAACGGGTGAAGCACTTCCTCGGCCCCGTAACGCTTGCTTACGTTCTTCAGTTCGAGACCCATCACCTTCGCCCGTTCACGCAACCTTATAGCGCTTGACAACGTCCCAATCGACCTCCACGCCGAGCCCAGGCTTGACCGGCAGTGCTATGGTCCCATCGGCACCCAGCACCAGTTCCTCGGCCGCCAGTTCGCGGCGTAGCCGCTCATGGCAGAGTTGCGGCGGCAAATACTCGATGAAGGCGCAGTGGTTGGTGACGAACGCGAGGTGTGCCGTGCCGGAGATCGAGATGCCGGTTTTCCAGCAATGGGGCACGATGGTTAATCCGCGCTGCTTTGCCATATCGCAGACGATCTTGGCTTCGCCAATGCCGCCAACCCGGCCCACATCGGGCTGAACCACCTGCACCTTGCCAATATCCATGAGTTCCTCGAACTCGAAACGGGTGGCCAGCCATTCACCGAAAGCGATCGGCATGGGTGCCCGTTCGGCGAGCTTGGCGATTTCGTGGACATTGTCCGACCACAACGGCGTCTCGAGGAAATAGGGCTTGAATTCATCCCAGTCCTTGATCACCGACAGGCAGGTCTCGGCATCCTCCCAGAGGTACTGCACATCGACCATGAGCGTAATGTCGGGGCCAATTGTCTTGCGTACCGCAGCCAGCACTTCGGTGTGCCGGTCGTAACTCTCGCGCATGCCGCAATGGGCATAGGGGCCGTTCATGGTGATCTCGGTCTTCATCGCCTTGAAACCCAGATTCTTCGCACTCTCGGCTGAGAGGCAGAGGGCGTCGCGGTATTCCTCATAACGCTTACCCGCCGGCTGCAGCGAGGCGTATGGCGTGATAGTATCGCGTGTGGCGCCGCCGAGCAGCGCATGGACGGGTTGGCCGACAGCCTTGCCGCACAGATCCCATAGCGCCATCTCGACCGCACTCAGTGCGTGGATGACCATGCCGCGCCGCCCGTTCATCGCGGTGCCCAGATAGATGCGCCGCCAGAGATCGCCGATCTCAAAGGGATTGGCGCCGATCAGCATATCCTTGATCGAAAGTCCCATGGTGTGGGTACCCGGTGCTTCGATGCAGACCTTTGCCATCCATGGATTGGCATCGCATTCGCCGACGCCAGACACCCCGCCGTCGGTATGGATAACGACGACGAGACTGTCCTGGGCGGAAGACGTAAAGCTCACATCATAATCAGGTGCCAACAGCACGTGGCACTCGACAGCGGTAATCTTCAGGCGGGGTGGCGGCGCGGTCAGCCGCGGAGAAATCGTGGAGAGTGGCATGGAAACTCCAATGCAGACTCGTGGGAAAAATGCGGCCGGGAAATAGCAGTCTCCCGGCCGGATGAAAACGCTTGAATAACCAGACCGTCAGCCCGCCTTGATCTCGTTCCAGACGGCAACGCGCTTTTCGTAGTTCTCGGCCGTCTCCAGCCACGACAGCTTGTCGCCGTAGGTGAGGCCCGCCGACTTGTTCACATCGGTATTGGTGGTGTTGCCATAGTTGTGCTTCTCGGTCAGCACCTTGCCAACCGATCCATCCATGCAGGCATTGATCCATGCGTGGGCGAGATCGGCGTCTTTCACCCCGGCACTCAACTCCCAGCAATCGAGCCAACCCACGGCCTTCTCCTTTGGAATGGTAAGCGCCGCCTTGATGCCCTTCTTCTGGAGCGCGGGAACCTGGGGCTCTCCCATCGAGTACATGAGTTTGATGCCGTTCTGGGCGAACAGGTTTACACCATCGTCGAAACCGGCAAAGTAGCTGAGCAGCAGCTTCTTCTGTTCGATCAGCTTCGCCTTGATCTTGGCAAAATCATCGTCGGTCAATTGATAAGGGTTGGCAGCACCAACAATCAGCGCACCGAGGGTGATTGAGTTGTTGGCGTCATCCTGCCAGAGCATCTGCTGGGCATATTGCGGATCCCACATCACCTCCCATGACTCAGGCGGCGTCGGGAAAGCAGCGGTGTCGTAAACCAACGGCAGCGATCCCCAGGCGAACGGCATGCCGAAGCGGTCCTCGCCGCGCATCACGGCCTTAACCGCCTGGAACTCGGGCGCCAGATTCTTGAAATTCGGAATCTTCGACATATCGAAGGGCTGGATAAGCTTGGCGTCGACATAACGGGGGAAGAGCGAGGTATCGAAGGAGACGAGATCGAAATCGGCACCCTGGGACCCTTGCATCTTGGCGAACATCTCGTCAGCCGAGCCCGCGTAAACGACGTTCACGGTTGCGCCTGTCGCGGATTTGAAAGCATCGAGCCATTCGGGTTCGGCATAACCTTCCCACGTCAGGATGCGCAACTCCCTGCCAGCGGCGCGAATGATGGCGGGTGCGGCAACTGTGGCACCGGCCATGACAGCAGTTCCGATCAAGAACTGCCGGCGATCGAGTTTGGTATTCCGGCTCATGACGTCTCTCCTTTTTACTTCATTGACGTAAATTCAGGTGCCGAAGCGCAGCACCATGCGGTTCACCCGTCCGGTCTCCACCAAGGCTATCGCTTCATTGATGCGTTCGAAAGCCCAGACTTCGGAGACTAGCGATTCGAGATTGAGAAGGCCATGCTTGACCAGCCGCAACACTTTCGGAAAATCGATCATCGGCCGGGTCGAGCCGTAGCTCGAGCCGATGACGCGGTTCTCGTCCTGGGCAATCCAATAGGGCGGAAAACCCGCCATAGCAGTCTCGCCGGGCTGCCCGATGAGAACCGTCGTTCCGGCACGCCGAGAGGCCTTGTAGCACTGCTCCGCGGTTTCGGTTTGTCCGGTCACTTCAAAGGTGAAATCAGCACCACCCCCGGTGATCGCGCGCACCGCCGCCACCGGATCTCCGGTCGCGGCGCTGACAAAATGAGTTGCACCGAAGCGGCGGGCCTCGGCTTCCTTTTCGGGCCTGAGGTCAACGGCTACAATCGGCAGCGCGTTGCACAGCCTGGCTCCCTGGATGACGCTCAAGCCAACTCCGCCGCAGCCGAAAACCGCCACGCTGTCGCCGGGCCGCACTGCTGCGGTGTTCAGTGCCGCACCAATGCCAGCCATGGCGCCGCAGCCGAGAAGGCAGGCCTCTTCAGATGAGGTTTCCGGGTCAATTTTAATCGCGCCATTGTGAGGCACGACGGTGTATTCGCAAAATGACGAGACGAGACTGAGATGGTGGATGGGCGCGCCGTCGCTCCCGAAAAACCGCGTGGAATTATCCCACATCGTGCCCTGGGCAGCGGCCCGCGCCACCTCCTCGCAGAGCACGCTGCGGCCTTCGACGCAGAACCGGCATTGGCCGCAGGAGGGCGTGAACGTCAGCACCACCTTCTCGCCGATACGCGACTTCGGCACACCGGGGCCAACCGACTCGATCACGCCGCAAGCTTCATGACCGAGAATCACTGGTTTGGGATGTTGCCATACCCCGCGCAGATAATGAATATCGCTGCGGCAGATGCCGGTGGTCAGTATCCGCACCCGCACTTCCATCGCATGGGGGTCATCGACGCGAATACGGCGAAGCTCGAGGTGATCGCCATCACCGGGGGCATCGCAGACCGCTGCAAGCATATCGATTTGTGCCACCTGATGGCCTCTCTCAGACCATGGTCATGCCGCCGTCAACCGGCAGGATTGCGCCGGTGATGAAGGCGGCATTGGCGGAGGCGAGGAACAGTGCCGCACCTGCCACTTCGGCGGGCTTGGCATAACGGCCCATGGGATGGAGACCAGCGAGCACCTTCATGCCGGCGGCCTCGCCGCCTTCCATTCCGACCGCGTAGCCACGGGTGAGTGGTGTGTCGATGACGCCTGGCGCCAGCACATTGGCGCGCAGACCGGATTTGGCGTAGTCTGCGGCAATGCAGCGGGCCAGATGATGCAGACCCGCCTTGGCAACATTGTAAGCGACATCGCCTTCCCAGGCGACGAGCCCCGCCACTGATCCGATAAATATGATCGAAGGGTTGGTGCCATTCAACAGTGCGGGAATTACCCGCTTGGAAATCCGGAACGCCGCAGTCAGATGCAGCGCCAGCATGCGGTCCCATGTCTCGTCAGGCGTCTTGTGGGTGGGGGCGGTCTGGCTTACATCGATGCCGGCGCAATGGACGAAGATGTCGAGACCACCGAGGTCCTTGATTGCTTGGTCGGCGGCGCGATCGGTTGCCTCGCGATCAAGCAGGTCTGCCTCGATAACCACCGCTCGCCTGCCGGCGGCGCTTAATCGTTTGGCGGTGGCGCGCGCGCTGTCTGCATGACGCGAGGCGCCGATGGCGATATCGGCCCCCTCGGCAGCAAAGGTCTCGACGATCGCGGCACCAATGCCGCTCGATCCTCCAGTTACAAAAGCCCGCTGTCCCGCCAGCATTCCTGTCATGTTTCCGTCTCTGCGTGCCTTTGCGTAATCCGGTTATTGGATCGACAATAGTGTTTCTCTATTTCCACTAAATGTATACAATTATGAAGAAGATGCAAGGAACCTCTATGGCCAAGAATACCCAAATCGCTGCCGTGACTGCCCCGGTCTTGAGCATGGCGCGCGCACAGAGTCTGGCAGAACAGGCTGCCAACGCAATCGTCACCGGCATTTCGGCCGGCGCCTTGATGCCGGGGCAGAGGATCATCGAAACCGAACTCGCCAGCCTTCTCAAGATGAGCCGCGTTCCATTGCGGGAAGCGCTCAAGATCCTCGAGGCGCAGGGGATTGTCGAAAGTGTTCCCCATCGTGGAACCCGTATTGCCATGTTTGGCGATGTGCGGGTGGACCATATCTGCGCGGCGCGCATTGCGCTGGAGCGATTGGCATTTGTTGAAGCCGCTCTCGTGTATCAGAGCGATGCCAGCCTGCTGACCGGTCTCGACCAGATCATTCTTACCATGGAGCGGGCGGCCGAGCGTTTGGAGTGGATCGAAGTGAGCAAGGCGGATTTGAGTTTTCACAGGGAAATCTGCCGCATCTCGGGCAACGACATCGTCGCAACCCTGTGGGAGACCCTGGCCCGCCATGTGTTCATTGTGTTCGGTCACGAAATCCGCGATGAGCGCGATGCGAGGGTCATGGGACCGCAGCACCGGCGCCTGCGGGATCTCCTGGCAAAAGGAGACGTTGCGAAGCTGCACGTCGAGATCGAAGAGCATATCATGCGGCTGCGCAGGCAGCGACAGGTGACGCCCCATGTTTGATGCCGAGTCTTGAAGGTGCAATATTTTCCTCGGAGTGGAGAATATGACATCTCGCCAGATGGGGCTCAGTCTTGAAGGACGATCAAGTCGCGCTCCGAGAAGGAAATCTCTGTCGCAGAACCGACCGGCGGTGGCGGAACATCGGTGCGGTTGAAGCTGTCGAGCGAAACCGACACGCCTGCGGCCTTGGCCCTGAGACGGATGACTGAACCGAGGAAATGTACTTCCTCGACGGTGGCCGGCAATACGACATTGCGCCCGTCACCGCGACCCAGATGCACGGCCTCCGGGCGGATGGCGAGCGTCAGCTGGCCGCCCTTTGCCTTGGGCAGACCGCCGGCCGGAAGGGTCACCCGCACACCACCAAAGCTCACGATACCTTTCTTGGCATCCTCCACGGTGGCGGTGAAGTTGTTCAGTGTGCCAACGAAGTTGGCGACAAAGCGGGTGGTCGGGCGGTTGTAAACTTCGTGGGGTATGCCGACCTGCTCGGCGATGCCGCCGTTCATCACCACGATGCGATCCGAGATCGACAGCGCCTCTTCCTGATCATGGGTGACAAAGATGGTGGTGATGCCCAGCTTTTGCTGAATCTGGCGAATTTCGGCGCGCAGGCTGACGCGGATTTTCGCATCGAGTGCCGAAAGCGGTTCGTCCAGCAGCAAGACCGAGGGCTTCACCGCCAAGGCACGTGCCAGGGCGACACGCTGTTGCTGGCCGCCCGAAAGTTGGAACGGATAGCAGTTGCCGAGGTCCGGCAGGCCGATGAGGGCCAGCATCTCGGCCACGCGCGCGCCGGATTCGGCGCGGCCCATGCCCTTGATCTTCAGGCCGAAGCCGACGTTTTGCGCCACGGTCAGGTTGGGAAACAGCGCATAGGCCTGAAACACCATGCCGATGTTGCGCTGGTTCGGGCGTTGTTCCACCACATCCTTGCCATCGATCCGGATGGCGCCGCTGGTGGGGGCTTCAAACCCCGCCACCATGCGCAGCACCGTAGTTTTACCGCAACCTGAAGGGCCAAGCAGCGAGACAAACTCACCCTTTTTGATGCCAAGGCTGAAATCCTTGACCACCCGCATGGGGCCGAAGGACTTTTCCAGATTCTCGATTGTCAGGAATGCCATCAACGCTGCGCCCTTGTGTGTTTGGAGAATCGGGTGACCAGTTGGATCAGCCCCATGCAGGCCCAGGTGATGATGAAGGTGATCACCGCAAGGGCTTGCGGTACATAGGCCTTGTTATCGCCGCTCCACACCAGATAGGGGCCAAAGGCGGGGCGGTCGAGCAGGGCCGCGAAGACATATTCGCCGATCACGATGGCGAAGGTCAGAAAGGCACCTGACAGCACCGAGACCAGCACGTTCGGCAAGATCACCCGCGTCATGACATGCAGCCAGCCAGCGCCAAGGCTTTGCGCCGCCTCGGTCAGGGTGTTGACGTCAATGGCGCGCAGCCCGGTATCGACGGCACGGTACATATAGGGCAGCGACAGCGTGGCATAGCCGAACATCAGCAGGATGTTGGTGCCCGTCGCCGTGCCGGTCAACGGCAGGATCGACGAGGTGTTGAACATGCGGATATAACCGAACACGATGACGATGGGCGGAATGACCAGCGGCAGCAGGGTGATGAACTCGATCACCGGACGAAAGCCCGGCAGTTTCAGGCGTACCCAATAGGCGGTGGGCACCACGATGAGGATGCCGAACAAGATGGTGCACAATGCCATCACCACCGAATAGCTGAAGGTCTGCAGGAACTGCGGGTCGGCCAGCACGGCGCGGTAGGCGTCAAGGCTATACTCGCCGCGCCGCATTTTCAGGGAAAATTCGAGCATCCCAATGAGCGGCAGGAAAAAATAGACCAGCCCGGCAATCAACGCGGCCCATGGCCAGAAACGGTTGCCCCTCATTTGATCCACCGTTCCGAGCGCGTGCGCAGCACGATGTAGATTAGATTGGCAAGGCCGGTGACCACGATCATGGCAAAGGCAATGGCATAGCCCAAGTGCGGATCCTGCAGCACGTCACCCCGAATTTGGGCAAAGAGCAGGATCGGCACAATGGAAAGCGACGACCCGGTCAGTGCTATGGCGGTGGCCACGGCGCCAAAGGCATTGGCAAACAGCAGCGCCATGGTGCCGAGCAAGGATGGCCACAGCACCGGCAGCGCCACCAACCACCAATATTGCAGGCGGCTGGCGCCCAAAATCTCGGCCGCTTCTCGCCATTCGCGTTTCAGACCGTCAAGGGCGGGGGTGATGATCAGGATCATCAGCGGGATCTGGAAAAACAGATAGACCAGCGTCAGGCCCCCAAATGTATACAGGTTGAAGCCTAAGCCATAAAGGTTGACCCCGAACCAGTCACGCAGCAGCACCGTGATGATGCCCAGCCGGCCCAGCGTGGCAAGGAAGGCAAAGGCCAGCGGCACACCGGCAAAGTTGGAGGCAACGCCGGAAAACGTCAGCAACGGCCCGCGGATCCAACCGGGCAAACCGCCCAGTGTCACCGAAGCCGCGACCAGAAAGCCTATCAGGCAGCCAAGCAGCGCCGAAACGAAGCTGATCTCTATGGAAATTTTGAACGCGTCCCGGATCGAGGGGGTAAAGAGGTTGCCGATATTGGTGAGTGTCAGGTCACCCGCAGGCGTGCGAAACGCCCCAAGCACAATGTTGAAGGTCGGCAGGATCAAAAACAGCAGCGCGAATATCATGAACGGCACAATGCCGAGCCAGTTCAGCGACCGGTGCCGCCGTGGCAGGGGCGGCGGCCCACGCGCAATAGTTTGTGCGGCGGTTTGCGCCAGTGTCTGCATAAATCGGGTTCCCGCTGCCAGAGGACGGTCCGCCACTGCCAAAACAGTGACGGACCACGAGGACGGCTGGGACCTATTTTACGTTGGCGCCGACGACGGTATCCCAACCAGTAGTCACTGCTGTCTTGTTGGCTGACTGTTGATCCAGCGTCGGAAAGACGGCCTTGGCATAGGCATCTGCCGGCGGCAGCGCATCCAACAGCGCTTTCGGAACAACACCGCGTGCAACCATGTCGTTGAAGCGGATCGGATGGCAGTAGCCCTTGAGCCAGCCGAGCTGACCTTCGTCGGAGTAGATGTATTCCATCCACAGTTTGGCGGCATTCGGATGCGGCGCATAGGCCGAGATGGCCTGCACGTAAACGCCGGCCAGAACGCCCGATGCCGGGATCAGAACCTCGACCTTGGGGTTGCCTGCCAGGCTGTCGCGCCAGGCCAGCATGTTGTAGTCCCAGCCCGCTACGATCGGGGTGGCACCCTGGGCAATGGTGCCCGACTTGCCGCCGACCGGCACGAAGTTGCCAGCCTTGTTCAACTCGGCAAAGAATTCAAGGCCCTTGTCGCCGGAATCCTTGCCTGGTGCCGCACCACGCGACATGCCAGCCGCCATAATCGCCAGGATCGCCTGGTTCGAGGCACGAGGATCCCCGGTCAACGCGAAGGAGTTGGCATATTCGGCCTTCAGCAGGTCGGCCCAGTCAGCTGGAGAATTCTTGATGATGTCCTTGTTGATGCCAAAGGCCATGACGCCATAGTAATCCCCATACCAGCTGCCATCGGCATCCTTGACGTTGTCAGGGATCGACTCCCAGGTGGCGACTTTGTAGGGCTGGACAAGACCATCGGCCTTGGACTGCGGGCCGAAAGCCAGACCCACGTCGATGACGTCGGGGGCTTGCGGGCCGGTGTTGCCTTTGTTGGCCTTGATCGCCTCGATCTCGTCGGCGGAACCCGCATCGGGATTCAGCTCGTTCACGGCGATGCCGGGATACTTGGCTTTGAAGCCATCGATCACGCCGCCATAGCCGCACCAGTCATGCGGCAGTGCTATCACGGTGAGTTGCTCTTCCTTCTTGGCCGCTGCCTCCAGATCCTCCATGGCTCCGGCATAGGAAATGCCGGGCATGGCGGTGGACAGCATGAACGCTGTGGCCATGGCCGCGCTGGTGAACTTTGTTGTCGTACGTTTCATCGATTCCTCCTTGTTACATCTTACTAATGCTTGCTGCACATTACAGTCGTGTGACACTCCAAATGGTGCCTCGCGGTACCCATTTCGGTGACCGAGTGTCGCTTACTCCCCGCACAGAGTCTACTGTGTTTTTGACCACGCGATCAAGCTCCGGCCCCAGAACCGCGGAGCGCCCTGCGGGAGGCGGTGGACAACGCGACGATGCACAGGATTTCGAACATCATCGTGGCACCGGCTAAAGCCGTGTTGCCACTTGGATCGAAGGGTGGCGAAACTTCGACGTCGCCGCCGCCGATGAGGTGCAGCCCGGCAAGTCCGCGCACCATCTGCTGGGCCTGAAACGTCGAATAGCCGCCAACCTCCGGGGTTCCGGTTCCAGGGGTGAAGGCCGGGTCGATCCCGTCGACATCGAAACTCAGATAGGCCGGACCCGTGCCAATAATCCGGCGAATTTCCCCAACCACCCCTTCAACACCGAGGTGGAAGAATTCCTCGATGCAGATGGTGCGAATACCCTGGGCTTGGCTGAAATCATCGCCATCGGGCCGATAGCGGGTGCCCCTGATACCGATCTGGACGGTTCGTTTGGGATCGATCAGGCCTTCCTCGATTTCACGGCGAACATGGGTGCCATGGGTATATTT
>JANLWG010000060.1:0-5900 GCA_031364405.1 Hyphomicrobiales bacterium
GGCCGTGAAAGGGCAGCGCGATGATCTCGCCCACAGCGTTGGCAATGCGCAGGGCGGCGGCACCTGAACGATAGCGGAACACGCTCGCCGTGAGCCCCTGCCCCGCCGCCAGAACGGCCTCGGACGCAGTGAAATTTACGGTGTTGAGATTGACGGCCAGGTGGTGCGGCGGCATCGGGACTCCCTTTGTTGACATACGCCTATCAGGAATTGACAAAATGCTCCAGCCGGACTCTCATGGGGGGATGGGAAGGGCTACCATCGAGGATGTGGCGCGGCAGGCGGGCGTGAGCGTCGCGACGGTCGACCGCGTGCTCAATGGCCGCGCCGCCGTGAGACCTCAAACCGTGCAACTGGTCGAAGGCGCCATCCGCCGCCTCAACTACCAGCCCGACCGCCTTGCCGCCCGGCTGGCGCGCGGCAAGGAATACCGGTTTTGTTTCGTGCTGCCCGAAGGCAACAACAGTTTCATGATCGGGCTGGGCGATGAAGTGCGCGATGCCGCAAGCCGCATGACGCAGGACAAAGTCAACATTGACTTGCGCCTGACCGATGTGTTTGACGCCGAAGTACTGGCGCGTACCCTCGACCAGATCGGCGACATCTATGATGGTGTTGCCGTGGTGGCGCTCGATCATCCACGGGTGAAAGAAGCCATCAACGGTTTGAGCGAGCGTGGCGTCACCGTTGTTACTCTGGTTTCCGATGTACCCGGATCGAAGCGGGCGCATTATGTGGGCATCGATAATTCGAGCGCAGGCCGCACCGCCGCCACCCTGATGGGGCGCTATCTCGGTGACCGGCGCGGCAAGGTGGGATTGATTGCCGGCTCACTCTCCTTGCGCGATCATATCGAGCGGCAATTCGGCTTCGAACAGGTGATGATGCACGAATATCCCCACCTCACGGTGCTGCCGGTGCGCGAGGGCCGGGATGATTGGCAGATGGTCAGGGCGGTCGCCGTTCAATTGCTGGCCGAGCATCCCGATATGATCGGGCTCTATAATGTGGGTGCCGGAACACGTGGTATACTCGAGGCGCTGGAACCATCCGGCCGCAAAAAAGACGTCGTCTACATTGCCCATGAACTGACCGAGCAATCACGGCCGGCCCTGGTCGCCAGCACCATTGACGCCATCATCAATCAGGATGCAGGCCATGAAGTGCGCAGCGCTATCCGCATTCTGATGGCGAAGGCCGACAAGGCGCCGATCTTTGAGGCGATGGAACGCATTCGCATTGATATTTTTGTTCGCGACAACTTGCCGTAGGAATGCCGCCATGTATCTCGGTTTCGATATCGGAACTTCTTCTGCCAAAGGTGTGCTGATCGACAGCAGGCAGAAGATCATCGCCACGGCTACCGCGGCACTCAAAGTCTCGCGCCCGCAACCAGGCTGGTCGGAACAGGCACCCGAGGATTGGTGGAAGGCCTGCAACAATGTGGTGAAGGCATTGGCGAAGGCCAGGCCCAAGGCGGTGGCCGCGGTCGAGGGTATCGGTCTTTCGGGCCAGCAGCATGGGGCAACGCTGCTCGACCGTGACGACAAGGTTTTGCGCCCGGCCATATTGTGGAACGATGCCCGCTCATTCGCCGAGTGCCGCGAAATCGAGGAGCGCGAGCCCAAGGCGCGGCAGATTTCCGGAAATATTCCACTCGCCGGTTTCACCGCGCCCAAGCTTGCGTGGGTAAAAAAGCATGAACCCGGGATTTTCGCCAAGATTGCCAAAGTCCTGCTGCCCAAAGACTATGTGCGCCTGCGGATGACCGGCGAATATGCATCCGACATGTCGGACGCGGCTGGCACCTATTGGCTCGATGTTGCAAAGCGCAACTGGTCGGACGCACTGCTGGCGGCATCGGACATGCGGCGCGATCAGATGCCGGCACTGTTTGAGGGAACGGAAGTGACCGGACGGCTCACCCCCGCCGTGGCCAGGAGCTGGGGCATGGCGAAGCGCCCCGTCGTAGCCGGTGGCGGTGGCGATAACGCGGCGGCGGCGTGCGGCATGGGTGTGGTGACGCAGGGCCAGGCCTTCCTGTCGCTTGGAACATCGGGGGTGTTGTTTGTGACCAACGACAGGTTCCGCCCCAATGCGGCGCGCGCCGTTCATGCTTTCTGTCACGCGGTACCCGGCACCTGGCATCAGATGGGAGTTGTTCTTTCGGCAACCGCCAGCCTTGAATGGCTGGCAGGCGTGCTCAACACTCCAGCACCAAAACTGACGGCGGCGCTGGGAACGAAACTCGCAGGGCCATCGCCCGCACTGTTCCTGCCCTATCTCTCGGGCGAGCGCACGCCGGTGGCCGATGCACAGGTGCGCGGCCTGCTCATGGGGCTTGGCCACGAGACCGACAAAAAGGCGCTTACCCATGCTGTACTTGATGGTGTGGCCTTCGCTTTTCGCGATTGCCTCGAGGCGCTGAAAGTTGCCGGCACAAGAATTGAGCGAGTGACGGCGGTGGGTGGCGGCTCTCGTTCGGAATTGTGGCTGAGGATCATCGCCACTGTCTTGAACATTCCCGTCGATGTGCCAGCCGATGGCGATTTCGGTGGCGCCTTCGGTGCGGCCCGTCTGGGTTTCATCGCCGCGACCGGAACCCCATTCAGACAGGTGTGCACGCCGCCACGCACTGCCAAAACGTTCAAACCCGAGGCAAAGCTGCGTGACGCCTACGAGGCGCAATACGCCCGCTATATGCAAATCTATCCCGCCATTAAGGAGATCAACCGCCAATGACTTTCTATTCCATCGGGGACCCGATCAAGTATGAGGGCCCAAATTCGACTGACCCCCTGGCGTTCCGCTGGTACAATGCTTCGCAGAAAGTCATGGGCAAAACCATGGCCGATCATCTGCGGTTTGCCGTGTGTTACTGGCATACGCTGTGCTGGCCCGGACTTGATCCCTTTGGGGCCGAGACCTTCATGCGCCCGTGGCACCATGAGGCCGATGCCATGGCGGGGGCCCGCACCAAAGCCGATGTGATGTTCGAAACGCTGCGGCTGCTCGGCGTTGACTATTTCAGCTTTCACGATCTCGACATTGCTCCCGAAGGCAACACGCTGAAAGAGTTCAACGCCAACGTTACGGCCATCGCCAATATCATTGAAAGCAAAATGGCGAAAACCGGCAAGAAGCTTTTATGGGGCACGGCGAACATGTTTTCCAACCGCCGCTTCATGGCGGGCGCGGCCACCAACCCTGATCCCGATGTGTTTGCCTATTGCGCCGCCCAGGTCAAACATTGCATGGACGTGACCAAGGGATTGGGCGGTGAAAACTATGTGATGTGGGGTGGCCGCGAAGGTTATGAAACACTGCTCAACACCAATATCGGACGGGAGCTTGAACAGGCCAAGCGCTTCCTGTCGCTGGTGGTTGAATATAAACACAAGATCGGTTTCAAGGGGCCCATACTGATTGAGCCCAAACCCCAGGAGCCGGCCAAGCATCAGTATGACTATGACGTGGCCACGGTCTACGCCACCATTACTTCGCTCGGCCTGCATAACGATGTAAAGGTCAACATCGAACAAAACCACGCGATCCTCGCGGGCCATACGTTCGAGCACGAAATTGCCTTGGCCTCGGCACTCGGCATATTGGGGTCGATCGATATCAATCGCGGTGATTATCAATCGGGCTGGGATACCGATCAGTTCGCCATGAACATTCCGGAAATGGCGCTGGCCATGTATGAAATTCTGAAAGCTGGCGGATTCACCACTGGCGGCATGAATTTCGATGCCAAGATCAGGCGCCAGTCGATTGATCCCGATGATCTGCTGCTTGCCCATGTGGGCTCGATGGACGCTTGCGCGCGCGGACTTCTGATCGCCGCTAAAATGATTGAGGATGGCAAGCTGGCAAAGGCCGTCGGCGCACGCTATGCGAAATGGAATGAACCACAGAACAAGTCGATGTTGGGCGGCAAAGAAACCCTTGAGGAAATCGCCGCCCGCGTTCATAAATCAGGCCTTGAGCCACAGCCTAGATCCGGCCGTCAAGAATATCTCGAAAGCTTGCTGAATACTTATCTGTGAAGAGCGGAAATAATGGCAACCTACATCAAAGGCCCCGGGGCGATGGGCAAGTGGACTTCAGCGCGATCTTTTCCAAGATGGCGGCCAACAATTACAAATCGTGGGCGGTGCTGGAGTGGGAATGTAGCCTGAAGGATTCCGTACACGGTGCGATGGAGGGCGCACCCTGCATCGCCGATCATATCATCAAGGTCACCGGGAAATCGTCTGACGATTTCGCCGCGGGCTCCGCCGACAAGGCCAAGATCAAACGCATTCTGGGAATCTGAGGGAGGAGCACATGAGCATTGAAGGGCGCAGCGACGCGATAAGCGGGCGCATCCGGCTCGGCATGGTGGGCGGCGGACAGGGCGCTTTCATCGGCGCCGTGCACCGGCTGGCGGCGCGCATGGACGATCACTATCAGTTCGTCGCAGGTGCCTTGTCTTCGGATGCCGCACGTTCGAAAGCTTCTGGCGAGGAACTTGGCCTTGCGGCCGGCCGCATCTACACCGACTTCCGCGAGATGGCGAAGGCCGAGGCCAAGCGCCAGGATGGTATTGAGGCTGTATCCATCGTTACGCCGAACCATATGCATTTTCCCGCTGCCAGGGCCTTCATCGAGGCCGGCATCCATGTGATCTGCGACAAGCCGATGACGCTCAATCTCAAGGAAGCGCTGGCGCTCGAAAAGCTTTTGGCCAAACGCAGGCAAGTGATCTTCGCACTCACCCACAATTACTCGGGCTATCCGATGATCCGCCAGGCGCGCGCCATGGTGGCGGCGGGAGAGTTGGGCGATATTCGTCTGGTACAGGGCGAATATCCGCAGGACTGGCTGACCAACCCGATCGAGAAGCATGGCCATAAGCAAGCGGTCTGGCGCACCGATCCCACCAAAACAGGTGCTGGCGGTTGCGTTGGCGATATCGGAACTCACACTTACCAACTCGGTTGTTTTGTTTCCGGCCTGACACTTGATGAACTCTCGGCCGATCTCACTTCGTTCGTGAAAGGCCGCAAGGTCGATGACAATGTGAATGTGATGCTTCGCTACAAGGGCGGTGCCAAGGGAATGATCTGGGCCAGCCAGGTGGCGCCAGGCCATGAGAACGGTTTGAAAATCAGGGTCTATGGCAGCAAGGGCGGCCTCGAGTGGGTGCAGGCCGATCCCAATTATCTCTGGTACACGCCATTCGGAGAACCAAAACGGTTGATTACGCGCGGCGGGGCCGGATCGAACGCCGCGGCGGGACGAGTGACGCGCGTGCCGCCCGGCCATCCGGAAGGTTATCTCGAAGGCTTCGCCAATATCTATACGGAAGTCGCGCGCGCCATCAAGGCAATGAGGACCGGCAAGAAAGTGGACAAGGACGTGCAATTCCCCGGCATCGCCGACGGTGTCGCCGGCATGGCCTTCATCGAGGCCTGCGTGAAATCATCAGCCAAAAACAGCAAGTGGACAAAGGTGTAAATCGAAAATCGGTTTCAACCTTCTGCTGTGGACCACCCACGTTACGGCGGAACACACAAGCATCCTCAAGGCTATCAAGAAAGCCGGTTATGACGGCGTCGAGAATCCGATTTTCGAGGGCGCGCCTGATCACTACGCGCGGCTTGGCGGACAGTTGGACAAAATCGGCCTCGGCCGCACGGTTATCGGAAGTTTACCGTCTCCAGAGGTTAATTCACTCTCGCCCGATGCGGCTTCAAGGAAAGCTGCATTAACTTATACCAATGGCCCGAGTGGCTGACTCGGTGGGGATTCCCGGCGATGTCGAAAAGTGATTCCCTATGCGGATGATTCGCAGAAGGAGTCTTGGCCATGGTTGTTGCGATCACGCGGTTGGATTTGTCGGCACGTCAGTTGCG
>JANLWG010000049.1:0-1629 GCA_031364405.1 Hyphomicrobiales bacterium
GGTTGAAGGAGTTGAGACTCAGATCACTGGTGAAAATCTCACTCAAGAATATCTATGGGCAACACCGAACACCATGGTTGAGGTTGACCATATCGTCGCCTACCTCTCGCAGTTCTTCACTCTGATGCCGGGCGACATCATCACGACAGGCACACCGCCGGGCGTTGGCATGGGCATGAAGCCCCAGCGTTTCCTCAAGCCAGGCGACACCATGAGGATCGGCATTGATGGCTTGGGCGAACAATTCCAGACGGTGCGGCGCGATAAGTAAGGTTGCCCCCGGGCGGAGCGTCAGTTAGAACCCTCGCAAATTCAGCGAGTTGAGAATGAACAAGAACCTCCGCCCCAAGGCCCGCGTGGCCAAAGGATTCCGTGATGTGGGTCCCGATGAAATCCGGGGGCTGCGGCGCATGCTGGCGAAAATTCAGGACGTCTACGAATCCTATGGCTTCGAACCGGTCGAGCAACCGTTGATCGAATATACCGAAGCCCTCGGCAAATTCCTGCCCGACCAGGATAGGCCCAATGCCGGCGTGTTCTCGTTTCAGGATGACGACGACCAGTGGCTGAGCCTCCGCTACGACCTGACCGCACCTCTTGCCCGCTACGTCGCCGAGAACCAGCAGAAACTGCCGACACCCTACCGCAGCTATCGCCAGGGCTGGGTCTTCCGCAATGAAAAGCCGGGCCCCGGACGCTACCGCCAGTTCATGCAATTCGATGCTGATACCGTGGGAAGTGCATCACCAGCCGCCGACGCCGAAGTCTGCATGATGGCGGCGGATACTATGGAAGCGCTGGGGTTGGAGCGCGGGCAGTATGTGATGAAGGTGAACAACCGCAAGGTGCTTGATGGCGTGATGGAGGTTGTCGGCCTTGGCGGCGAAGTGAACGCATCACGACGACTTATCATTCTTCGGGCAATTGATAAATTAGACAAGTTTGGTGAAGTGGGCGTTCGTCAGTTACTCGGCAAAGAGCGCAAAGATGAAAGCGGCGACATCACGAAGGGCGCGGATCTAGATCCCGTCCAAATCGAGCATGTCATGGCGGTACTCCTCAACCAACAATTTGTGAATCTGAGTCGTAGGTCAGCGTTCCCGTCTCAGGATTTTGAATCGAACAAAACCTACAATGAAGGCTTCGAAGAGTTAGATAAAATCCACGCGATTGTTCGAGATGCAGGCTATGGCCCCGACCGCATTCTAATTGATCCCTCCGTCGTTCGCGGCCTCGAATATTATACCGGCCCCGTCTTCGAATGCGAACTATTGATGGAGACCAAGGACGAGGATGGCCGCCCGGTTCGCTTCGGCTCCGTCGGCGGTGGCGGGCGTTATGATGATCTCGTGGCGCGTTTCACCGGGCAGCAGGTTCCGGCGACGGGGTTCTCCATCGGCGTGTCGCGGCTTTATTCGGCGCTGAAACTCGTCGGCAAGGCGGAGGAGAAGGCAACGCTGGCACCCGTTGTCGTGCTGGTCATGGACAAGGACCGCCTCGGTGATTACCTGAAGATGGTGCAGCAACTCCGCACAGCCGGCATTCGCGCCGAGATGTATGTGGGAACCGCCGGCATGAAGGCGCAGATGAAATATGCCGACAAGCGCGGCGCCCCGCTGGTGATCATTC
>JANLWG010000067.1:0-6136 GCA_031364405.1 Hyphomicrobiales bacterium
GTTTCTGAGATAGCCCGCTGGACGCGCCGATAATGCGCTCCAGGTAACCGACAATCCAGCGCTGACCGTCACCGCCATGGCGGCAAGGGCGGTTGCGGCGGCGGTTAAAGCCGAGAAACTCCACGGCATTTCGAGGATGAAGCGCGCCAAGAACCAGGAGGCCAGCGAACCCACGACAATTCCGAAGACCGCCGCGGCCAGCCCAAGGGCTGCGTATTCGATGATGAAGGCGCCGATCAACTGGGACCGCGAGGCGCCATAGGTCTTGAGCACCACGGCCTCATAGAGCCGGTCCGACAGGCCCGCCGCCAGGGCGCCGGCCAGTACCAGGACGCCGGTCAGCAGCGTCATCACATTGGCGCCGCGAATGGCGGTGAGCATTTTAGCGAGAAGCTCGCTGACGGCACCGATGGCATCCTTGACCCTGACGGCGGTGACCGAGGGAAACCGCCGCGCCATATCGTTGAGCAATGCTGCCTCGTCACCCCCTTCCATCTCGACGGTGACGATGAAGCTGTGGGGGGCGGCCTTCAGCGTGTTCGACGAGAACACCATGACGAAATTCATCCCGAGACTGCGCCAGTTCACTTCGCGGAGGTTGGCGATCTCGGCCGTCACTTCGCGGCCCAGCACATTGACGGTGATCTCGTCGCCGATCTTGAGCCCGAGGCCGCTGGCGATTTCACCCACCATGGAAACCAGCGGCGGCCCGCCATAGTCCTTGGCCCACCAAGCCCCATCAATCAGTTTGGAACCCTTGGGTAGCGTGTCCGAATAGGTGAGGCCGCGGTCGCCGTGCAAGGCCCAGTTCGTCTCATGATCAGCCTTGATCTTGTCGGTGGCCATGCCTTTTATTTTGGTTATGCGGCCGCGCAGCATGGGGGCCGAGGTTGTCTCGGTGACACCCGTGGTTTCCTTCACCGCCTCGATGAATGCCGCCAGTTCATCATTGCGCACATCGAGAAAGAAAAAAGCCGGTGCCTTGTCAGGAATGCCTGAACGCAATTCAGCACTGATCGTCTGGTCGGTCAGCGCCAATGTCACGAACAACGTAAGGCCCAACCCCAATGCCATGATGACCGAGACCGAAGCCGCACCGGGGCGGTACATATTGGCGATGGCATAGCGCCAGATCACCGAAGGTGCTGGCGGTAATCTGGCGGCACTCCACACGATCAGGTAAGCCAGACCCAACAGCACGGCGAAACTCGCGGCCAGACCACCCAAATAATAACTGGTGATGCGCGGCTCGTCGAAATCGAGAAATACCACGGCGCAAATCGCCGCGAGGGAGGCGGCGATAGCCGCGAGATCGCCGCGCGAGGGCCAGCCGTGGACCGGCAGGGCGCGGTGGCGGAACAATGCCGAGGCCGGCACATGGCGGGTGCGGGCCAATGGCCACAGGGCGAAAGCCAGCGTCACCAGAAATCCGAGAACGCCAGCCGCCACCAGTGGCAAGACTTCGACCTGCGCGGTGATCGGCAACGGAATCAATCCCGGCAATGTGCGCTCGGCGATAACCGGAGCGACCGCACCCGCCGCCAATCCCATGGCGATGGCGATCAGACCGACCAGCAGGATTTCGGTGAGATAGATACCGAACACATCGCGCGATGTGGCGCCCAGGCATTTCAGCGTGGCGATCGACGAGGTGCGCCGGTTGATAAAGGCCGCCACCGCATTGGCGATGCCGGCACCACCGACGATCAACGAGGCAAGCCCCACCAGCGTCATGAAATAGCCAAGGCGTTCGATGAAGCGGCCGGCCCCTTGCGCGGCATTGTTACGGTTGCGCAATTGCCAGCCGGCATCGGGGAATTTTTTCTTGGCCTCGGCCAGCACCTTGCCTACATCGGCATTGTCAGTGAACTTCACCCGGTAGCGCCAGGTGATGAGGCTGCCCGGCTGGATCAGTCCGGTTGCCTGCAGCGCCTCCCGGCTCAGCATCAGCCGTGGCCCCAGAATAAAACCGTCGGAGATGCGATCGGGTTCATTGGCGATGGTGCCGCGAATGGCGATCTCTGCCGTGCCGATCCTGATGCGCTCTCCCACCTTGATGCCAAGGCGGCCCATCAGCAACGGATCGGCCACCGCGCCATGAACACCGTCACGCAATGCCAGTGCATCAGCAAGTTCGCCAGTTTCCACCAGTTGCAGGTGGCCATAGAGCGGATAATTGCTATCGACGGATTTTACCTCAACCAAAGTGGTGGCCGGTCCAGCGACCGCCATGGCCCTGAGCGTTGCCACATTGCTCAGCCTGCCCAGGCCTTCGATGAAGTCACGTTCAGCAGAGTTGGCCTCGCGGTGGACAAGGGCGAATTCCACGTCACCCCCAAGCAGCGGCTGGCCCTGTTCGTCGATACCGCGTTCAACCGCCGCCGCCAGTGAACCAATGATGGCGATGGCTCCGGTGCCAAGTGCGAGGCACGAGAGAAAAATCCAGAAACCCTGCAGCCCCGAGCGCAGATCACGCGCGGCAAAGCGCAGCCACAGGCGAAAATTCATCGAGCCGCACCTGCGACAATGCGGCCGTCGCGAACCTCCGCCACCCGGGTGCAGCGCGCCGCCAATGCCGGGTCATGGGTGATCAGCAGCAGCGACGCGCCGTCGCGGTTTTTCATGTCGAACAGCAGATTGATGATGTCCCCGCCGGTTTCCCGGTCGAGATTGCCGGTGGGTTCATCGGCGAGAATAATGCGCGCACCCGAAGCCAAGGCCCGGGCGATGGCGACGCGCTGTTGCTCGCCGCCCGAAAGCTGGCCGGGATAATGGCTAAGCCGGTGCGACAGTCCAACATGGCCGAGTTTATCGCGGGCTATCGCCATGGCGTTGCCAACACCCTTGAACTCCAGCGGCACCGCGACATTCTCCAACGCCGTCATGGTGGCAATGAGGTGGAAGGACTGAAACACGATGCCGATTTGGTCGCGCCTGAAGGCCGCGAGCTGGTCTTCGCTTCTGCCGGTGATTGACTGGCCAGCTACCGTCACCTCGCCATGGCTCACCCGTTCGAGACCGGCGATCACCATCAGAAGCGTGGTCTTGCCTGAACCCGACGGCCCGACGATGCCAACCGCCTCGCCATGGTTGACCACGAGATCAACACCGCGCAGGATTTCGACAGCACCGGCACGGCTCGGCAAGGTGAGACTGACATTTTTGAGGGAAACGGCAATGGCTGTCATGGGCGGCAACATGGGTGAGGCAATGTGATTTGTCGAGCTATCGCTGCTTGCGGCAACACCCTCGGCGTTCTACCTAGGCCAGCATGATCCGCCTCCCCGTCATCCTCGCAACGTTTTTTCTGTCGGTTAAGCTGGCCCTTGCCGGAACTATTACCGTGCTTGCCTTGGGTGACAGCCTGATGGCCGGCTATGGGCTCGAAGCTCAACAGGCGTTCCCGGTGAAACTGCAGGCGGCCCTGAGGGCCGAGGGTTTGGACGTGACCATCATCAACGCCGGGGTTTCGGGCGATACAGCGGCCGCGGGCCTGGCCCGGCTCGACTGGTCGCTTGACGATAGCGTGGCGGCGGTAATCGTCGAGCTTGGCGCCAATGACGCGCTGCGCGGCCTGCCGGTGCCCCAAGCCGAGCAGGCGCTTGATGCGATTCTCGGCAAGCTCGCCGAACGAAAGCTGCCGGTGCTGCTGGCCGGCATGGCGGCGCCGCGCAACCTCGGGCCGGAGTATCGGCAGGCCTTCGATGCGATCTACGCCCGCCTCGCGGCCAAGCATGATGCGCTACTCTATCCGTTCTTTCTCGATGGTGTCGCCGCCGACCCCGGCCTCAATCAGGCCGATGGCCTGCACCCCAATGAGGCTGGTGTCGACGCGATTGTCACCCGCATATTGCCCAGCGTCAGGCAACTGCTTGCTAAGGCCGTTGTAAAATAGCGCTTGGCGTTTTTTCGAATCAGGTTAGCTTTATGGACATGCGTTCCGAGCAATCCTTCGAAGGAGGCCCGCCATGCCGCGACTGTTTACCGGGGTTGAAATCCCCGAAGATGTCGCCTTTGATCTCGACCTCATGCGGGGCGGGATCGCCGGATCCCGCTGGATTGATCGGCAATCCTTCCACATAACCCTGCGCTTTATCGGCGACATCGATGAGGCGCTGGCCTGCGAGATTGCCTATGAGCTTGACGGCGTCGAGGCCCGGCCGTTTTCGCTGCGATTGAAGGGGATCCACGTGTTCGGCGGCAACAAACCCCACACGCTGCTGGCGGGTGTCGAGGAAAGCCCCGACTTGCGCCGCCTGCAGCAGATCCACGAGCGTATCTGCCAGGTGCTGGGCCTTCCTGCCGAGCCACGCAAATTTACCCCCCATGTGAGCCTGGCCCGGCTGCGCGATCCCGACATCCGCGCCGTTCACCATTTTGTCGCCGCCCACAGCCTTTATAAGAGCAGGCTGTTCGAGGTACCCCGTTTCGTGCTCTTCTCTTCCCGGCCATCGCGCGGGGGCGGTCCTTATGCGGTGGAGGAATCCTATCAATTGCAGGCAGGCCATGACCACCAAACCATTGATCGGCGTCGAGCGGGCGAAAGCTATCCATGATCTCCACGGCTGGACCGAGGCGAAAGGCCGCGATGCCATCGTCAAGACCTTCCAGTTCAAGTCCTTCGCCCAAGCCTGGGGCTGGATGAGCCGGGTGGCGCTGTTTGCCGAGAAAACCGACCACCACCCGGAATGGTTAAATGTTTATGGGAGGGTTGAGGTTACGCTGGCCACCCATAGCGCAGGCGGGGTGACCGAAAAAGACATGGCGCTCGCCCGCAAAATGAACGAATATGCCGGCGGATGAGGTCCGTCGAGGACTTGGATATTCTATAACTTGAATCGCGCCGCGAAGTTTCCCATATTCCTTCGCGTAATCAAACCCTGGAGGGTGAACTATGGCTGAAGTCCGTTACCAACCGCAGACCCAGACTCAGGTCGCAATCGACCAGGGTCTTAGGTCGTACATGCTCAAAGTCTACAACTACATGGCCGCCGGCCTCGGCATTACCGGCGTGGCGGCGGTGGCAACCTATATGGCCGCTGTCGATACTTCGAGCGGCACCCAGCAACTCACACCATTGGGCACTATGCTGTTCGCCAGCCCGCTGATGTGGGTGATCGTATTTGCCCCGGTGGCGCTGGTGTTCTTCCTGTCGTTCCGCATTCAGCACATGAGTGTGGCCGCCGCCCAGACAACCTTCTGGGTCTATGCGGCTTTGGTCGGCATCAGCTTTGCCTCGCTGGGTCTCGTCTACACCCATGGCAGCATTGCCAGGGTATTCATGATCACCGCAGGGACCTTCGGCGCCATGAGCCTCTACGGCTACACCACCAAGCGAGACCTCACCGGCATGGGGTCGTTCCTGTTCATGGGCCTGATCGGCATCATCATTGCTTCGCTGGTCAACATCTTCTTCGCCAGTTCGGCGATGAACTTCATTATTTCGGTGCTTGGCGTGGTGATCTTCACCGGTCTCACCGCCTATGACACCCAGAAAATCAAGGAAATGTATTTTGCCGGCGATGAAGTCGCCACCATGGGCCGCAAGGCCATCATGGGCGCCTTGAGCCTCTATCTCGATTTCATCAACCTGTTTCTGATGCTGCTCCGGTTGTTCGGCAATCGCGAATAGCCAAGGCCAGTTCCAGCATTGAAAATGCCCGGTCTCAGCACCGGGCATTTTTGTTTCACACGCTGATCAATTTTGGCCGCTTGATCAGCACACCGAGCACCTGGGCGAGATCTTGTCCGCGTTTGAGGATCAACCCGCCCTGGGCTATCACCGAATAGATGCCCTGCTTGCGCGCCAGCGAAGGGTCTTTCACGATGCGGTAAAGCGGCACTTCGCTGGACCGGCGGAAGATCGAGAAGGTCGCGGTGTCGCCGCCGAAGTCAAGCGCATAGTCGCGCCAGTCGCCAGCAGCGACCCTGGTTCCATAGATCCCCAGAATGATGTTGAGTTCTTTCCGGTCAAAGGCAATCTGCCCGGCGCGCCGGTTGTTTTGCTCTCTGGCGTCTTGTCCTTCCGGCCGGGCGCCAGACACCCAATGCCGGAATGGAACTATCGGTTCCTGTTCGTCCACCGTCCCCACCTGTGCTGACGGGGTTAAATCATGACGCGATGATGGACCCAAAG
>JANLWG010000079.1:0-8821 GCA_031364405.1 Hyphomicrobiales bacterium
GTTCTGACGGTCTACCTCGATACCGTGGCCAGCGTAATAGACGATGGCGAAGTCCGCGCCCGCCGCCGCATCGGAGAAATCACTTAACGCCGCCTCGAACGCCACTTTGTCGGCATTCTCAAGCTCCTTCACTTCAAAACCAATACCGCGCAAGGCATTCGCCAAATCGGCGGCATCCCGAGTGGGGTTGGGCAAGCCCGCCACATGCTGATAGGCGCCGTTGCCAATGACCAGTGCGACGCGCTTTCCGGCAAGAACCGGATCAGCCGACAAGCACCACACCACCAGCACCGCCACCAACCAGATCAACCAGCGCGGCATTGCTATCCTCCGGGGGGTAATCCCATTCACTATCTTAGCGGCAAATCAACCCAAGTAAAGTGACCGGCTTCACAGTCACGCGGGGTCGGCAGCAGCACGCAACATCCATAATGGCCCATTCCTGACCGGCGGGCTTGAACTGGTCTCCAGAATGTGCCCTGAAGCAGTGATTTCGTGCCCGCAAGGGGATAGCGGGAATGACGGCACACGAGCCTGGCAGCAAGCAGATTTCTGACATCCAGGCGGTTATCGTCAACCTGGACCAAAAGGGAAGTTTCGTCGTTCTCGCTGCGATTGGCCGGTTTCACGACCAACATTTTTCTGGTTCTGATCGTTCTGGCGCTGCTGTCGGCAATTGTTGCCATCTGGCCGCGATCGCATGCGCGGGAAGGTGAACTGAGCTGGCCAACGCTGGCCCGGATGGACGACGACGCCATTTTCCAAGCCCATGTCAATGCCGAAAAACCTCCCCGCGATGCGGAAGTTCTGCGCCTGCGGTCGCTGACTAGATTGGTCTCTACCAATATCATTGCGGTCCGCCTGAGTCTGGTTTTTCTTGCCTCGGCACTCATGGTGTTCGCATTTGGCTTCATCATGGGCTATTCTGTGGTCTGAACAGAGGTGCCACATGAATTGCCTCCGCATCCTCGCCAGCGTGCTTTTCCTCGCAATCCTTGCCGCCGGTCCGGCCTTCGCTGAAAAGCGGCTGGCGCTGGTCATTGGTATCAATGCCTATCAAGAGGTGCCGGTACTTGAAAAAGCCGTTGGCGATGCCAGGGCGATTGGCACAGCATTGGGGCGGATAGGCTTTGCGGTTACCACGGTCATTGACGCGAACCGGCGTGATCTCAATCGCAGTATTGCCGATTTCCAAAAGGCACTCTCTCCTGGCGATGTCGCCTTGTTTCAATTCTCCGGTCACGGCGTCGAAATTGACGGTGTGAACTACCTGCTGCCCGCTGATGTGCCCAAACCGGAATCGGGCGACAAGGACTATCTGAAGGACGAGGCCATCAGCCTCGACTCGGTCTTGGCGCGGCTCGACACGACCGGCGCCTCTATCCGCATTTTGATCGTCGACGCCTGCCGCGACAACCCCTTTTCAGCAGAGGGCACCCGTGGCATCGGCAGCGAACGGGGCCTGGCGCGGGTCGAGGCGCCGAAGGGTACCTTCATCATGTATTCGGCGGGTTATCGCCAAACAGCCCTTGACCGGCTGAGCGACGCTGATCCGGAGTCAACTTCAGTCTATACCCGAGTTTTATTGCGGCAGATCGCCCTGCCAGGCAGAGACATTGCGGAAATCGCCAAATCGGTGCGCAGTGAGGTCGCCGCACTTGCCAAATCGGTCGGCCACGATCAATTTCCGGCCTATTACGATGAACTAACCGGACAGTTCATTCTAAAGCCTCAGCCAAACGCATTGTCCTCTTCCTCGTTCTCCTCTCCGACAACCGATAATCCGACTGGCACAGGCAATATCGGTGAAGCGAGTGACCTCGAATATTGGCAATCGGTCAAGGATAGCTCCGATCCTCTCTTATTGAAGACCTATCTAGACAAATTTCCCAGCGGAATCTTTACTGATCTTGCCAAAGCCCGTGTCAAACTTCTCCAAGCACCGTCGACTACCAATGACAATCAGTCGCCAAAGACGACCCCGAAAAAATCCGCAAGTGGTGCCAATACGAAAAACAAGACGACCGCACCTGAGAAGGCTTCATCGCCGAAGCTGTCGACGGCATCGCAGGAGGGGAAGACCCCGCCACCTCCCAGCCACTCCACCAAGTCATGTCGAGAAGGCAACAAAGAGCTTTGTCGTGTCAATTGCTCCGCCGGCGTTGCTAAGGCCTGCAGAAAGCTTCAGCAGCTCGGTGGTTGACAAAGCGGCAGGCTACTTCCACCAACAGCGTCGGCCACTGCTTTCCAAAGAGCATTCAAGGAGTCCATATTTTGTCTGTTTTATCGCACGGCCTCCAAATCCTCCACTCATCCTAATACTACGCGAATATTCTGTTGCATTCGGACGCCCGCCTTGCGAAGGCTTGGTGGCAGGTGCTGCTTTGGCGACCGGTTTGGTTTTGGTTATCGGGGCTAGCTTGGTAGCTTTCTTGTCCTGCTTTTTTGGCTTCTCCTCAGGCAATGCCGGATCTGGCAATTGTGTCTGTTGAGACTTGAGCGTGGCAAGCCTCTCTTCAGCCAGCGCCCGGTATAGCTTATCGCCGCTGTGTTTCTCAATAAAGGCTTTGAGCACCGCTTCGCTGCCGCTCGTCTTCACTGCGTCCCACTCCTCCTGCGCACTTGCTGCAGGGGGTTGAAGCTCAGGCGCTACTGGGGCAGGATACGTCCCGCTTCCTTCGGTGGTGCCGCCGTTCGTCTTTGAGGAATTGTTTTCGGATGCACTTGACAGAGCACCTTCCAATGGGGGCTTGAAAAACAGGTCCCGCCCCGATGTCGAACCGTAAGTGTATGGCTCCTGTGCGCCACTAGTTGCCGCCAGCACATCATCGCGCACCAGCCGGAACAGCTTGTTGATCTCGACGCCGGGCCGGTCGAGATTGGCCAGCAGGGCTGTGGTATAGGGGCTGTGCCGGGCAGTACCATCGGCGGCTTCGGTTCCCTCCTTGGCCGAAAAGCTCACCAGTGTCCCGACACTCGGCTCAACCCGCGACAGGCCCCGGCTTATCGCCCGGTTCGCCGTGGTAATTTTCATCGACGCCAGAAAAGGATTGTTGCGGCAGGCATCGAGCATGACGATGCGAATGCCCTTGACGCCATCGAGGGCTCCCAGCACGTCATCGAGTGGCACCGCCTCGAAGCGCACACGAAGGTCGGTCTCGAGTTTGGCGTCAACGGGAATGAGATAATTCTGGCGATCCATCTCCAACCCGTGACCGGCATAGTAGACCACCGCAATGTCGGCACCCATCGCCGCATTGCTGAACTCTGCCAAGGCATCGCGCAAGGCGTTGCGTCCCACATCGTTCATTTGCTGGACGGTGAAGCCGAGGCGCTGCAGCGTCGAGGCGACATCGGCTGCATCATTGGGCGGGTTGGGAAGGCGGGTCACATGCTCATAACCGCCGTTGCCGATGACCAGTGCCACGCGCTTTTCCGCCTGCGCCGGAGCAATGACCAGTGACAGGACCAGGATGACGACAAGAAAACTCGCGATCTTCGTCCACAACATCACGGTCTCCCTCAAATCAGCTGTCGGGCCCGCTGCCTCACCGATGTTTCAGCGGGATGGTGAACTGAACCATGGTGGTTGTCCATGACTGGGTGGTGGTCAATTCAACCTGCGTCTCGGCGGTGCCGCCTTCTGGCCCCGAAACAATTTCAAGGTTGCGGCCGCGGTCGTCCTTGAACGGCACTTCCCCGATGCGCCCGCAATCAATCATGGCCTGCTCGGCTTCCGGCGCCAGTTCAAGATTGCGTCCGCCCGCGACCTTGCAGGGGTAGTACTGCACGACGAGAAGTTCCTGGCCGGTCTCACCCGAAAACTTTATCTGGGTGCCGTCCGACGGCAGCCGCAATGGCTTCATGGCATCGGATGGCCAGCGGCCAAGCTTGGTCACCGTGCCACCAGGCGAGAGATTCCACAGATCGAACAATCCAGTGACGCTGGACCCGAATTCCAGGTAGAATTTATCGCCAGTCTTGAAGGTTGTTGAAACCGGGTCGGCCACCTGACCTGGCCCCGCACCGCCGGCAAACAAATGCAGCTTGTAATTGAATTTGACCGGAATGGTGGCGGCCGGCGGCGGGCTAGTAGTAGTGGTCGTCGTCGTGGTCGTCGTGGTTTGCTGGTTCGACACAAAACTTACGATGCGGACCCGGCGGTTTTTCGCAGCAGCGGGGTTTGCGGCATCAAGCGGCTGGCTCATGCCGAGGCCCTTGGCCTCAAGCCGTGCCGCTTCGACCCCATGCTGCACCAGATAACCGTAAGCACTGGTGGCGCGCGCCTCCGACAGCCGCTGATTGTAGACCGCCGATCCGATGGCATCGGTGTGGCCCTCGACCCGGAATGACAGACTTGCGAGTTCCGGTGCCTTCATCGCCAGGCTCAGCACGTCAAGAAGTGTTTCCGCCTCTGGCGTAAGCTGGGCGGAATTGAAAGCGAACTTGACATCCAGATCGACGGCCTGCTGGGCATCCTTGCTGGTGCTGTCAATGGTCAGTGCCCGAACGATATCCTTGGCGGAGGGAACCCCCGATGTCATGTCAGTGGCGGCATCTTGGCCGTAAGAAACACCGGCCCACACGGTGGTCAGGATGGTTGCTGCCGCGAGCAGTGACTTGAGTGAATGCAGTTGCTTCATTTTCTCTTCTCCTCCGCAGTGAATTTCAGCAGACTGCTGAACTTCAAGGTTCAATTTCATAGGGCAGTTCCGCCATTGACCAGTTCAGCGCACGATTGGCGTGATCGGCCGTCCAGATTTCCCGAAGCCTCTTGGCAAGTTCGGCCAGATAGGCGTCGGGGTCGCTGATTGCGGCAAAATCGCCGTGCGGCTTGACGAGATCTTCCAGGGGCACGGCATCCTCCGTCACGATGGCAATCAAGGCGCCTTTTCCGGTGGGCTCGCCCGCTTTGAAATCGAAGCCGTAATAGGCATCGGGAATGGTGATGGGCCGGCCAGCGCTGATTTTGCCGTCGCTGCCATGCTTGGTCGCCAGATCGTTGGGATAGAGCTGCACAATTTTTCCCGCAGCATCGACATCGAGGAGTACTAGCCAGCCAGCCTTACGGCCGGTGACTTCGATCTGTATCGACTGACCCAGTTTGATTTTTCCGGCAGGTTTCATTGCCAGTACAAGTCCGGCAGAATTGCCGCCGCCGACAACATCGACAACATCATCAATCGCACTTGGTGGCGCTGCCACGGTTCCGTTGATAGGCGCAGCCATCTGCGCCGCCGAGGCTTCAAGCTGCGGGGTAAAACCCACTGCCGGGCATTGCTCCTGCTTTTCACAGAATTGCTGGGTTGCCGATCTGGTATAATCGAGAACCTCAGCGTTGGTGGTGATGCCATTTTGATTGATATCGGCTTTTCCCGAAACAGCACCTTCGACGAAGCTGCTGGTAAAAACTCCGACACCGTCATTGGTCTCATAAGAGAGCTGGCTGGCGGAAGCCGCCGACCACACGGCAAGCCGGTCTCCGCCGCGCACAAACGGCTCTTCGACACGATTGGCTTTTATTTCTCCGCGAGTCGCAGCCACGTCATTTTCCGGGTCTCTTTTGAAAAACGTCCGGACCCTGTTGTTGCCATCGACATTGGGTGGCAGCACAGCGCGCGAAACTGTACCGGAGTGACAGGAGTCGAAGATGAGGGTGACATCACGGTCCTTCAGTTGGTCGACAAGTTTTCGTATTTCGTCATCAGTGATCTGACCGGTGCCCGACTGGCCATCGGCATACGTATCATAGACCGAGAGTGTTTCGTCGAACCCGTCCTTTTCGTCGCCATCGCCATCCTTTATTTGCGAGCCGTGCCCCGAGTAATAGAAAACAACCCGGTCACCAGGCTCGGTGCTGTCGATGAGCCAGCTGCGAAATGTCCGCAATATGTTGCGCTTGGTCGCCCTCTCATCGCGAAGTATGGATATCTCGTCGGCTTTGAACTTCCATAACGTATCGAGGATTTTGGTGGCATTGGCGATATCGGTATCCTTTGGTCCAAGCGAAATGGTCTTCAAGTAATAGGGTCCAATGGCGACGATGAGGGCCTTCTGGGCTGCTACTGCATCCATTGGGGCAGCCATCGCTGTCAGCAATAACAGGGCGAAGATTGCCTTTGGGCGCCAGATCATCATGTTCATCATCGTTGTCATCAGCGGGGCCCTGTAACAATGCTTACGATTGCAGCTTGAATTGTATTCGCGTGTTGCAATCCAATGAGCGCATCAAGCACTGCCGCCTCGATGGGCTTGCCGTCATTCTGCTTCAGGAGGTTCACCAGCTGGCCAAGTGGCTCGGGCGAAACGATTGCAACCACATGATCGGTGCCAAATGGCGGTGTTACCGCTACCGGCATATCAACCGGGGTGGCCGGAGTTATTCGCCCATTGTAACGCAAGTCAGCGGGATCGGGGCCGGGGGCAATCAGTTGCAGGGTTCCGTCGTTGGCGAGGTCAAACAGAATGAGATTGGTGTAATGCGGATCGGCAAAGACCGCATCGAGAATCTCGCCCTCATGGTGCAGCGAATAATCCGGCTTCAATGACGCCGATAGCGGCTGGCGCTCCGCCAGGCGGCCAATGACGCGAAGCGCCCGCCACTTGGTGACGATGCGGGCGAGCAATGCCTCGTTGCCCTTGCCAAGCTTGGCCACCACATCACCCGATGCGCTGATGACCTCGCCATTGACGGCATCCCAGATGAGATCGGCCTGGGCCGCCGATGACACCACCACTGATCCCGCCGGCGCTGTGATAGCGGCATTGGCGCCAAACAGCCTGATCGGTCCGTCGGCCGCCACCTGGTTCCCGGCTGGCGCGATGGCCACTACGTCTTGCAATGGCCTGCCTCGCGGCGCCATGCGCGGCAACTGACGGCCTTCGGTTTGAATGCGCACGGTTTCGCGCAGATAGGTTTCAAGCTCCCTGGTGTCGAGGCGGTGATTGCCGTCGTGATCGGCGGCGCCACGCATGGCGCGCGCGAAGGCCCAGCTCATGGCGCCACGGGGCTGCCCGTCAATCGCGACCTCGACGACAACCTGATTGTCCTCTACCGCACCAAAGAATGTGACATTGTCCAGATTGTCCTCGACGGGCGATGCGGCTTGCGCCGCCGGCGGCGGCAGTTCGTCATCCACGATCACACCATAGGTCGCGAGCCTTGACTTGCCCGCGCCCGATCGCAGATCGAATGACCGCGTCATCGTGCCGGAATGGCAGGAGTCGGCTACAAATACGATGTTGATATTGTTGGCCCGTGAAAACAGGCCGTAAATCTCGTTGTCGAGAATACGTTCGCCATTTCCCGGCCGTTGCTCGGTAAAGCCGGGGAGAATGAACACCTCGTCCATGCCATCCGCCTCACTGCCGGGGATGCGCTCTGGTTCCTGCGCGCCGTGACCGGCATAGGTGAAGACCACCGTATCGCCGGGACGTGCGCCAGACACAATAGCCTGCCATGTGGCGAGGATCGCACCGCGGCTTGCGGCTTCATTGGTTAGAAGATCGACCCGGTCAAACCCCGCACCCCGAAGGGCCGAGGCAATGTCTTCAGCATCGTTGACCGCCCCCTCAAGGCTCGGCACGTGCTGATACTTGTCGATGCCGACAACCAGACCGTAGTTGGCAGCCAAGGCTGGCGATGACCAAATGCCACCCGAGCCCGCCAATCCGGCGAGTGCCCCAATCATGACCGCGAAGGTCTTTTGCATTGGTCTCTCTCACGGCCCGCGTTGCAGATCGACCCGGCGATCCATCTGCCAGCGCTGCTCATCGCTATAACGGCCCGGATCGTCGGGAATGAATGGTTCGCTTTCGCCCTTTCCAATGGTGTTGACGGTGCCGGGGTAGCCATTTTCCTTGAGATAGCTGGCGAGCGCCCTGGCGCGACTCTCGGAGAGGGCGAGATTGTAACCTTCGCTGCCGCGCGGGTCGGTATGGCCAATCACCGTGATACCGCCTGCCCCTTGCGCCTTGAGATATTCCACCATGTCCTTGGCGGCGGCCAGACCATCGCTGGTAAGGGCATCGGAGTTATATTCGAAAGTGACGGGTATGGCGACCTTGGTCGGCACGAAGCCACGGATCGAGCGGGCCGCAAGCCCGGCCGGTTCGCCCGAGCGCGAACGGGTCGAGACAATGTATTGTCCCGCCAGTAGACGGGTTTCCTCGGCCTTGTGAAAAATCGCGGCAATTGTTTCGGATGGCGGAGCGGTTGGTGTCAGCTCCTCATCGGCAATGGTCTGCAATGCGTCCTCATAGCGCCGCGCGGCTTGCGGATAGTGCCGGTTCTCCCGGTGCATATCGCCGAGCATGGCGAGTGGCTGCCAGAGATGGAAATAGGTGAGACTTTCATTCAGCGGTTCTTCCAGTTCCGCCGCTCCCGCACCCGCCGAAAGCCTTGCCTGAACGTCGTTGTAGATGGCGACGGCAGTTTTGCGCCCAAGTGCCCGCCTAAAGGCTTCGTCGCAATCGGCAGCAGCGGTGGCCGCTTCGAACAGCACTTTCCACTGGTCCGGGGCGCCCCCGCTGCCGAGCGACTGGGATCGGGCGTAGATTTCAGTGCAGGTTTCCGCTGCACTGGCGGGGTGCTGCCCAAGCAAAAGCAAGGCCAGGCCAAGAGCAGCGGTAGTAGCTTTTGCACATGCGGTCATTGGAGCCGTCCTGCAAGAAACCGTCTGGATCGCCGAAGAGCAGCGGTCAGGAATTCATGTTATGCGAACCTCCAGCAAAGTAAAGTGAGGAGGCTCACACAGCGTCCGGTGTGGCTGGCAAGGAACGGGAATGCGGAATTATGGAGCGGACTGGCTCAGCCGCCGCG
>JANLWG010000068.1:0-13858 GCA_031364405.1 Hyphomicrobiales bacterium
CAGCCCGTCGGGTCTCGCCAACCAGCCTCCAGCGGCGTTTTGGTCTGTCGCGGGCCTCGGAGTTCTGCCAACGGCCTTGGCCTCACTGCTCATGTATCGCCTGATGGGCCGCATCGGCCCCAGCTTCGTTGCCTATTCGAATTATCTTGTGCCAGTGTACGCGGTGTTGCTCGGCGCCGCGGCACTTGGCGAGGAACTGAATTGGAACGTGCTGGCGGCGCTCATCTTGATCCTCGCGGGCATCGCCATTAGCCGCGCCGCCATTCCCTCATGGAGCAAAGCATCATGAAATATCTTGCCGCCACTTTGTTGATCATGTTGGGCACCGTGCCGGCACAGGCCGATTGTGCAATCGATAAAATTTCCGCCGCACTGGGCTCCTCTCTTGAATCGATGAAACCCCTCATTCGTGAAGTCACTGATGTTCGATCAACAGACGGTGGCGAATGGAACATCTATCGGGAGAATGATGATCAAGACTACATCCTGAAACTGGACATAAAGTCTTGCAACGAATGGAACGCCGGTCGTTTTAGCAGTTCAGCTTTCAGGTCTGCACAGTACCGACCCTTTGATGGATTGGCATCGTTGACGCCGACATTCAACCGTTGATCTTTTAGCCCTGCAACGCTTAGTCCAAAAAACTCATGGTGACCCTCAATACTCAGGCAGCGGGTACCGTCGCCGGTGAAATTAAACTTTGCATGGTAGGAGAAAGGTGTTTCACTTTGTGGCTTATCGCCTAAGAAGAACCCGTATTCCTGCTTGAGCGGATCGACGTAAGAATCCACTCCATGATGTTTTTGCACCATAGCAATAAAACCGTCAAAGCTGCTTTCAAGAAGAGCTGGCATTAGCCATTTGCAATTCCCGTCGAGGAGATTAGCGGCTTCTTGAACCGCACGTCGCTTCTTGTTACCGAACAAATCCATTTAGGTACAATTGTTCGAATTTATATGGAAGTCAATATCGCAGCTAGCCCGCTTCTCCAGGGCAAGCGCGGACAGTGGTGCGTTTGTCACCGCCGTACTGCGTTGGTCGACACTTCTCGTCTTCAGGATCGTATCTTCTCGCCGTTAATCGTCAGGCTACGGGGGACTATCTGGTGAAAATCGGATTATTTCTGCGGCGGGAAGATCTATCTGCCCGATTCCGAATGCTCGATGATCGACCTGGACTTCTACAAGAAAGTCGCAGCCGAAGTTCAAAAGACGATGCTCAGCGATAAAGATGTCGCCGGTTTCACCAAGGGTCTCGCCAAGTAGGAACTACGCCGCCGCCTTGGCGATCACACCACAGAGTTCATCGACGATTTTCCGCACCAGACCCTCGTCATCGCCTTCCGCCATCACCCGGATCAGCGATTCTGTGCCCGATGGCCGGATCACCAGCCGTCCCGAATTACCGAGCTGTGCCTGCGCATCGGCCATGGCGGATTTCACCTGCGGCTCGTCCAGCGGCTTGCCGGATTTAAATTCCACGTTTTTCAATATCTGCGGCACCGCCACGAATTGCCGGCAAACCTCGCTCACTGGCCGCCCCGAGCGCACCACTTCCGCCAATACCTGAAAGGCTGCGAGCAGACCATCGCCGGTCGTTGAAAAATCCGACAGCACGATATGGCCAGACTGCTCGCCGCCCACATTGAAGCCGTGCGCCCGCATGTGTTCGACGACATAACGATCTCCCACCTTGGTGCGCGCCAGCGACAGCTTTTGCCCGGCGAGAAAGCGCTCAAGCCCGAGATTGGACATGACGGTGGCGACCAGCCCGCCGCCGCGCAATTCGCCGCGCTTGTTCCACGAGGATGCGATCAGCGCCATCAGCTGGTCGCCATCGATTAGCTGGCCGCGCTCGTCGGCGATGATCACCCGGTCGGCGTCACCATCGAGTGCGATGCCGATGTCGGCGCGCAATTCGCGCATTTTTTCGCACATCGCCTGGGGGGCCGTCGATCCGCACTTCTCGTTGATGTTGATGCCGTTGGGTTCATGGCCGATCTGGATAATTTCAGCGCCCAATTCCCACAGCGCTGTCGGCGCCACCTTGTAGGCAGCGCCATTGGCCGTATCGATCACCACCCGCAGCCCTTCCAAATTGAGTTCCTTGGGGAATGTGCGCTTGGCAAATTCGATGTAGCGCGCCTGGGCATCCTCGATGCGCTTGGCCCGGCCGATCTCGTCTGGTTGCGCCAGATCGATGCTCTGCGGCTGATCGAGCATGCGCTCGATTTCCTGCTCGCGTTCATCCGACAGCTTATAGCCGTCGGGTCCGAATATCTTGATGCCGTTATCCTGAAATGGATTGTGCGAGGCCGAAATCATGACGCCAAGATCGGCCCGCATCGAACGGGTCAGCATGGCAACGGCAGGGGTGGGAACCGGCCCGAACAGAAACACATCCATGCCCGCCGCCAGTAACCCGGCCGTCAACGCCTGCTCGATCATATAACCTGACAGCCGGGTATCCTTGCCGATCACCACCCGGTTGCGATGATTGCCGCGCTTGTAAAGATTGCCCGCCGCCATGCCGATCTTCAGTACAATATCGGCGCTCATGGTCCCGCTGTTGGCCGTGCCGCGCACGCCATCGGTGCCAAAATATCTGCGTGACATCCGCGTTTCTCCCCATCAAAGCCCGCTGGAGCCGGGATCGGCCGCGGCGAGCGCCACGGCCAACGCCGCGGCCGTTGCCTTCACATCATGCACCCGGAGAATGTGTGCTCCGTTAAGTGCGGCGTGGACGGCACCGCCAACCGAACCAAATACCCGCTGTCCCGCCACTTTTTCACCGGTCAGCGCTCCGACGAAGGCCTTGCGCGACAAACCCGCCAGTAGTGCCGCGCCAAGGCCATGGAACAGCGTCAACTGGTTCAGCACATCGATATTATGCCGGAATGATTTACCAAATCCGATGCCGGGATCGATGATTATTTTCGTGGCCGAAATCCCTGCCGCCACGCACACCGCGATGCGCGCCGCCAGCGCATCATGGACATCGAGCGCCACGTCTTCATATGATGGACTTAGCTGCATGGTCCTCGGATCGCCCTGCGCATGCATCAGCACGATCGGGCAACCGAGATCAGCAACCACCTGCAAACCAGCACTGTCATATTGCAGGGCCGAGACATCGTTGATGATAAGGGCTCCGGCCTTGACGGCTGCACCCATCACGTTTGATTTTCGTGTATCGCAGGAAACCACATGACCAGCCGAACTCAAGGCGCCAATCACCGGCAGGACCCGGTGCAGCTCCTCGTCCTCGGAAACACCCCCGGAACCGGGCCTCGTCGACTCGCCACCCACATCAAGGATAGCCGCACCCTCATCCGCAAGTGCAAGCCCATGCGCTATGGCCTGATCGGCTTTTGTAGTGAGACCGCCATCGGAAAAGCTGTCGGGCGTCACATTGACGATGCCCATGATCACCGGACGCTCAAGCGTCAATCCGGCAACCGGCTGGCGCGGCCCTTCAATGGCCGCTAACACATCACTGCGCGGCAGATCGCCGTACGCCACCAAGTCGCGCGATACCGTCCCGCCGCCGCGCCTGATCACTTCGGCCGCGTGGAATGAAATCCAAGATAGTCCGCCCAATCGCCCTGCCCGGCCTTGTGCCACGGCACGGCTTGCATCGGAGCCGTAGGAGAGACCGCAAGGCCGCAGATAGATACTGGGCATCACGCCTGCGGCTGCGGTTCCATGTCACCCGCACCACCGCGCTTGGCGCTGCCGGCGCGAGGCACTGAAGACCGTTGCTTTCCGGCTGGCTTGCCATCATCGCTGTCGTCGCGCTTGGGTTTGACGCCCTTGAGCAGATTGATGATCTCATCGCCCGACAGGGTTTCGTATTCGAGCAATCCCTTGGCCAGCGTTTCGAGATCCTTGTTTTTCTTGGTGAGGATTTTGCGCGCGGTGGCGAAGCCCTCGCTGACAATCCGTTTCACTTCATTGTCGATCTTCTGCGAGGTTGCTTCCGAAATATTCTGGGTGCGCGACACCGAGTGGCCGAGGAAAACTTCCTCCTGGTTTTCACCATAGGAGACTGTGCCGAGTTCTTCCGAATAGCCCCAGCGCGTCACCATGGCGCGGGCCAGCCGCGTGGCCTGCTCGATATCCGATTGAGCACCCGAGGTTACATTGTCGTGCCCGAAAGTCAGTTCCTCGGCAATGCGCCCACCCATCATGATGGCCAATCGCGAAGTCATCTGGGTGAAACTCATCGACAGCCGGTCGCCTTCCGGCAACTGCATCACCATGCCAAGCGCACGGCCGCGCGGAATGATCGTGGCTTTGTGCACCGGGTCGCTCTTGGGCACATTGAGGGCGACCAGCGCATGGCCCGCTTCATGATAAGCGGTCAGGCGCTTCTCGTCTTCGCTCATCACCAGCGAACGGCGTTCGGCGCCCATCATCACCTTGTCCTTGGCTTCTTCGAATTCCGCTTGGGTTACCATGCGCTTGTTGCGCCGCGCCGCAAGCAGTGCCGCCTCGTTTACCAGATTGGCGAGATCAGCGCCCGAAAAGCCCGGCGTGCCGCGAGCAATCGTCTTGGCCTCCACATCAGGCGCCAGCGGCACATTGCGCATATGAACTTTGAGAATTTTTTCGCGTCCCCCCACATCCGGGTTGGGCACCACGATCTGCCGGTCGAAGCGGCCCGGGCGCAACAATGCTGGATCGAGCACGTCGGGACGGTTGGTCGCCGCCACCAGGATCACACCTTCATTGGCTTCGAATCCATCCATCTCGACCAGCAGCTGGTTGAGTGTCTGCTCGCGCTCATCATTGCCACCGCCAAGCCCCGCACCACGATGGCGGCCCACGGCATCAATTTCGTCGATGAAAATTATGCAGGGCGCATTCTTCTTGCCCTGCTCGAACATGTCGCGCACCCGGCTTGCACCAACGCCCACGAACATTTCAACAAAGTCCGAGCCTGAGATGGTGAAGAACGGAACGTTGGCCTCGCCAGCGATAGCGCGCGCCAAAAGCGTCTTGCCGGTGCCCGGCGGACCAATGAGAAGTGCGCCCTTGGGAATCTTGCCGCCGAGGCGCTGGAACTTGTGCGGGTCCTTGAGGAAGTCGACGATTTCGACAAGATCGTCCTTGGCCTCATCAACACCCGCCACGTCCTCGAAAGTAACGCGGCCCTGGCGCTCGGTCAGAAGCTTGGCCTTGGATTTGCCAAAGCCCATGGCCTTGCCGGAACCTGCTTGCATTTGCCGGATGAAGAAAATCCACACGCCCACCAGCAGCACCATCGGCAGCCAGTAGACCAGCGCATTGGTCAGGAACGAATCGCTTTGCGCGGCGCGGAAGTTGATCTGGATGTTCTTCTTGCGCATTTCATCGAGCTGGTTTTCCGAGAGGAAAAGCGGTCCCATCGTCTGCACCGTGGAGCCATCAGTCAACTTGCCGGTGATCGTCTCACCGGAAACTGTGATTGACTGGATCGAGCCGGCGCTGGCCTTGTCGAGGAATTCCGAGTAACTGATATCATTCGTGTTGCCGCGGCCGACCTGGTTTTGGAAAAGGCTGAACAGCGCGAACAATAGAAGCGCGATGACGATCCAGACGGCAAAATTTCGGAATTGGTTCACGGTATCCCTCAAGCCTCCCCGGTACGATTTTCGCCGCCCGGTTTTATTGTCCCAAACTTGTATCTTAACATAGGGCGGCGCCCGGGTATTTCCAAGCACGACATCAACGTAAACGAGAAGTTAGCGCCGCAACCTTGACAGGAAAACGGCGGTGCACCCGCAAGCTGGCGCCAGATGCGGAGCGGAGATCAATTTGCCCCCCCGGATGATTGCCGGCAGGGCCTGCTGCACGAAGCTTGGAATGTCCCGCCGCCGCCCCGCAATACCGGCGCAAGCCACTGGAATAACTGAACTTCCAGCCTCAGCGTGGATTTCAAAGCGGTCATCCCACAGCACCACCCCGGTCTCCGGCACCCGCACTGCAGCCGGATTGATTCGACCCGGCTCACGCCCGATGAGCAGATGATTTTTGCGGCGTGCGACGATCGCCCCGCCAAGTGTGCGCCGGTTGCCAGCGGTCGCAGCCCAGGCCGCCATTACCTCCAGTTCACCCGGTTCCGGAATTTTTCCCGATCCATAACGGCTGATCAGCCCGCCAAGAATGCGGGTCTGGAGCGCCGCCGTTAGATCCGTGAATGCCGCTAGCGCAATGATGCAATGGCCCGTATCAAATTCCTGCACATGGAGCCTGATCCAATCCTCTGCGGCTCCCCACAGCGCGTGAACCGCTTCAGCGGCACGCCCCGCCAGTTCCGCCAGCGCCTCCGCGGTAATCCCCAGTTGAGCGAGCGCTGGCATCGCCTTGCGAATACGAACCCGCTCGAAACGATCATCATCATTGCTGGGATCATCGATCCACATCTGGTCAAGTGATGCGAGATAGGCCCGGAGCTCCAGCCGCTTCTCGGCCAGCAATGGCCGAAACAGCTCCGTCGTGTTCCACTGCCCAAATCGGGGAATACCAGCAAGGCTGTCGAGACTTGCGGTCCGCGCCATGCGCATCAGCACCGTTTCGGCTTGATCCTCCAGCGTGTGGGCGGTGAGCAGCATTTCTACATTATGATCCCTGCACCAGGACGACATGAGATCATAGCGCGCCGCACGGGCCTTGGCCTGGATGCCCGATTGTGGCTTGGCCGATGTCCAGTTCAAGGTGACGTGCGCTAGCCCCGCTTGCGCTGCCCAAGCCGCCACCTGTGCTGCTTCCTGTGCCGATGTGGCGCGCAATCCGTGGTCGACGGTGAGAACACTCAGCCGCGGCCTGCCGGTCCACTCAGCTGCCAGCCGCAACATGGCAACCGAATCCGATCCACCTGAAACCGCAAGTGCTACATGCGTCCGCGACGCAATCGGCTGGAAAAGCCGGTTGGGATCAGGACGCGCAGGCGGCACGCTTGGCTTCAGCCTGAGCCCGCTTTCTCGCTTCAACCGCCTTTGGATATTCGCTGCTGACCGATTCGTAAGCCGCGCAAGCCTGTTGTCTCTGGCCCAGCCGGTCCAGCGAGATACCGAGTTTCAACAGGCTGTCCGCCGCCCGGCGGCTCTTCGGATATTGCTTATAACCTTGGAGGAAAGCCTGCGCTGCCTGGCGGAAATCGCTCTGGGCATAATAGGTTTCGCCCAGCCAATATTGCGCACTGCCGGCCAAACTGTGCTCGGGGTATTTTTCGATGAAGGTGCGGAAGCCCGCTTCGGCATCGCCAAACTGGCGGCGCAGCAGGCTTTCGTTGGAATGCTCATAGAGTGTCTCGGGCGAATCGGGCGACAGCGAGACAGTTTCAATCGAGTCGGCGCCGCCAGCCGAAGCATTGCCCTGGACCAGCCCTGCATCCGCACCGGGATCTTGCTGGGCGGGGGCCACCAGAACCTGACCCAGAAATCCATTGTCGTCGGGAACCGCCGCGGCACTGCTGAGTGCACCGAGAACCTTGGGTCCCGGCGCCTTCCTGACCAGCATCTGCGACTCGGTGCCGTCCTCGTTGACGATGGTCTTCATGTAGGTGGACTCATTCGAGGTTTGGCCCGACGGCGGATCCTGAATTTGCTCGATGCCCTGTTCTTCGGTCTGACCGGCCGGAATCTCCTGGGCCGCGAGTTTCTTAGGTTCGGCGGGCTGTACTGGCACACTATCCATGACACCCGTATCAATGTTGCCGGCCTTTGCCTTCAATTGCTTGATCTCGAAGGTGAGTTGTTCGACTTCGCCCACCAGGGATCGCATCTGTTCTTCCATCTGACTCAAGCGAACCGCCAATTCCGATGCCGATTGGGCCATTGCCGGGGTGCTCAGGCTCACTCCAACCAGAACCGCCACAGCCACTGAACATCGCAGGTATTTCAACATATCAGACACCATTTCCAGCCGCCTGGTTGGCCGCCGTTACGGCCCGAGCAACTGAACCGCAAAGGCGGTAAAATTGAGGCTGGCAAGTCCATGCGTGTTTAAAGTTTCACGACTGTGATTAGTTGGCACCACCTGTTATCACAGTAACGGCGCGCCGGTTTTGCGACCAGCATTGTTCCGCATCACAAAGTGCGACCGGGCGTTCCTTGCCATAGGCAATCGAAGAAATCCGGCCCCCGTCAACGCCTTGCGCGATGATGAACTCACGCGTCGCCGTGGCGCGGCGGGCCGACAGCGAGATATTGTATTCACGCGTACCGCGCTCGTCGGCATGGCCTTCGATTTGCACGGTCACACCGCCATATTGCTGCAACCACTGGGCCTGCTTGCGCAGCGTATCCTCGGCTTCGGGTGTCAGGGTCGATTGGTCCTCGGAGAAATAAACGCGGTCGCCGACATTGAGGGTAAAATCCTGCTGCGAGCCAGGTTTCGCATTACTGGTTCCTGCGTCGAGGTCCGGGGTATTCTTTTTCGAACAGGCCGCCAGCGCAAGGAAGCAGCAGCAGACCGCTGCCAACTTGAAACTGGCCAATCGCGTCATCATCATATTCCACTCCTATAGCCGGACCGCCGCCCGGACAGACAATACAATTGGCCCCGCGACACGGCAGACCGGCCCTGCCCGCACTTTGCCGAAACAGGGTTAATATTCTCTCACCCCAAGGCTTGGGCTTAAACCCTAGCTGGTCTTGGCACCACCGGTAATGACCGTGACAGCGCGGCGATTTTGTGACCAGCATTGTTCGGCATCACAAAGTGCGACCGGGCGTTCCTTGCCATAGGCGATCGAGGAAATCCGAGTGCCATCAATGCCCTGGGCGATCAGGAACTCGCGGGTCGCGGTGGCGCGGCGGGCTGACAGCGAGATATTGTACTCGCGGGTGCCGCGTTCGTCGGCATGGCCTTCGATCTGGATGATCACGTCCGGGTACTGGTTGAGCCAGGCCGCCTGCTTGCGCAGGGTTTCCTCGGATTCCGGCGACAGCGCCGACTTGTCCTCGGCAAAATAGATGCGATCACCGACGTTCAGCGCAAAATCCTTTTCAGAACCAGGTGCCGCCACCCCCACGCCATTGGTGGCCTCGAGGTCCGGGGCGCTCTTTTTGGAACAGGCGGCCAATGCCAGAACGCAGCAGAACGCCGCGGCTATTTTGAAACTCACACTCATTGTCATCTGATCTTCCCGTTATCGTGTTGCGTCATGGCGAAACCTGCATCCCCGCCGGTTTCACCGGTGGGCCCCCCGGCCCATGGGTAAATTCTCGTTCAGTTTAGTTTAATTTTGGTGACCAAGCGGGATCGGAGGCAAATTCCGGCGTCGGCACCTGCTGTTCGTTATAACCGGTGATGTCGACTGAAAAGAGCTGTGGTCCACCACTTTCACCCGGAGAATCGCGGAAGAACATCAGCACCCGCCCGTTCGGCGCCCATGTCGGACCCTCATTATGGAAGCCTTCCGTCAGAATGCGCTCCCCCGAACCATCGGGCTTCATCACGCCGATGGCGAATTTGCCGCCCGCCTGCTTGGTAAAGGCAATATACTTTCCATCCGGCGACCATACCGGGGTCGAATAGCGGCCATCGCCAAAACTGATACGGGTTTGCCCCGAGCCATCAGCTCCCATCACATAAACCTGCTGGGCCCCGCCGCGGTCCGATTCAAAAACGATCTGCCCGCCATCCGGCGAATAGCTGGGAGCTGTGTTGATCGCCGGCACATTGGTAAGCTGGCGCAATCCTCGCGACCGCAGATCAAGCTCGAAAATATTGGAGTTACCGCCCTCTTGCAGGCTCATGATCACTTTCTGGCCATCGGGCGAAAACCGCGGCGAGAAACTCATGTTGGGAAATTCTCCGACGATCTCGCGCTGTCTGGTGTCGATGTTCATCAAGTAAACCCGCGGTGTATTGTTGCTGAAGGACATGTAGGTGATTTCCTGGGAGTTAGGCGAAAAACGCGGCGTAAGCACCAGGTCCTTGCCGTCGGTCAGCCCGCGCGGATTGAAGCCGTCCTGATCCATGATCGACAATTTCTTGATGCGCTGATCCTTGGGGCCCGATTCATCCACGAAAACCACCCGCGTATCGAAATAGCCGTCGATGCCGGTGAGTTGCCTGTAGATCACATCGGCAATCAGATGCCCGATGCGCCGCAGGTTTTTCGGCGCCGCCGTGAATTGCTGTGCGGCAAGCTGCTGCTGGGTGTTGACATCCCACAGGCGGAACTCGGCGCGCAGTTTGCCGCCTTCGATGAATACCTGACCGGTCACCAGAGCCTTCGCCTGAATCTGCCGCCAATCGGCAAACCGTGGCTCCTGCGAAAAATTGCCGATCTGTTCGATAAATGATTCTGGCGGCAAGGGATTGAAATAACCAGAGCGCCCGAGATCATTGGAAATCACCCCGGAAATCGTGGCTGCTGCTTCCTCGGCCCCGCCGCCCGGCAGGAAACCGGTGATCGCTATCGGCAGCGGAGCTATACGGCCGCCGGTCAGATCGATCTCCGTTGCCGCATTGGCCGAATGCACTCCTGCAAGCACAAGCAACAGGGCGACAACAACAAAAAATTTCATCCGGTTTTCGGCATGGAGGTGCATGGCTTGTTCGGTTCCGGTCAGCTATCGAACATCATGTTCGGATTGAAATTGATAATGAGGTCTTTCCACAGATCATATTTTTCCTGCGGCAGGAAACTATAGGCCTGGCATTCGAGAACCGCCGAAACGGCAGAACGCGCCGTGGCGTCGAACAACGGATCACCATCAGGGTTCATCACCTCCGGAACGCCGATCACCGACCCATCGGTGTTGAGACCGAAATGTACTTTCACTACAATCTCGGCTTCGCGCGCGCCCGGCGGCACCGTCCAGCACTCACGGATGCGTTGCACCAGCGCTTCGATGATCGTCGCCGAAAGCTGATCGTCCGTACCCTGAAGATTAGCCTCGCCGGCAACCGGTTGCGCGTCAGTCAAGGAGGGCTGTTCCGGAGCCTTTGACTCGTCGACCTTGTTGAGGAACGCGGCGATTTCATCCGGGTTGAGTTTTGGTTTTTTCTTCTTCTCCGGTTTCTTCGGCTTATCCTTCGGTTTCTCCACCGTCTTCTTCGGTAGTTCTTTCTTGGGCTCCGGTGTTTCGGTCACTGTATCCTTGATCAGGTCCTTCAGCGGAGCGGAATCGAGCGGCTTGGGTTCTTCTTTCTTGACTTCGGGCGGTGGCGGCGGTTCGGCCTCAGCCTCCTTGACCGCCTTCTGTTCTTTCTCGGCAACCTTGGGCGCGGGCTCTGATTTCTTGATCGTCTCGGCCTTCTTTGGCGCCGGTTTATCCTTGGGCACGACCTCTTCCTTGGTCATCGCCATGCGCTTTGAAACATCGCCGATATTGCTGATATCGACCTGAATCGCCGGTTGCGGCTTGATGACATATCGATTGGGATTGGGCAGCACGACGAGGGCGGCGGCCAGAATGGCCACATGCAAGCCCAACGATGCGGCAAGGCTCCAGTTCATCGCTAGTTGGGTTCCGCCGCTTTGGGAGCATCCTCGGCATTGCCGGTCACAAGGCCGATCTTGCGATAACCAGCGCCATTCAGCAGGCCCATCACCTCCATCACAGAACCATAGGGCACACTGGTATCGGCCCGCACGAAGATCTGTTCCTCATAGCCGTTCTTGGCGATGGCCACCAGCTTGGGCGCCAGTTGCCCGATGGCAATCAGGCTTTCCTGGAGGTAGACGGTCTGATCGGCTTTGACCGTGATGGTTATCGGCTCGACCGAGCTGTCGAGCTGCTTGGCTTCGGTCTTCGGCAATTCGATTGGCACACCAACCGTCATCAGCGGTGCTGCCACCATGAACACGATGAGCAATACCAGCATGACATCGACCATCGGCGTCACATTGATTTCGCTCATCACCCCGCGCGACGGCTTGCGCCGCGAATTGCGCCGTGCATAACCGCCCTGTGATCCGCCTGCCGTTGCAGCCATTTCTACACCCGCTCGTCCAGCTGACGCGAAATGATGGCCGAGAATTCATCAGCGAAATTCTCCAGCCTGGTCCCGATCTTCGCGGCATCGGAGGTGTACATATTGTAGAAGATTGTCGCCGGTATGGCGGCAAGCAGGCCGATGGCGGTGGCGAACAAAGCCTCCGCGATGCCCGGCGCCACCACCGCCAGATTGGTGTTCTGCGAATTGGCAATCGCCTGAAACGAAGTCATGATGCCCCATACCGTTCCGAACAATCCGATGAAGGGGGCAGCCGAACCGGTGGTGGCGAGAAACAGCAGGCGCGATTCGATCGTGCCCATTTCCTTCTGGATCTGCACATCCATGACTTTCTCGATGCGCCGCTGCACGCCCTGGAAGCCCGCCCGCAGGGCCGCATCCTGGCTGCGTTTCCATTCGCGCATGGCCGCCGTGAAAATCGCTGAAAGCCCCAGATTGCTGTGGGTTCCCAGCGCCAGATAAAGATCTTCAAGCGATTGCCCGGACCAGAAACTCTGCTCGAACTGATCATTGGCGGAATTCATCCGGCGAACCGCGAAAAATTTTTCTATAATGATCGCCCAGCCCCACACCGAGGCTATGCCCAATCCCAGCATGACCAGAAACACCGGCCAACTCGCTTGCATGACCAGATGCCAGAGGGAGATTTTCCCGCCCTGCACAACTGTTTCGATAACCACCGGATCCATGCTTTCCTTCCCGCAAACCAGGGGCCTGTCCCGAACCCCCCGTGACATTCCCGGCACCCATTTCTGGAGAAGGTGCCCTGAAACAGGTCAAATCTGTCGAAACTGCGGCGATTCGCCAGATATGAGCGGAATCACGCGCCAAGCCAGACCGCGACCGGCCAACTCTGACCCCACTTGTGTGAAGTATGGTTAAGTTGTGGTTAAGACTCTGATTCAGGCTGAAATTTCAGAGCCGCCGCCATCCCCTTCGGCAACCGCCTGGGGCGCCCCCGGCCATCCACCAGGGCGGCCGTCACTTGCGCGGTGAACAGGCTATCTGTTGCTCTTTTGACACGCTGGGAAATTTCAAAACGGGCGCCCGCCTGCTCAACGAACCGCGTCTCGACTTCCAGAAGATCATCGATGCGGGCCGGTTTCAGAAAATCACAAACCATGCGCCGCACCACAAACCCCCTGTCATCAAGCAGGTGGTGATGAATGCCGAGCAGCCTCAGGTAGTCGGAGCGTCCGCGCTCGCAAAACTTGAGGTAGTTGGCGTGATAGACCGCACCGGAGAAATCCGTATCCTCGTAATAAACCCGCACCGGCAGCACATGGACGCCGCCGGCAATCCTCCCGCCGAGTTGAGGCCACGGCTCAGGCATCGTCATCGTCCAACGGCAGAATCCCTTGAGTGAATTCCGGCCGCTGCGGCACGCCAAGCCCCAGATGTTTGAATGCGTGCTGAGTCAACAGCCTTCCGCGCGGCGTGCGGTTGAGGAAGCCCTGCTGCAACAAATATGGCTCGACAATATCCTCGATCGCATCGCGCGATTCCGACAACGAGGCGGCAATCGTATCGATACCCACCGGCCCGCCGCCAAAATTAATGGCGATGCAAGTGAGGTAGCGATGATCAAGTCCATCAAGGCCGCGATGATCGACATCGAGATTGCTGAGTGCCGCATCGGCAGCGGCCCGGTCGATCAGTTCGGTTCCGGCAACAGAGGCAAAATCGCGCACCCGGCGCAGCAGCCGTCCGGCGATGCGCGGTGTGCCGCGCGAGCGCTTGGCGATCTCGCGCGCGCCATCCTCGGAGACCGCAACCTGCATGACCCGCGATCCGCGCTTGACGATTTCGAGCAATTCTTCATCGCTATAAAAATCAAGCCGCACCGGAATGCCGAAACGGTCGCGCAGCGGCGTCGTCAGCAGGCCGGTGCGCGTCGTCGC
>JANLWG010000103.1:0-12480 GCA_031364405.1 Hyphomicrobiales bacterium
TTGCGCGCGCGACCATCCTGGTGCCGACGAGGCGGGCGGCGCGCGACCTTGAGCGAATATTTTTTGAAGTCAACGGTGGAACGAGTCTCTTGCTGCCGCGCATCAGGCCGATCGGAGACATCGACGAGGACCTGTTTGAAAGCGCGCCATCTTCTATTTCACTAACCGAAATGGCGCTGCCCGAAGCGATATCGCCGATTGGCCGGGATTTGATCTTGATCGACATGATTGGGGAATGGGCCAGGGACAATCCCCAGGAGCGGTTGGCCCTGGAAATTGTCGCATCACCCATTCAGTCGGTGGCACTGGCAGCATCGCTTGCCGGATTTCTTGACAACCTCGAAACCGAGGATATCGATCTCGCGCGCATTGCCGATCTCTATGGCATCGAGGCGGCGCGGCATCGCGAGGCGATCCTCGGGTTTCTTGCTCTCATTCGTGAAAAACTTCCGCACCGGCTGCACGACAAGCACCTGCTCGCGCCGAAAGTGCGGCGGTCGCTTCTGCTGCGCCGGGAAGCGCAACGGCTGTTGGAAAATCCCACGCCGTGGCCGGTGATTGCCGCTGGCTCAACTGGATCAATTCCGGCAACGCGTGAATTGCTTGGTGCTATAGCACAGCTGCCACAAGGTGCTGTGGTTCTGCCCGGCCTCGACACCAGCATGGATGATGAGAGTTGGGCGGCGGTGAGCGCCCAGCACCCGCAATTTATTTTGAAACAGTTGCTTGCGGCGTTCACCCTGTCGCGCAAAGATGTCACAACAATTCCGGGACCAGAGAAAAGTTTCCGGGGTTGGCTGGCCAGTGAAATTATGAGGCCCTCCGGCACATCGGAAAAGTGGAGCGCCATTGCTCGTAATCACAAGGCGGCAATCGATCAGGCATTCGTTGGATTGGAATTGGTGGAGGCTCGTCACGCCCGCGAGGAGGCCATTACCATTGCGCTCATCCTCCGCCAGGTTCTGGAAATACCTGGCAAGACTGCAAGTTTGGTCACGCCGGATCGCGGTCTGGCCCGGCGCGTCAAGCAACAGCTCGAAAAATTTGGCGTCGATATCGATGACTCCGCTGGTGAGCCGCTCAGCCGATTCGGCGGCGCAGCCTTGCTTGGTTTACTCATTGATCTCATTCTCGGCGGTTTCGCGCCTGATCGCCTGCTGGCTTTTCTCAAACATGATCTTTGCCAATTCGGGCTTGATCGTGATAGCGCCCGAAATGCGGTGGATGTGATTGAACTTGCGGTTTTTCGCGCCAGCGCCGTTGCACCCGATGTAGATGCCTTGGCGGATCTTGTCATGGCCGCCAGGTCCACCGCTGAAACCGGCACTCACGTCCATCCCGTCATCAGCCGGATTTCCGCGGTAGACTGGCTGTCGGCAGCAGATTATGGGCGCAAGATCGCCGAGTGCCTGTTGCCGCTTGCTGATGCCGGCGAGAAGTCTCTCAGCGCACATATCGAAAGCCTTGTGCACGCATGCGAGCTGGCCGCCGGGGACAGGCTGTGGCAGGGGGAAGAAGGCGAACTTCTGAGAACATTGCTGGTGAACCTGACGACTGAAGGTGAAACGCTTGCCGCGTGCAGCCTTGCCGGTGCTGCTGTCATCGTCCGCCATTACATGTCGGCCACGCCATTGCGCAGGGCATCAGCGCCACAAACCAGGCTGGCTATTCTTGGCCTGCTCGAAGCGCGGCTGGCCAGGCCTGATGTTATGATACTTGGAGGATTGAACGAAGGCCGATGGCCGGCATCGCCCGACTCCGGGCCGTGGCTTAACCGTCCGATGCGCGACTTGCTTGGGATGCAGCAAGCGGAAAACCAGATCGGCCAGACCGCCCATGATTTCGTACAGGCGCTGGGGTGCGCGCAAGTCTACATGACATGGTCGCGCCGCGTTGGTGATGCACCGGCCATTCCGTCGCGCTGGATACTGCGGCTGCAGGTGCTGGCGAAGGCTGCGGGATTAACTAATTATCTCGAACCTACCAGGCAGTGGCAGGCACTGGTGGCACAGCTTGATGAGCCCGGTGCCGTCAAGCCCTGCGCACGGCCACGGCCATGCCCGCCGATCAGCGCACGTCCCAGGCAGCTCAGCGTTACCCGGGTGGAAACTTTGATCCGCGATCCTTACGCAATTTATGCGGACAAGGTGTTGGGACTAAAGCCACTGGATAACATTTCGGCCGAACCCGATATGTCGATGCGTGGCACGATCTTTCATGCGGCGATCGGAGATTTTCTCGGCAAGTTTCCAAATACACTTCCGCCAGATGCACTCGACTGTCTCCTGCAGCGCGGGCGGCACCACTTCAGCACTCTGTTGGCGCATCCCGATGTGGCGGCATTCTGGTGGCCGCAGTTCGTACGAATTGCTGGTTGGCTGGTGGCAGAGGAAGCCAGGCAGAGAGCCGATGTCACAACCGTCTATTCGGAAATCGATGGCCGCCATAAGTTCACTGTCGCTGGTGAGCCTTTTATCCTCACTTGCCGCGCCGACCGCATTGATCTCCTGAGCAACGAACTCGCCATCATATACGATTACAAGACCGGCACAGTGCCGTCGGCGCCGCAGGTGGCGGCAGGCCTTGCACCGCAGTTAACCCTGCAGGCGGCGATGCTGGAGCACGGGGCGTTCAAGGCGCTGGGCAAACGCGAGGCCCGTGACATTGCCTATGTGAAGTTGGGCGGTGGTGATTTACCAGGGAAAATCACCATGCCTGATCTCAGAATGCCATTGATGGAGTGCGCGCGCAAGAATCTGGCGGGATTGATCGAACTTCTGACGGCCTATGCCGGCCTCCGTCAAGCCTATTTGCCGCGCGCCATGGTGGAAAAGGAGGACGAGGAGTATCCGTTCGATCATCTTTCGAGATACCGCGAGTGGGCCCTTTCGGGTGACGGAAGATGAACGGAAATCACCACGCCAATAATTTGCAAATTCGAGCATCCGATCCCTTTGCATCGGCATGGGTGAATGCCAACGCCGGGTCCGGCAAGACCCATGTGCTGATCGACCGCCTGATCCGGTTGATGCTGGCTGGCACTGAACCGTCGCGCATTCTTTGCCTCACATTCACCAAGGCGGCTGCCGCTGAAATGTCGACCCGCCTGTTCGAACGGCTCAGCGGCTGGATCACCGTATCTGACGATGAACTGAAACAGAACCTTGGCAAGATTGGCGTCGATAGTCCCGATGCGGAACTCATGCGGCGGGCCCGGCAACTGTTCACATCGGCGCTCGAAACACCGGGTGGGTTGAAAATCCAGACGATTCATGCCTTCTGCGAGCGGCTGTTACAACTGTTTCCGGTTGAGGCGGGAATCGTACCGCACTTTTCCGTAATGGATGACCGTGCCGCGCGTGAGACATTGAATGCCGCACGCCAGGATGTCTTGCGTGAAGCACATCGCCGGCCCGAGTCGGACATCGGCAGAGCGCTGGCGGAAGTCGTGCGCCACGTTCAAGCCGACGGCTTCGACGAACTCATGAAGGTCATTCTTTCCAAGCGCACCATTCTTGATCTCGACGAAGGAATTGCCGTTCAGCGCATTGTTGATCAGTTGCGGCGGCATTTCTTGCTGAATCCGGGCGAGGACAAAAACAGCGTCAGGCGTGAACTTGTATTGAATCACCAAGATTACCAGCGGCTGATTGCGGCCCTGGATTTTGGAACAGCAAGAGACCAGGAGCGGGGAAATTTTCTTGGCGATGTTCTAGTTGGCAGCAATTCCAACCTGGAAGAGCTAAGGAGCTTCCTTCTCACCGGAACTAACGAACCACGAAAACTCACCGGCATTGCCACCAGGGCCGTCGTCGCGGCTGATCCGTGGGTTGGAAGTTTCATCGAGTCCGAGCAGCAGCGATTGATATACGGGCTTGGTAGACTTGCCGACCTCGAGCGCATTGCGGCAACTTCGGCCTTGCTTACGCTTGCCGCCGCCATCATCCAGGAGTTTGAGCGCGAGAAACGGCGGCGCGGCGCCTATGATTTCGATGACCTCATCATCAGAACCAACCGCCTTCTCGCCAGCAAGCCAGATGCGGCATGGGTGCTCTACAAGCTTGATGGCGGTATCGAGCACGTGCTGCTCGATGAGGCCCAGGATACCAGCCCGGCGCAATGGGAGATTATTGGCGCGCTCACTGAAGAATTTTTTGCCGGGCAAGGCATCCGAGGAAAATCCGAACGAACGCTGTTTGCCGTCGGTGACCGCAAGCAATCGATCTTCAGTTTTCAAGGCGCCGACCCCGATAACTTCGAGATTGTGCATGATGAAATCGAGAGCCGCATCACCGCAGCGGGCCAACCCTTCAACGATGTTGATTTCACCCTATCATTCCGGTCGGCCAAAGCAATTCTCTCAGCGGTTGATATTGCCTTTCATGAATCCGGCATCGCCCGGCAGGGCCTCGATGGCCGCAGCAGCAAGCAGCTCCATCATGAACCCACACGGCGCGAGGTGACGGGCACCGTCGAAGTCTGGCCAATGGTGGAGCCTGATGAACGTGGTGAAGATCAGCCCTGGCAGGCCCCGGTCGATCTCGAGCCCGCCAATTCGCCGCGGCGCAAACTAGCCCGCGCAATCGCCGCCAAAGTGAAATCATGGATCGGGTCAAAGTTTCTCGCCGACAAAAACCGCAATGTCCAATCCGGCGACATTCTCATTCTCGTGCGTGTACGCAACAGTTTCTTCGATGCGCTGGTGCGCGAACTGCGCAAGGCGGATATTGCCGTGGCCGGTGCCGACCGGCTGACGCTGGTTGAGAACCTGGCGGTCCTCGACCTTCTGGCGCTGGCGCAATTTTGCCTGCTCGAGGACGATGACTATGCCCTGGCCTGCCTGCTCAAAAGTCCGCTGGTGCCGCAAGTCTTCTCCGAAGAGCAGATCTTCGACATCGCCTGGCGACGTGGCAAGCAATCGTTGTGGGCCAGGATGCAACAAAGCGCTGAACCCCATTGCGTGGCGGCGGTGCGGCAGCTCTTGGCATGGAAGGAGCAGGCACGGACGGCACGGCCTTATGAATTCTTCTCCGGAGTTCTGGACATAACCCGCATGAGAATTCTGGGCCGCCTCGGCAGCGAGGCGCGCGATGCGCTCGATGCGTTTCTTGATTCGGCACTTGATTATGAGAACGACAATACCTCATCGCTGCAAGGATTCGTCCAATGGTTCAAGTCGGGCGATGTCGAGATCAAGCGCAACATGGAGCAGGGATCGAACGAAGTCCGTATCATGACGGTTCATGGTGCGAAGGGGCTTGAGGCGCCGATCGTGATCCTGCCCGATACAATGTCCAAACCCGAGGGCAAGACCCAATCACCGTTGATGATGATCGATCTGGGCAGGACCGCTGGCAAGCTGCCGCTGTGGCGCTTGCCGAAGACATTCGAATCGCCCGGCCTTGCCGCCGTGAAGGCCGGCCTCAAGGATGACCGGGCTCATGAATACCGCCGCCTGCTCTATGTGGCGATGACCAGGGCCCGTGATGAGCTTTACATATGCGGCTATCGCGGGCGCAACACGGCGGCGGATGACTGCTGGTACAATCTCGTCGCCACCTCACTTCAGCCGCATATGCGCGAGTTGAGTGACAGCGAAGGCTGGCGGCTTGGTGATGATCCGGTATTTTCCAAACTGACGCTGGCAGCGAAAACAGAGTTGATTGAAATTCCCCAATGGGCCCTGCTGCCGCCTGCGCCTGAGCCCGGCCGGAAATCATGGCGGGCACCCTCCCACCTTGGGGCGGCGGAGCGGCCGCAGCGGGTTGAGCGCGGCGTGTTGATGCACCGCATCTTGCAGCTCCTGCCGGAAATAGCAGTGGGTGAGCAGAAGAGCTTCGTGCACCGGATCGTGATCAGGGCAGGCTATGACGAAAGCGTTGCGCTTGAGCTTCTGGCACTCACCGGACATCCGGAGCTGCAGTATCTATTTGCCGCCGGCGGCCTGTCGGAAGTACCGATCATGGCCTCCATCGGCGAACTGGGCATCACCATTTCCGGCCGTATCGATCGCCTCATCCTGCGTGCCAGCGAGATTGTCGCCGTCGACTACAAGACCGATCGCAACTGGCCATCGGCAGCCAGCGCCATCAGGCCCGAGTATCTCCTGCAGATGGCCGCCTATCAATCCGCTCTTAAGGGCATTCATCCGGGCCAGATGGTGCGCTGCGCCATCCTGTGGACGGCAGCCCCCGCGCTCATGGACATCCCAGATGTTCTGCTGGCGCAAATGCTCCTTCACAATGGCGTGGCCCACCCTTGACCGGCGGGGGTGGTGTCCCTACCTTTGGGAGCAATCAGGGCTTTAGCGAATCCCCCCAACTCCCAAGAGGTTTTCATGTCCACTCACAAGGTAACCGACACATCTTTCGAGGCGGATGTACTGAAATCCGCGACGCCGGTCGTCGTTGATTTCTGGGCTGAATGGTGCGGCCCCTGCAAGATGATCGGGCCAGCCCTTGAGGAGATCGCCAGGACGCTTGGCGCCAAGGCCAAGATCGTCAAGATCAACATTGATGAAAACCCCGGCACACCCTCTAAATATGGCGTGCGCGGCATTCCGACGCTAATGGTGTTCAAGGATGGCAAGGTGGCGGCAACCAAGGTGGGGGCCGCACCCAAGAATCAACTGCAGTCTTGGATCGAGCAATCGATCTGAGCAGGCAGGCTCCTATAGCATAGTCGGCAAAACCCTATCAGGCGGGTTATGGCCATCGACCCAGGTCTTGATATTGATGATGACCTTTTCGCCCATGTCGATGCGGCCTTCGATGGTGGCCGAGCCCATGTGCGGCAGCAGCACCGCCTTCTTGGCCTTGAGCAGGCGCGGGTTCACCGCCGGCTCGTGCTCGAATACATCGAGCCCGGCACCGCCAAGCTCGCCCGCCTCCAGCATGCGCGCCAGCGCGTTCTCGTCGATCACTTCGCCGCGCGCCGTGTTGACGATGATGGCTTCACGTTTCATCAGTTTGAGGCGGCGCGCCGACAGCAAATGATAGGTGGCAGGGGTATGCGGGCAGTTCACCGAAACAATATCCATGCGCGCCAGCATCTGGTCGAGGCTTTCCCAATAGGTGGCCTCTAGTTCTTCCTCGATCTTGGCGTGCACGGGCTTCCTGTTGTGATAATGGATCTGCAGGCCGAAAGCCTTGGCCCTTCTGGCCAATGCCGTACCAATGCGGCCCATGCCGATGATCCCTAGGCGTTTGCCCCAGATTCGGCTGCCCAGCATCCAGGTGGGCGACCAGCCCTGCCAGCTGTTGTCGAGGCCGATGACTTTCGCGCCCTCGATCAGGCGGCGCGACACCGCCATGATCAACGCCATGGTCATATCGGCGGTATCTTCGGTGAGCACGCCCGGCGTGTTGGTAACGGTGATGCCGCGCGCCACGGCGGTCTCCACATCGATATTGTCGACACCGGTGCCGAAATTGGCGATCAGCTTCAATTGATCACCCGCCTGCATGAGGATGGATTTGTCGATGCGGTCAGTCACCGTCGGCACCAGCACTTCGGCATGCTTCACAGCTTCCACCAGTTCCGCTTTGCTCATCGCCTGATCGCTTGTGTTAAGGCGCGTATTGAACAGCTCCATCATCCGGGTTTCTACGACATCGGGCAGCTTGCGCGTGACGACAACGAGGGGCTTGCGCTTGGTCATTCCAGGTCCTGCTCCGCGATCAATTCTTGACACAATCTTAACCTAGACGGGGCAATCGTGTCTCGGTTCGAATGGGGCCCATCCGTTGCACGGTTGGGCCGGTGGTGTAAACTGTTCGTGTCTAGCAGAGGGGGAGCAGGGCGCAAGCCGTGACCTCCATTCTGGCTTGGCGGTAAAGGGAATTGCGGAGATCATGGCCATTAATCGCGTGGGAAACCGGCGTATTGGCTCTATCTTTCTGGCGCTGGCATGCTTGGCGGTGGCGGCCGGCATCGGTTGGTCGGTGTTCGGCAAGAAATCCGATTCGGTTGCCAATGCAGTAATACCCGACGGCCAGGAGACGACCGCCTCCCTCGGCGATGGCCTGAAGGCGATGGGTCCTTCGGGCCTTCCGATCCCGCGTTTTGTTTCCCTTAAAGCTGAAAAGGTAAATGTTCGCCGCGGCCCATCGAGCGAGCATCCCGTCGCTTGGGTATTCCAGCGCAAGGGCATGCCGGTCGAAATCGTGGCGGAATTCGAGAATTGGCGGCGCATCAGGGACAGCGATGGCGAGGAGGGTTGGATTCTCCAGAACATGCTGGCCGGCAAACGCACCGCCGTCGTGGCACCTTGGCGGCAAGGCCAGGCCATGCCGCTGCACAGCAGCGCCGCAACCAACAGCGGTCTTGTTGCCAAATTAAGTGCTGGGGTGGTGAGCGAAGTTTCCTCATGCACCGGCGAATGGTGCGAAATCTCCGCCGCCGGTTACGACGGCTGGATCGAGCAGACCATGCTGTGGGGCGTTTATCCGGGCGAAGTAGTCGATTAGTTCAATGCGCCTCTTCCCAATTCTGGGCGGCGCGGGCGTCGACTTGCAGGGGTACGGCGAGTTTGACGGCGGGCTCGGGGGCTTTCTCCATGACGCGCTTGACCACTGCCATGGTGTTCTCCACTTCGGCGTCGGCCACTTCAAAGATCAATTCGTCATGAACCTGCAGCAGCATTCTGGCCGAGAGCCTCGCCTGGTTTAGGGCATCATCCATGCGCACCATGGCGCGGCGGATGATGTCGGCGGCGGCCCCCTGAATGGGCGCATTGACGGCAGCGCGTTCGAGGAAAGAGCGCTCGGAGGCATTGGGCGAATTGATGCGCGGGAAATGACACCGCCTGCCGAAGATGGTTTCCACATAACCCTGCTGGCGCGCCGCCTTTTTGGTCTCCTCCATATAATCGCGAATGCCGGGAAAGCGGGTAAAATAAGTCTTGATATAATTGCCCGCCTCCTCGCGCGGAATCGACAATTGATTAGCGAGACCGAAGGCCGAGATACCGTAGATGATACCGAAATTGATGGCCTTGGCGCGGCGGCGCACCAGGGGGTCCATGCCCTCGATCGGCACACCGAACATTTCGCTCGCGGTCATCGCATGAATATCGAGGCCCTCGGCAAAGGCCTTCTTCAATTGCGGAATATCCGCCACATGAGCCAGCACGCGCAGTTCGATCTGGCTGTAGTCGGCGCTGATCAGCTTCGCGCCCGGTGGCGCAATAAACGCCGCCCTGATCTTGCGGCCCTCCTCGGTACGCACCGGGATATTCTGCAGATTGGGCTCGGTCGAAGCCAACCGCCCGGTCGATGTCGCCGCCATCGAATAGCTGGTGTGGACCCGGCCGGTTGTGGGATTGATGTAACTTGGCAATGCATCGGTATAAGTCGAACGCAACTTGGCTAGCTGGCGCCAATCGAGCACCCGGCGGGCAAGATCGACGCCTTGCGCCGCCAATTCTTCCAGCGCATCGGAATCAGTGCTCCATGCCCCGGTCGCCGTCTTGCGGCCGCCCGCCAGTTGCATGCGCCCGTAGAGAATATCGCCAAGCTGTTTGGGCGAACCGATGTTGAAGCGCTCGCCGGCAAGCTCGTAGACGTGCTTTTCGATCTCGGCACCAGCAGTGGCAAATTCATTGGAAAGCTTCTTCAACACCTGCGGGTCGACGAGAACGCCCTCCATCTCCATCCGGGCGAGAACCCGCACCAGCGGGCGCTCGAGCGTTTCATAGACTGTGGACTTGGCCTTTTCTGCCAGCTTGGGTTTGAGCAGTTTCCACAGGCGCAGCGTGACATCGGCATCTTCGGCGGCATAATGGGTGGCACGCTCCAATGGCACCTCGCCGAACGAGATGGCGGATTTACCTGACCCCGCTACCTCCTTGAAGGAGATGGGCTTGTGACCCAGATGGCGCTCCGACAATTCATCCATGCCGTGGCCGACATCGCCCGACTCGAGCACGTAGGAGATCAGCATGGTGTCGTCGATGGGCTTAACGTCAATATCGTATCGCGCCAAAACTTCAATATCGTACTTGAGGTTCTGGCCGATCTTGAGAATGGACGGGTCTTCAAGCAGCGGCTTCAATCGCGCGGTGGCATCGGCAAGCTTGATCTGCCCGGTTATGGCTTCGCCGCCAAACAGGCCGCCGCCTTCGCTCCTGTGGGCCAGCGGAATGTAACAGGCTTTGCCCGGAGTGCAGGCTAGCGACACGCCGACCAGTCCCGCCTGCATCGAATCCAGTGCATCGGTTTCAGTGTCGACGGCGATGTAACCTTCGGCGTAGGCAGATGCGATCCAGCGATCGAGAGAGTCGAGAGTGAGAACAGTTTCATAGTCGGCATGAACGAAGGGCATGGCGCGCAGGGTTGCGGCGATATCCATCCTCATCTCATCATGCCCTGACTTGATCCGGGCATCTTTTTCGGGCGCCGCAACATTGGAAGATGACCGGGTCGACGCCCGGTCATGATGAGAACGGGGAACCGCCGGAATCGCTTCCGTTTCTCCTTCCGGCGGCCAGAATTTCACCTCCACCAGCGCGGGCTCGATCGCCGCCATATCGGCATCGAGTTCGCCCGCAACTTTCTTGGTGAAGCTGGAAAATTCCAGCGCCTTGAGAAAACCAATTAGCTGGGCGGCGCGTGGCGAATCTACCGCGAAGCTCCCGACATCATGTTCGACCGGCACATGGGCATCAAGCGTCACCAGCCGCTTCGAGAGGCGCGCCTGTTCGGCAAACGCGATCAGGTTCTCGCGGCGCTTCTGCTGCTTGATTTCGGTTGCCCGCGCCAGCAGCGTTTCGAGATCGCCATACTCGGTGATGAGCAGCGCTCCGGTTTTCACACCAATGCCGGGAACCCCCGGCACATTGTCGACCGAGTCACCCGACAGCGATTGCACGTCGATCACTTTGCCGGGCTTGACGCCGAATTTCTCCAGCACTTCGGCTTCACCAATCTCTCTGTCCTTCATGGTGTCGTAGAGCGCCACACCGGGGCGCACCAATTGCATCAGGTCCTTGTCGGAAGACACAATGCGGCAGGTGGCGCCGGCCTCGACGGCTTGCCTGGCATAGGTGGCGATGAGATCGTCGGCCTCGAAATTATCCTGCTCGATGGCCGCCACGTTGAAGGCCTGGGTCGCCTGCCGGATCAGGCCGAATTGCGGTCGCAGATCCGCCGGTGGTTCCGGCCGCTGGGCTTTGTATTGCGGGTAGATGTCATTGCGGAATGTCTTCGATGATTTGTCGAAGATGACCGCGAGGTGAGTTGGCTTGTTGCCGGAATTGGTTTCCTTCAGCAGCTTCCACAACATGTTGCAAAAACCCTGAACCGCGCCCACCGGCAGCCCATCGGATTTGCGCGTCAGCGGTGGCAGCGCATGATAGGCGCGGAAGATGTAGCCCGAACCATCGATCAGATAGAGATGGTCACCGGGCTTGAGTGCGTGCGATTTCGACATGGGCGCCACTATGCCACCGGGCTCCGCCCGGCGCCAGTCTTGCCCATTGCGGGCGATTGAAAAGCATGGCGGCTTGGGTTTTGCGCACAATCCAGAACAGCAGCACGGGACCCACGACACCAGCCGCGGTGACCAGCAGCGATACCAGCGCCAGATCGGATACAAGGCCCGTGTTGAGCAGCACCGCGCGCGATCCCGCCATGAACAGGAAGAAGGCGAGGTAGATGATGATCGAGTTCTCGCCGCAATAGCGAATGGGTTCCGCCATTCTGGTCTTTGACAGCAACACGCCAAAGCTCACCGCGGCGGAGGCGCCGATGAAGCCAAGTGCGAGACTGAGCAGCGGCAGTTTCGACAACCCGGCATTGACCGCCATCGCATTGAACGAACCCCAGATGAACAACCCGGCAAGGATCGCCAAGACGTGCCTGCGGCCGACTTCGTTGGCGAAGGCGAAGACCTGGGCCGAGAGCCAGTAGCCCGCATAGAAATAAACAAAGCGCGAGGCGAATTCGTCGATCAGCAATGATCCGGTTTCGATGGGCGCCATCTCGAGAAGTGCCGCAGCCGCAAACACCAGTACCGGGGCCACGTTGCGCAGCGCCTTCACCACGACAAAGAAAATCGCCAGCATGTAGATGAACCACAGCGTGCCGAAGGGCTCGACCAAACCCATGGCGTAGGCCTGCAACATTCCAGCCATGCCATCGGCTTGGTAAATGCCGTAGCCCTTGGTGGCGAACTGGATGGTCATCCACAGCAGGTAGAAATAGACAAAGTGCAAGACCTTGCTGTCGAGAAACTCGCGCCACGGACGGTTAATGCGCGAGGCCAGGAACAGGCCGGAGATCAGGAAGAAATCCGGCATGCGGAAGGGTCTTGCCCATTCGATGAAGCCGTTAAGCCAGGAAATTCCGCCCGCCGCTTTTTCCACCCCCAGCGTCGAATGCATCATGACCACGAGAATGATGCAGATGCCCTTGGCATAGTCGACCCAATCGACGCGGGAAGCCTTGGCTGGTTGCGGCATGGTTAACTCCGATAGCGTCC
>JANLWG010000138.1:0-3155 GCA_031364405.1 Hyphomicrobiales bacterium
CCATCACCGATTTGGGCAACGGCCAGAAGCGCGCCATCGATACGCAGGTCTATGACACTTACGAGATCGAGCGCATCGCCAAGGTGGCTTTCGAGCTTTCGCGCAACCGGCGCAAGAAAGTGTCCTCGGCGGAAAAACGCAATGTGATGAAGTCCGGAGTGTTGTGGAATGAAGTGGTGACAAGGCTTCACCAGGAGCATTATGCCGACATTGCGCTTGAACATGTGCTGGCCGACAATTGCGCCATGCAGCTGGTGCGCTGGCCCAAGCAATATGATGTGATCGTCACCGACAATCTGTTCGGCGATATCCTATCGGATGTGGCGGCAATGCTGACTGGCTCGCTCGGCATGTTGCCATCGGCCTCGCTGGGGGCGGTGGATGCCAGGACCTCAAGGCGCAAGGCGCTATATGAGCCGGTGCACGGCTCAGCCCCCGACATTGCCGGGACCGGGGCTGCCAATCCCATCGCCATGATCGCCAGCTTCGGCATGGCGCTGCGTTATTCCTTTGGCTTGGGTGGCTGGGCTGACAGGATCGATCAGTCGATTGCCGCCGTGCTGGCCAAGGGCATCCGTACCAGGGATATCGCCGGCGACCTGCCAGCCAATGCTTCGACTGCGCAAATGGGTGCGGCCATTCTCACCGAAATACAGGGGCAGGTTTAAGAACCCCCAATCAGTTGAGCTTGCCGCAAAGTTCCGAGCGGAGCATGTTGAGGAGTTCGATTTCGCCCGTCACCGTACCGGCCAAATGGCCATCGGCGCGCCGGGCCGGGAAAGTTTCCGGAACCAGCGGCACGCCATAACTTGCGGGGATAAACACCAGATGGCTGGTGCAAACCGCATTTTGATCCGCCGGAAGACCCATCGCCGCACCGATCTGCAAGTTCAATGTCCGGACGAAGTTGTCCAAACCAGTGATCAACTCGTCGATACCAGCCTCGGACTTCACCTGGCTGGAGGACCAGTAAGCCGGCATCAGGAACATCACGTCTTGACTGGTGTTCTGAAGTATCCACGCGGCGCCCAAGGCAAAATTGTTTACAATCGGCTGGCCGTCGGGAAAATTCTTTGCGGCGCCTTCGAAGACGAAGCCACCTGCATACTTGGAACTGGCCAGCCTGGCATAGATGCCGTCGATGTTTTTCGGAACCCAGCGGCGGATATTGGGGAAGAATCGCGGCAGCGGTACACGGGCCTCGGCGAAGGCGGCACCGACGCGATCAAATCCGTAGGGATTGTTTGGCAATCTCCCCTGCTTCGGATTGTTCACGATGGCGCCGGACGGCAGCAGGGCGGGCAGCGCCAGAAAATTGCCAAGGGGAATTTGAACGGCGGGCTCCTGGTATATGAGCGCGGCGTCGGGGCTGATGCCCGCGGAATTCAGCAGGCAATAGGTTCGCGGAAGCCGTTGCAGTTTCAGCGCGTCACCGCCGCTAGCGGGGGCAAAATCGGCATTGACCAACAGCATCTCGCCCATGACGGTTTTGCCGCGCTGCTGTTCTTTTCCGATGTTCATGTTGCGGATAACCCGCCGCAGGGCGCGCCGATGCTGTATCGGGATTTGATCGGCGGAGCCTTTCAGGCTGGCTTGTTGCAGGGTCTTGCAATTTGCCTCCGCATCGGGCTGGCCGGGCTCAAGCTTGACGGGGCCGGAGGGAAGTTCGAGCGTTCCAAACTCTTTCTTCAATTTCAAATGGCCGAAATTGATCGCGCAGCTCGCCGGGCGGCCGGGCCAATAGGCTGAGTGGCCACCAGACAGGACATTGAAGTAATAACCATCGACGCGGGCCTGTTGCCCGGCGATGGCCGCCAGCAGTTTGGGATTGCCCCCGGCATCGGCGAGAGTTTCGATTTGCGTGGCGATATGCCAAAAAATGCGGAACGCCTTTTTATCCGGCGCGGTAACACGCGACTTCGCCGGCTTTCCGGCAACCTCCTCGACCGAACAGACGGCGGCGGCTGCCTCGCCAATCATGGCAAACAGCACGATTGCGGCGGCGACAAGACGTCGCAGGTCAGGTTTTCCCGTGTAAAATCCGGTCACGCGTCCCTCATTCCGATCATGCAGCCAAACCACCCGCCGCATTGATTCAGGACGGCATGGCAAAAAGATGACGCAGGAGACCGCCATTGGCGTTAAGAGTTTCCTTGACATCTTCCGGCGCATTCTCAAACATTGTTCTGATAAAGGGAATCGATACCGGTCATGGCAGAATTCAGCGCAAAGACTCCCGCCGCCCGCAGCGCGCCGGGGCCTGCTCAGCGGTTGAACTACATTCTGCAACGCCTCGCGGAATTGCAACTGGAGCGCGAGCGTCTGGTGAAGGAGCGCAATGAAATCCGTGCCAAGGTAGCGGCCGCCAGGGCAAAGGCCGGCAAGGTTTGAGGACGGCAACCGGCGGCATGGCGGTGAAGTCCGGAAGTTGGTTGGCATTCGGCGGTGAGTTGAGCTGATGCGGCCCTGGAAACCCCCGGAAAAGCAGATCAATCTGCTCGCGCCCTACAAGGCAACGCGTGCCAATGACTTGGTGCTCGATGGCGACGTGTGGCGTTCCACCGGACTCGATCCGTTCATCACTTATGAACTTGACAGCTCTGCCAACAGGGGCCCGCTCGCCGTTGAACTCGATGTGGAAATCATCGAGGGGCGGATGAATCCGCGGCTATACTTTCAACGCCGGAAGAGATTTTCCGAACAGGCCTCCGAGCTGATGCGGCGCACGGGCGCAGGGCATTACAGGTTGTATGTCTATCTGCCGAGTTCCTGTAGGACGTTACGCTTTGATCCGGGGGAAACGAGTTGTGCTTTCCGCCTTCGCCAGTTCACGATGAGACGCGTGAGTTACATGACTTTCGCCAAACGTGTCATGCGCGGCGGGGCAAACCAGGGTGAAGTGCCGCTGCAATTCAGACGCCTTCTGAGCGCGGCGGGGCTGGCTCTGAGACACGGTGTCGCCTTTGAACGGGTGAGTGGCGGGCAAGGCGCTCTTGATGCCGAAGCGCTGTACGAGAAATGGATAGCTGCTTCCGATTATCGGGATCACGAGCGTCCCGCTCTTCTTGCCAAGATCAGAAAAATACGCAGACAGCTCAAGATATCGGTGCTGATGCCAGTTTACGATACACCAGCCGATGTTCTCAACGCCGCTA
>JANLWG010000151.1:0-9326 GCA_031364405.1 Hyphomicrobiales bacterium
GATCGCAGGCAACCAGCCCATGCCGCATCAATTCCGTTCCGTATCCCCGCCCCTGAAACACTGGATCAACCCCAATCAAGGGAATGTACCAGTGGGGTTCATGGGGATGAAAACCGGCCATCTGTTCAAACAAGAACAGCAGTTCGCCAAGCTTCGGCTCAGACATATTTTGCTCAAAAAGTTCACCCATCGGCCCATCGTCTGGTTGAACCCCCGGCGGCAACCACTGTGCGACGCCGGAAAAATCACCAATGACATAGGCGGAGCCGTGTTCAAAGGACTTGCCGCCAAATAGGGTCACCAGTGGAATGAATGTTTTTATGAACTGAAGCGGGTCAGGCCAGGCCCAACGCGCCGCGGGATCGGCGCTGAACGCCATTGTCATGGTAGCTTCAAACCGATCCTTGTCCGATCTGGTGACTGAGCGAATTTCTGGCGCGTTGCCCATGGCTCTTCCCGGATAAACTCTAGTCAATAGGTCAAAAACTAACATGCAAACAGAAGGCGCACAATCCGCGAGGGAGCCGCACAACAAATCTTGGGTGTTCGGTTTTGCCGGTTATAAATACTTTGGCCCTAAGCGGAAATTGAGGTTGAACCACTACCCGAACCCGCCGGGACTTGCCGAAATCCGGCGCGTATATATAATGCGCGCGGTTACAGTTTGAATGGATCACACAATGCAGATCGGCAAGGCGGGCGCACCGGAAAGCCATATTTGTCGGGCATTTCCGGACCGGGTCGAGGTGCGTGGCCGCGATCTTTGCGGCGATCTCATGGGGCGGATGAGTTTCACCGATTATTTCCACCTGCTGCTCACCGGCCGGGAAGCCACGGCGATTCAGCGCGATTTTCTCGACCTTCTGCTCATCGCCATTGCCGAGCATGGGCTTATGCCGACGGTGGTCGCGGCGCGGATGACGCTGGCCGCCGATCCCTCCTCCTTGCAGGGGGCATTGGCGGCAGGGCTTCTGGGCTGTGGGCCGGTGATCCTCGGAACCTCGGAACTTTGCGCCAAATTGCTGGTGGAAGCGCAGGCGAAGGTGCTGGCCGGTGGCGATCCGCGGTTCGTGGCCGAAGACATGGCCGGTGCGATCCGGGCGGCGGGCGGCAAGGCGCCGGGGTTTGGCCATCCGGTGCATCGCCCGCTCGATCCCAGGGCCGAACGCATTCTCGAACTGGCGGATGCCCGGTCGGTCAGTGGCGCCCATGTGGCACTCGCCCGGCATTTCCGCGCTGGCGTTGCCAAGGCCTGGGGTAAACCCCTCACCATGAATGTGTCGATGCCGATCGCAGCCGTCATGCTCGATCTCGATTTTCCGGCGGCCATGGTGAAGGCGGTTCCGTTGCTGGCGCGGGCGGCGGGAATTCTCGGGCATCTTGCGGAAGAACAGAGAAATCCCGTCGGTTTTCTGATGGCGGGCAAAGCCGAGGAGGCGATTACATACCGCGGGGATGCTCCCTGATGCTGGCGCCGGAGATTGAAACCCGTCCGTGGGCGGAGCAACAGGTGCTCGACGATGGTCATTTTCGCAGCCAGCTCACTTATTTGTTCGAGCGCTCCGCCTTCTACCGGACCAAACTGACGGCGGCGGGGATTGCGTCGGCAGCGGCTGGCGGATTGGCGGACATGGCGCATCTGCCGTTCACCGAAAAGCATGAAATCCGCGCCAGTTGCACGCCCGAGAACCCGATCGGCACCCATCTTTGCGTCGAGGCCGCGGAGATCGTGCGGATTTATTCGACCAGCGGCACCACGGGCACGCCGAGTTATATCCCGCTCACCCAGCGCGATCTCGACAACTGGGTGACGGTATCGGCGCGCAGCTATGCGGCCTCGGGCATCAAGGCGGGCTGGCGCATTGTCTCCACTTACAATGCCGGGCCATTCGTGGCGGGTGCGGCTCTCGCGGCCTTCGACCGTATCGGGCTCTGTCATATTCCTGTTGGCACCGGCAACACCGAGCGATTGATGACAGCGATCAGGCTGCTGAAGCCCGAAGCCGCGGTGCTGACGCCATCCTACGCCGCCTATCTCATCGAGTGGGCGGCGGAGCGGAACTTTGATCTCAAAGGATCCAGCGTCAGCCATGTGCTGGTAGCGGGCGAACCCGGTGGTGGTGAACCAGCTTTCCGGGCGCGGATCGAAGAGGGCTGGGGCGCCAAGGTCACCGAGGCCATGGGAATTGGCGACATCGGGGTCTCGCTGTGGGGCGAATGCGAATATCAGAACGGCATGCATCTCGGCGGGCGCGACTTTGTTCATGCGGAGTTGATTGATTCTGACACCGGGACTGTCACCGAAATGAAGGATGGCGCGCGGGGTGAACTGGTGCTCAGCCATTTGCAGCACCGTGCAGCACCTCTGTTGCGTTTCCGCACCCGCGACCACGTTGAGGTTTGGACGAGCCCGTGCCAATGCGGGCGCACCGCACCACGGGTGCGCTGCATCGGGCGTACCGACGACATGCTGATCGTGCGCGGTGTAAACGTCTTTCCATCGGCGATCCGCGAAGTGATCAATGAATTCGCACCCATCGTCAGTGGGCATATTCTGGTGAAGCCCGGGGCTGGGGGAGTGAAGCAGGAGCCGCCGCTTCACATTGTGGTCGAGCTGGCACAAGGGCGAAGTGGCGATGAAGCTTTGGCCGAGGCGATCCGTTTGCGGCTGCGCGGCGTACTGGTGTTCACCGCCGCAATCGAGTTCTTGCCGTGGGGCGGCTTGCAGCGCAGCGAGTATAAATCCAAACTCGTGCAACACTGATATGAGGTAGCCCCATGCAAAAGCTTCAATCCCAGGGCGTCCATCACATCACCCTCAACGGCGCCAACCGGCAGACCTCCATCGATTTCTGGGAGGGCGTGCTTGGCATGCCGTTCGTGTTCGAACAGCCCAATCTCGACAAGGCTTCCGAGAGCCATCTCTATTTCGATCCCGGCGATGGCCGGTTGATCACGGTGTTCACCGATGAAGCCCGCAAAGCCGATCCGCGCCGTACACCAAACGAGCCGAGCTGCGTGCATCACATTGCGTTTTCGGTGTCGCGCGTAACATTTTTGCAGGCGGTGGAGCGCCTTGATGAACGCCGCATCAAGCACAGCGGCGTCAAAGACCGGGGCTTCATGGATTCGATTTATTTCACCGATCCCCTCGGCCTGCTGATCGAGCTTGCGTCCTACCGCTTCGAACCGCCCAACGGATTTACCCATGCCGATGTGCTGTTCGCAGCACATCATATCCGCGTGGCACGGGGCGACTATAGCATCGCCGAAGTCCATCTGGCCGATGCCATCGAGCAGCTGATGGCCAAGCGCAACGCTTCGCTCTCGGCCGACCGGTTGCCCAAGAATCCATACTGAACGTGCCTGTAATCATAACAACTGGAGGGACAAAATGGCTGCGATGAAACTGCATGTGTTGAAGCCGAGCGTAAACAACATGGCGGCGCGGGTATTCGTGCGCGCGGCGAAACTCGACTTCACCGAGGACGATGTCTACGGCAAGACCCGTTCGAAGGAATTCCTGGCGATGAACCCGGCGCACATGACGCCGATGATCGAGGCCAAGGGCCTGCCCAAGGGCGTCATCTGGGAAAGCTGCGCCATCATGCAGTATCTCTGCAACAAGCATGAGCTCTCGCGGTTCTATCCCAAGGCGGCGGCCAAACGGGCGATGATCGACAGCGCCATGTTCTATCTGATCGGCACGCTTTACCCCTATGTGGCGCGCGCCACCTATCCCGCCCTGGGCTTTCCGCAATATGCGGGCGAAGTCGGCGCCAGCGATCTTGATGCCACTCACAAGGCGGCGGCGCAGAAGGCCGCCGTTGATGCCATCGCCGAGCCGCTCGATGTCTTCCATAAATTCTACATGGATGGAAAGCCGTTCATTGGCGGGGCCAGACCGTCAATCGCCGACATCAGGCTGGCCGCCACGCTGGAATTCCTCGCGGTGGTCGATTATCAGCTTCCGGCCTGGGCCAAAAAATACATGGCGGCGATGGAGAAATCCCTGGGCAAGGCCTACGCCGAGCCCGCCGCCGACGTGCGCGGTTATATCGCCTATGTCAGGGCGCCGAAGTAAACGGAATTGATTGCACTGCCAGCATTGAAGGCATTGACTTTGGTGCTGGTGACTGCTATGCAATCACTATGGCAACGATCACGATCCGTAGTCTTGACGACGATGTTAAACGGCGGCTCCGCATTCGCGCGGCCGAAAACGGTAATTCCATGGAGGAAGAAGCCCGCAAAATCCTCGAAACCGCCGTTAGCGTAGCCGCTGAGCCGCAAGGCTTTGGCGAAGCCGGTCGACCGGTCATCCTGTCATGGGTTGATCGCATCGTGAGCCGCTTTCAGGAAGTTGGAGGGGTGGAGTTGGAAGCGCCGCCGCATCAGGGTGCGCGGTTGCCGCCCGATTTCAGCGGTCCCGAGTTCGATCCGTGATCATTCTCGACACGAATGTCATTTCGGAAATAATGCGCCCCCAACCCTCTCTCCAAGTTATTGCCTGGCTCAAGTCGCTGCCGATGGAGAGCGTCTATCTGACCTCAATAACCGCGGGCGAATTGTGGTACGGAGTGCATCTGCTGCCGGCCGCCCAGCGCCGGTCAGGGCTTGAACTCCGCATCCGTGCCACATTGGACGAAGACTTCCGCGACAGAGTGCTCGGTTTCGACAAACCGGCGGCCGAGGTCTATGGCCGCCTGCTGGCGCAACAGAAACGGCGCGGCCGCACGAATGACGGCGCCGACACCCAGATCGCGGCCATTGCCACCATCCGCAATTTCGCCGTCGCCACCAGGAACGTGGAAGATTTCGAGTTGTCGGGCGTGAAGCTCATCAATCCGTGGACGGATTAACCGGTCTCGGCCAATAAAATTGTCATCCCCGCAATAAATGCGGGGATGACAGATGGGGAAGGAAAACCAGCAGGCGACCGGCCTCACCCCTTGGCCTTGGCCATCTCATCGACAAAGCGCTTGAACAGATAATGGCTGTCCTGCGGGCCGGGCGAGGCTTCGGGGTGATACTGCACCGAGAACACCGGGCGGCCTTCAAGCGCCAGACCGGCGTTGGAGCCGTCGAACAGCGAGACGTGGGTTTCGATGACGCCCTTGGGCAGGCTTTCGCGGTCCACCGCGAAGCCGTGGTTCATCGAGGTGATCTCGACCTTGCCGGTGGTGAAATCCTTCACCGGATGGTTGGCGCCGTGGTGGCCCTGGTGCATCTTGTGGGTCCTGGCGCCCAGGGCAATGGCCAGCATCTGGTGGCCGAGGCAGATGCCGAAGATGGGTTTGCCGCTGTCCACCAGTTTCTTGATTTCGGGCACGGCATATTCGCCGGTTGCGGCGGGATCGCCGGGACCGTTCGAGAGGAACACGCCATCGGGATTGAGCCTGAGAATATCTTCGGCGCTGGTGGTGGCGGGCACCACGGTCACGTCACAGTCCGCACTGGTCAGACAACGCAGGATATTGCGCTTCAGACCATAGTCGATGGCGACGACCCGGTAGCTGCCGCCTTGAGAACGGGTGTAGCCGTCCTGCCAATTCCATAGCTTCTCGTCCCAGTCCATGCGCTGGGTCAAAGAAACATCCTTCGCCAAATCCATGCCGACAAGTCCCGGCCAGCTGGCGGCCAACTTCTGTAGCTTGGGAATATCGAACTTGCCCCTGGCATGGTGGGCGATAACGCCGTTGGGCATGCCCTTGTCGCGGATGAGGCCGGTCAGCGCCCGGGTATCGATGCCGGAAAGGCCGATGATGCCGCGGGCTTTCAGCCATTTGTCGAAATGGCGGCCCGAGCGGTAGTTGGCGGGCTCGGTGACGGATGCTTTGACGATGCAGCCTTTGACGCCGGCCGAGGCCGCGAGATTTGTCGTCTCGATGTCGTCGTCATTGCTGCCCACATTGCCGATGTGCGGAAAGGTGAAGGTAACGATCTGGCCGGCATAAGAGGGATCGGTGAGGATTTCCTGATAGCCGGTCATCGCCGTGTTGAAGCACACTTCGCCCACCGCTTCTCCCTCGGCGCCAAAGCCAAAGCCTTCGATCACCGTGCCATCGGCGAGGACCAGCAGGCCGGTGACACGCGGCGCTTCCCAATCGCCGAAAACGGGCCGCAAGCTGGCTTTGGCCTTCGCAGGCTTTTTGGGAGCGGGCATCAATTGAGTCTCCGGGAATTTGCAGTTCTATGGGGGAGGGCGCATCCGCCGTCAAGGTTGCGGCGGCGGGCGAAACCGCCTATGGAGCCCGCCTCCGACCGTTTTCGAAGGACCACGCACATGAGCCTCCGTGCCACCATCAACGATGCCCTGAAGAATGCCATGAAGGCAGGCGACAAGCGCCGTGTTTCGACGCTGCGGCTGATCAATGCCGCCATCAAGGACAAGGACATCTTGAGCCGCACCCAAGGCCATGACTCGGCGCTGACGCCCGACGCGGGGCTCATTGATCTGTTCGCCAAAATGGTGAAGCAGCGTCAGGAGAGTGCCGCCATGTTCGAGCAGGGCGGCCGCCCGGAACTGGCCGAGGCCGAGGTTGAGGAAATCGCCATCATCCAGGGTTATATGCCCAAGCAACTATCCGACGATGATGCCAAGGCGGCGGTGGCCGCGGTTATCAAGTCCGTGGGTGCCGCTGGCATCAAGGACATGGGCAAGGTGATGGCGGCACTGAAGGCCAACTATGCGGGCCAGATCGACATGGCCAAGGCAGGCGGCATGGTGAAGGCTCTGCTGGGTTAGAATATTCATGAAACTTCTGAATTATGCGATGCAGCGTTTCGTCAAGACCGGCACGCTGCGGGTCATCGATGCCGATGGCGTGCGGCACGAGTATGCGGCGTCGCCGTCGCCAAGTGTTACCGTCAGGCTGACCGACCGCCGCCTGCACCGCTCGTTGTTTCTCAATCCGGAACTGCATACCGGCGAAGCTTACATGCACGGAACGCTGGTCATCGAGGAGGGCAGCCTTCGCGACCTGCTGACGCTCTATGCGCTCAACCGCTCAAACTTGCGCCAACAGCCAGTGCAGCGGCTGGTGCGCACGCTCTACAAGAAATTTCGCGGATTTTATCAGCGCAATCCGGCGGCACAATCGCGCAAGAATGTGGCGCACCACTATGATCTGTCGAACGAACTCTATGGCCTGTTTCTCGATGAGGGTCTCAATTACTCCTGCGCCTATTATCTGACGCCCGATGATTCACTGGAAACAGCGCAACAAAACAAGCTGCGCCACATCGCGGCGAAGCTCGATCTCAAGCCCGGCCAGAAAGTGCTCGACATCGGATCGGGCTGGGGCGGCATGGCGATCTATCTGGCGGAAGCCGCTGGCGTCGATGTAACCGGGGTGACGCTATCGGTCGAGCAGCACCGGCTCGCCACCAAGCGGGCAGCCGAGCGCGGGCTTTCGGACCGGGTGCGCTTTGAGTTGAAGGATTACCGCCAGGTGACCGGCAGCTTCGACCGCATCGTCTCGGTCGGCATGTTCGAGCATGTGGGCATCGGCCATTATCCGGAGTTCTTCGCCAAGGTTTCCAGTTTGCTCGCCGATGATGGTGTCGCACTCCTGCATTCGATCGGGCGCAAGGGAGGACCAGGAACGACGGGCGCCTGGGTCCGCAAATATATCTTCCCCGGCGGATATTCGCCGGCACTCTCGGAAACCCTGGCCGCCATAGAAGGAGCGGGACTATGGGTCACCGATATTGAAATCCTGCGCCTGCATTATGCCGCGACCCTGCTCGAATGGGACCGCCGCTTCCAGAAGAACCGCAGCCAAATCGCCGAACTTCTCGACGAGCGGTTCTGCCGGATGTGGGAATTTTACCTGATCATCAGCGAATTCAGTTTTCGCCATGGCAAGCACATGAATTTCCAGATCCAGCTCACCAAGAAAGTCAGCACGCTGCCGCTCGACCGGGGCTACATGGCGCGGGCGGAAACGGCGCTGCTGACAACTTATACCAACGGCCCATCACATTGATTCTGACATGCCACCATTTCCCATTCTTTGTCATCCCCGGACTTGTTCCGGGGACCCATGGTGCAACAGGCCTGGCGTTGGAACTTGCTGCACCGTGGGTCGCCGGACTAAATCCGGCGATGACAGATTGTTGAACATGCCGCTCGATCTCCTTCTCCCTCGCGGGAGAAGGGGAACCGGCGCTAAACGATCTTCGTCTGCACCTTCACGGTCTTCTTGATCGAGTGCGAGTAGGGGCAGACGATGTGGGCCGTCTTGGCGAGGGCTGTTGCCTGGGATTTCTTGACGCCGGGCAATTTTACTTCGAGCTTCACGCCAATGCCGAAGCCCTTTTTGTCATCGCGAAGGCAGAGTGTTACGTGGGCGGTGACGCTTGAATCGGGTGCTATCACCACCGGCTTTTTTTCTTTCGATGCCACATGCTTGATGGCGCCGAGATAGCAGGTCGAATAGCCCGCCGCGAAAAGCTGTTCCGGATTGACGCCGTCATCTTTTCCGCCAAGTGCCTTGGGTGTGCCGATCTTGAGATCGAGCATGCCGTCGGCTGTCCTGGCGGTGCCATCGCCGCGGCCGCCGGTTGATGTTGCCACGGCGGTATAAAGTTTCTTCATCGTCTTCTCCCTGATGCGCCGCCCGCCCGCAACGCATTACCGTTTCGGTTTGGCGGCTAGTTGATGTTCCATATAGGCGCGCAAGACGGCGTTCATCCGGGTCTGGAAACCCTTGCCGGTCGACTTGAAGAAAGCCACAACATCGGGATCGATCCGCATGCTCACCGGCATTTTGCCTTTGGGATAGTAAATCTTCGCCTTTGACCAATCGAGATCAAGGGGTGCCGCATCCGAATCATCAGCGACAGCGCGGGCGATGTCTTCGTCGGTCAGGGCATCAAACTTGGCCCAATCAGTCTTGCCCGGGGGCAAACGCCGTAGGTCTTCAACCGAAATACGAACCATGCCGTCGGCGTTCGGACGGAGTAGCTTTTCGCGCAGAGATAATTCTGATGTTTCCCTGTCTTTCCGTGAAGACGACGACAAGCGCTTTGTCCCCCGCGAAACCAATTGCGACATAGCGATCTTCGGTTTCATGGATTTCGAGCCGCGCAATGATCCTGCCTCCGAAGATTTGCGTGGCTTCTTCGAGACCGACACCGTGCTTGCGCCTGTTACTTTTTGCTTTCTCATATCCCCACTCAAATTTCGCGAAGTCGATTTCGAGAATTTCCCAGTCTGCTTCCATTGGTCACCATGTTGCATGTGCGACTGAGAATGGTCATTTGCTCACCTGATACAAGTTGGATATTCCGTCGAAATTCAAACAATCAGTATTTCAACG
>JANLWG010000081.1:0-4056 GCA_031364405.1 Hyphomicrobiales bacterium
CCGGTCACCAGAAAAGCCAGCACCAGCAGCCAAACCAAGCCCATGCCCCACATCATGGGGCCGCCATCCATACCGTATGAATACATCATCATCGTCATCCTTTGGCGGCTTCCATTGGTGTGCCGGGTGGCAGCCGATTGGACCGCTCATCGCCAGTTCAAAGATAATTTCCCGGGACCGGACTTCAAGGGTATTTGCGCGGCGGCCCGTAAACCCAATCCCGGCTGAAGCCTCCACTTTCGCACGCTTTGACGGTTTGGCAATGTCGCAGTCGGGTGATCACGGCTTGATTTTGCCATACATTGCCGCCAAATAGTAAATCGCCATGTCGCGCTTGTTGGTCCGGCAGATAATTGTCTTGTTGCTTGCGGTCTTCGTGACTGCGGGGATGGGTTTGTCCGCGGTCCAGGCCAGCACCATGAGCCTCAAGATGGTGGATATGACGCCCGGCATGGCCTTTTCCGGCAACGGCAAGTGCACTGACTGCGGCAGTCCCGGCAATTCCAAGGCAATGGCCGGCTGTGTGGCGCCGGGATGTGTTGCACCCGTGGTGGCACATTCTCCGTCAATGGAAGCCATGGATATAGCGTCCGTGGTGGTCCATCATCTGCACCTTGCCCCCGCCCTGCATGGCAGGGATTCCGGGCCCGACCCTTACCCTCCGCGAATCACCGACATCGCCTGACGCGCCTCCTGCCGCAATGAGCGGTGAGGAGAGCGGTCGAACATGCATGCACGCAAACTCCCTTGTGGAGGCTCGCTATTCATGGCGGCGCGGCATGTCATCCACGGTGGTTGGTCGAAGGGTCGAAAAGTGACTGCAGGTTTCAGCAATTTATTTTCCCGCCGGGCCTTTGTTCAAGGTGGCGCTGGCCTCGCCGCGGCGGCGATTGCTAGTCCGCGGATTGCACGGGCCGAAGGCCCCACCGAGTATCGGCTGCACACCGCGCCGGTGGCTGTTCATCTTGCGGCCGGCGAAGGGCCGCCGACTGCCACGCTCGCATACAATGGCACGATGCCGGGACCGGTGTTGCGCTTCAGGCAAGGCGAACCGGTGCGTATCATCGTCGGGAACGGGCTCGATCAGGATACGACAGTTCACTGGCACGGCATCAGACTCCCCAATGCCATGGACGGCGTGCCGGGCCTGACCCAACCGCCGATCAGGCCCGGCGAGACTTTCATCTATGAATTCACGCCGCCCGATGCCGGGACCTTCTGGTATCACCCGCACGCCAACAGTCTGCAGCAAATCGGACGCGGCCTCGCCGGTGGTCTGATCGTCGAGGAGCGGAAACCCGCCGCCGTCGATCGCGACTTATTGTGGATGTTGCAGGATTGGCGGCTCACCGGCGACGGCGAGATCGCCGCTGGTTTCGGCAGCATGATGGATGCATCGATGTCGGGCCGGGTCGGCAATACGATAACGATCAATGGCGCACGCCCCCGCGATCTTACGGTCCGCGCCGGAGAACGCGTCCGCCTGCGCTTTGCCAATGCAGCGCTGGCCCGCATCCTGGCGCTGCGCATAGTGGATCACCGGCCCATTGTCATCGCCGTCGATGGCCAACCCTGCGTGCCCCATGAGCCGGAGGCCGGCCGTCTCGTGCTGGGCCCCGCCATGCGCATCGATGTCGTGCTCGACATGGTGGGCGAGCCCGGACGAAGCTAAGCCGTCATTGACGATTTCTATGACGGCCTCGCCTACACGCTGACCAATCTTGTCTACGAGAAAGTGCCGCTGCGCCCGCGCCCGCTTAATGTGGCGCTTGTGCTTCCGGCCAATCCGCTGCCTGAACCAGACCTCGTAAATGCGGTGAAGCAGGAGATCGTCCTGCAGGGCGGCATGATGGGCGGCGGCAAGCTGGCGGGCGTGGGAGGCATGAATGGCATGGCCATGCCCGGCATGAACGGCGGCCCCGTCTGGGCCATCAACGGCACATCGATGACCGGCGACGGTGGGATGGACATGCCGCCGCTGTTCACCCTTCAGCGCGGGGCAAGCTGCCACATCACCATGCGCAATAAAACCGCCTGGTGGCACACCATGCACATTCACGGCTTCAGCATGCTGGTGCTCACCCGCAACGGAGCGCCCGTGCCCCACCGCCGATGGCAGGATAGCGTGCTGATGGCGCCTAGGGATGCCGTCGAATGCGCCTTCGTCGCCGGCAATCCCGGCAAATGGATGCTCCATTGCCATATCACCGATCACCAGATGACGGGCCTGATGACCGTCTTCCATGTGACCTGATTACCGTTCAACCAAAGGAGAAATGAAATGAAACTTGCTTACCGTCTCGTAACAACCGCCGTGCTGATCGCCTTGCCGCTCCCCGCCTTCGCGGCGGCGATCGAAGGGACAATGTATAAGAACCCGAGTTGCAGTTGCTGCGAGACCTACGCCGCTTATCTCGAGAAGAACGGCTTCGCGATCAAAATCATCCCGACCAACGATCTCGACCAGGTCGCGGCCAGCGCGGGCGTGCCCCGGAAATTGCGCGGCTGTCACACCATCAAGTTTGGCCAGTTTGTGGTCGAAGGCTTCGTGCCCGTCGATCAGGTCAAGAAGATGCTGGCCTTTCCGTCGAGTTTCAAGGGTCTCTCGATGCCGGGCATGCCCATGGATATTCCAGACATGGGCTTTGCGGCGATGCCGGGCATGGCGAAGCAAACCTACACCACCTACTCCTTCACCACCGACGGAAAGGACCCGCAGGTCTACGCCACCTATCCTTCGAATTGAGGTTGCTCACATGAACAGTCCCGGCGCGGCGAAAACATTTTCGCGCCGGGCAATAACCACCTCTCGCTGCGAGGTTGTATGATGACTGAACAAACATCGGCTTATCCATCCACGTTCCCGGACGCTTCCGCCACACGCCGGCGGCTTCTTCTGGCCTTGCCCGCAACGGGCTTTGTTGCCCTGGCAGGAATATTCGTCTTGGGCCTCAACCACGATCCCAGCAAACTGCCGTCCACGCTCATCGGCAAGAAAGTGCCGGAATTCGACCTCCCGCCGGTCAAGGGCAGGACATTGGGGCTATCGAGCAGGAATCTCCTGGGCGAGGCGTCGCTCGTCAATGTCTTCGCCTCCTGGTGCGTTGCCTGCCGCGAAGAGCACCCCGTGTTCATGCAGCTGACGAGCCGCAAGCTCGTCCCGCTGCACGGCCTCAACTACAAGGATGCGCCCGACGATGCGGCGCAATGGCTCAACACCATGGGCGATCCCTATATCCGCACAGGCGCTGACCTGAATGGACGCGTGGCCGTCGACTGGGGCGTCTATGGCGTGCCCGAAACCTTCGTCGTCGGGGCCGATGGCACCATCGCCTACAAGCATATTGGCGCCGTCACCGATCAAGCCCTCAACGGCACAATCCTTCCTATGGTCGAACGGTTACGGAATGGAGCGGGCACATGAACCGGCGTCACGTCCTGGCATTCGCCGCGGGTCTGGGGTTTGCAGCCTGCAAGGAAGCCGCCGCCGCCTCGATAAATTTCGCGATGAACGAAACGCCCAAGCCGATGCCGGAACTCCAGTTCAGCGACAGCGACGGCAAGGCTCTGACCTTGGCGGACTTCAAGGGCAAGGTCGTGCTGCTCAATGTCTGGGCCACATGGTGTGGCCCGTGCCGCAAGGAAATGCCCGCCCTCGATCGGCTGCAAGCGGCCCTTGGCGGACCCGATTTCGAAGTTCTACCCGTGTCCATCGACAGGAAGGGCATGGACGTGGTCACCAAATTCTATGCCGAGATCGGCATCCGGCACCTCTCACGCTACGTGGCGCCCACCGCCAATCAGGTGCTCAACACGCTCGGCGTCTGGGGCCTGCCCGCCACCTTGCTCATCGACCGCCAGGGCCGCGAACTCGGCCGGCTCGACGGTCCCGCAGAGTGGGACTCGCCCGGCATGACCGATTTTCTTAAGCAAGTGATTACACAACAGAAGGAGACCAATCCATGAGTGCTTACAACTCCGGCAAATCCGGGGAACGATCCCTGACCCACGACCTGTGGTCCGCCGCGCGCTATTATCTCGGCAGCCGCTTTGGAC
>JANLWG010000236.1:0-2684 GCA_031364405.1 Hyphomicrobiales bacterium
GTATGTGACGTTTTCAGTAGTGACTTCATTGATCATCTCGCCGCCACCCTGATAGGGCGGCATGCGTTTCAGATGTTCGGCCTTGCCATAGAGCACGCCGATGCCGGTGGGCCCATAGGTCTTGTGGCCGGTGAACACGTAAAAGTCCGCATCGAGTGCGGTGACATCGACGGGCATATGGACCGCCGCCTGGCTGCCGTCGACCAGCACCGGAATACCGCGCGCATGAGCGATCCTGATCACCTCGGCGACCGGCACGATGGTGCCCAAAGCATTCGACATATGAGTGATGGCAACGATCTTGGTCCGTGGGCTGAGCAGTTTCTCGAATTCATCGAGGAGAAAGTTGCCATCGTCGTCGATCGGCGCCCATTTGATGACGGCACCTCGGCGCTCCCTATGGAAATGCCAGGGCACGATGTTGGAATGGTGCTCCATGATCGACAGGACGATTTCGTCGCCCTCGCCCAACACCATGCCGCCGAAGCTTTGCGCCACCAGATTGATCGCCTCGGTGGCATTGCGGGTGAAGATCAGTTGATCCTTGGACGGAGCATTTAGGAAGACCCTGATACTCTCGCGCGCATCTTCGAAAGCCTGAGTTGCCGCATTTGAGAGAAAGTGCAGACCACGATGCACATTGGCATACTCTTCCGTATAACTCTTCATCATCGCATCGAGAACCGGCTTCGGCTTCTGCGCCGAGGCCGCATTGTCAAGATAAACCAAGGGCTTACCATAGACCTCGCGGGAGAGGATGGGGAAGTCCCGGCGGATGGTGGCGACGTCATACCTTCCCTTCTCCTCTTGCGGGAGAGGATGACGCAAAGCGCCGGGTGAGGGGCCGCCGTTCACTTTGTCCTCTCATTGTTTGCAAGCCAGTTCTCAGCGAAATCGGAAAGCGCCTCGCGGATGCCATCATGCGCGATCAATTCAAAGGCCTCGCCGACAAATGCCGCGATGAGCAGTGCTTTGGCTTGCTCTTCTGGTATACCGCGCGACTTCATGTAGAAGACGTGATCGTGGTTGAGATCGCCCGATGTTGCACCGTGGCCGCAGACCACGTCATCAGCGAAGATTTCAAGCTCCGGCTTGGCATCGAACTCGGCTGTATCGGAGAGCAGCAGCGCGTGGCTTGATTGCTTGCCGTCGGTCTTCTGGGCGTGTTTGCGCACCATCACCTTGCCCTGGAAAATGCCCCGGGCATGATCGTCGATCACGCACTTGAACAGTTCGCGGCTCACGCATTGGGGCACCGCGTGATCGACGACGAGGCGGGTGTCGGCATGTTGCTTTCCCGCCAGCAGATAGGCACCGGAGACCTTGGCATCAGACCCCGGCCCGGCGAATACATAAGTGCCGTTCTGGCGATTGACGCGGGCCCCTGAAGTGAGGGTGAAATCGCGCAGCACGGTATTCTTGGCCAGCGTCACATGGGCGTGGGCGAGGTGGACCGCATCGGGCGCTTCATGTTCAACCTTCACCCGGTCAAGCCTGGCGCCTTCGCCGAGAACGATTTCGGTGACACTGTTGGCAAGGTAAACGCCTTCACCCAGATGGGTTTCGATGAGGGTGGCCGAAGCGCCCGCCGCAATCTCGATCACATTGCGGGTGGCAATGGTGCGCGGCTCCGCATCAGTGCTGATAAACACCAGTTCGATCGGCGTATCGGCGGTGCCCGAGAGTGTGAGTTTCGCGCCGTCGGTGGCGAATGCCTGGTTCAGTTGCAACACCGGCTCAAAAGCCTCGATCAGCGATGCATTCACACCATTGGCAATTCTTGAACGTGCGGCGGTATAGTGGCCGTTGACGAAAACCATGCGGGTGGCGGCAACTTTGGCGAAGGGTGAAGCCTTGAGCAGGCGTTCGATGGTCTTGTCGTCAGTGGCCACCTGCTGGCGCGGCGGATAGGGCCGGTCGACCAGCTGGCGCAAATCGGTCCAGCGCCAGTCCTCCATCCGCCGGTGCGGCAGGGTGAAGCCGAATGCAGTCTCGGCGGCGGTCTTGGGCAGCACCACGTTCATGCGGCATCCTTGGCGAATTCGGCGTAGCCCTTTTCCTCGAGCTCCACTGCCAGGTTTTTATTACCGGATTTGACAATGCGGCCTTGCGACAGCACATGCACATGGTCCGGCACGATGTAGTCGAGCAGGCGCTGATAATGGGTGATGACAATCATGGCGCGATCCGGCGAACGCAATGCGTTGACCCCATCGGCGACGATCCGAAGTGCGTCGATATCAAGGCCTGAATCGGTTTCATCGAGAATGCACAGCGAGGGCTCAAGCACCGCCATTTGCAAAATTTCGGCGCGCTTCTTTTCGCCGCCGGAGAAACCCACATTGACGGCACGCTTCAGCATGTCCGGGCCGATGTTGAGTCTCGCCGCGCGTTCCTTGACCAAACGCATGAAATCGGGCGTCGACAATTCCTTTTGCCCACGCGCCTTGCGCTGCGAATTGAGCGCCACCTTGAGGAACTGCATGGTGGCAACCCCGGGAATTTCAATTGGGTATTGGAAAGCGAGAAATACCCCCTTGGCCGCGCGGGTGTCAGGTTTCATAGCGAGAAGATCTTCGCCTTTGTAGGTGACGGAACCGGCCGTGACTTAATAGCCCTCACGGCCTGTCAGCACATAGGACAGCGTCGACTTTCCCGAGCCATTGGGCCCCATGATGGCATGC
>JANLWG010000241.1:0-2199 GCA_031364405.1 Hyphomicrobiales bacterium
CTGAAGCCCGCCTATCAGCCGGAAGTAACGCTTCCCGAGGACATGGCCGAAGTCAACGCCATCATGGATGGCAAAGGCGACCTGTCATTCTCGCTGGCCTTCGAGGTTATTCCGAGCTTCGAGATCCTGGATCATTCGGACGTGGACCTGGTGCGCCATGTGGTCGAAGTGAACGAAGACCACATCGGCGAGACGCTGAAGCGCCTGACGGCGCAGGCCAAGACCTTCGCCGAGAAAACCGGAGGTGCCGCCGAGAAGGGCGACCGCCTCACCATCAATTTCGTTGGCAAGATCGAAGCCGTGGCTTTCGAAGGCGGCACCGCCGAGGATGTGACCCTTGAAATTGGCTCGGGCCAGTTCATCCCCGGTTTCGAGGAGCAACTGATCGGCGCTAAGGCCGGCGATCATCGCACCGTCTCGGTAACCTTCCCGGCAAGCTATGGTGTGGCCGACCTCGCCGGCAAACCCGCTGAATTTGCCGTCAACGTGACCAAGGTTGAGGGCCCCGCGGAAACCCCCATCGACGATGCCTTCGCCGCCAAGCTGGGTTTCAAGGAATTGCCCGAGCTGAAGGACATGATCAGAACCCGGGTGGCCCAGGAATTCGGCCAGATGACGGCGATGAAATTGAAACGCGACGTGCTCGATGCCCTCGACAAGCTCTATAGCTTTGAACTGCCGGAGAAGCTGGTCGAGTCCGAGCTGGCCGGCATCTGGAGTGCGTTGACCGAGCAGATGACCAAGGCCGCCAAGACCTTTGCCGATGAAGGCACCACCGAGGAAGACACCCGCAAGGAATATCGCGCCATCGCCGAACGCCGGGTGCGCCTGGGCCTGGTGCTCGGCACCATGGGCGAACGTGAAGGCGTTCAGGTCAACGAGCAGGAACTGCAAGCCGCGCTGATGGCCAGGGCCCGCCAGTTCCCCGGCCGGGAAAAGCAGGTGTTCGAGCATTACCGCAAGAACCCCGGCGCTCTCATCGAACTGCGCGGCCCGATCTTTGAGCAGAAGGTGGTTGATCTCATTGTCGCCAAAGCCAAGGTGAGCGAAAAGACCGTAACCCGCGAAGAACTGACCGCGATGGTCCAGGATGACGATGAAGTCACCCCGGCCGCCAGCGCCGATGATCACAGCCATGAAGGACACGATCACAGCCACCACGACCACGATCATAAATAGTATTACCCTCACCCTGAGGTGCCCGGCAGAGCCGGGCCTCGAAGGGTCCGACCAACAACAGGTGGCTATGCTTCGAGGCTCGCTTTACTCGCACCTCCACCGGCGGCGAATGCCGCTCGGGAGCATGAGGAAGAGTTTTTTCGGCACAAAGCCAGGAAAGAGTGAGAGGGGATGGCACCCCCCTTTACCATTTCCCAGAAGCCTCTTCCCTGGAGCCTGTGGCTCACCTATCTATGGCTCTGATGCCACCCTGCTGATTCACGAAAGTCCAAGCTGCCATGCGCGATCCCGTCGAATATCTGACCACTGCCTCGTTCTGGCCTTCGGTGATCCAGCAGGAGGCCCGCGGCGAGCGCACCTATGACTTGCCGTCGCGGATGCTGCGCGAGCGCATCATCTTCATTACCGGCACCATTGATGACAACGTGGCGACCTCGATCTGCATGCAACTTCTGTTCCTCGAGGCCGACAACCCGAAGAAGGAAATCTCGATGTATATCAACTCGCCCGGTGGCGTCGTCACCGCCGGCCTGTCGATCTACGATACCATGCAGTTTATCCGCCCGGTGGTGTCGACGACGGTGATGGGCCAGGCGGCTTCGATGGCTTCGCTGCTGCTGGCGGCGGGCCACAAGGACATGCGCTTTGCGCTGCCCAATTCGCGCATCATGCTGCACCAGCCCTCGGGCGGTTACCAGGGCCAGGTGACCGACATCATGATCCACGCCAAGGAGGTCGAAAGCCTCAAGCGCCGCCTCAATGAAATTTATGTCCTCCACACCGGCAAGGACTTCAAGGCAATCGAGGCGGCCCTGGAGCGTGACAATTTCCTCACCGCGGAGGCCGCCAAGGACTTTGGCATCATCGACAAGGTTCTGGAGAAACGCCCGCCAGCCAGCGAGTCCAAATAGTTGGATTGCCAAGGGGTGTATTGTATAAGGAACTGCAATTGGCGGTAGCGCCAATCAATTCTTGATTAACCATACTCGGCCATGCTGAACTGAGTCGCCTGGTTTCAGC
>JANLWG010000257.1:0-2678 GCA_031364405.1 Hyphomicrobiales bacterium
CAACAGCATCGGGAGCCTTGGCGGTTAGCATGGTTCTAATTTCCGGCGTCATCTTTGCCCGTCCGCCTGGATTGCCTGATTGTCCTTTTTGAAACATTGCTTAGTCCTTGCTGTGAAACTCAATTTAACCCGCATGCGCCAGATAACATGCTAATTTCTGGCATAATGGGTGCGATTCAGATATAATAATCAATAACTTAATCTGAATCAAGCGAGGCCGTCATGGAGAACCCGATGGGTGAATCAAACGACGGCGTTCTCAGGCTCGATTTCGACCGCAGACTGACGCTGCAGTTTCGCGGGTCGGTCATTACCTCCGATGCGGGAATGCTGGCTTACCGCGAACTCGACGATGCCCTCGGTCTCAGCAAAATGGCAGGTGAGATGCTCGCCGACGCCCGCACCGGGAGGAACGGCCGCCATGCTCTCGTCGGGTTGCTGCGGCAGTCGGTGTTCGGACGGCTGGCCGGATATGAGGATGTCAATGATGCCGAACGCCTGCGCCATGATCCAGCAATGCGCTGGATCGTTGGTGGCAAGGCGGCTTTGGGATGTGCTGCATCGTCCAGCCAGATGGGACGCTTCGAGACAAAGTGGCTCGCGGCGGAAAAGAACCTCGTGGCGCTCTCTACTCTGTCCGGCCAATGGATCGACCGGGTTCATGACCGCCGCCCGCCGCGAGGCATTGTGCTCGATATGGATTCGAGTGTTAGCCCGACCCATGGCGAGCAGGAGAACAGCGTCTGGAACGGTCATTACGAATGCACCTGCTACCATCCGCTCTTCGTGTTCAACCAGTTCGGTGACCTCGAGCGCTGCGAACTTCGTCCCGGCAACGTCCACAGCGCCGATGGTTGGAAGGACGTACTCAACCCGGTCATAGCTCGCTATCGCGGCAAGGTCTCGCGCCTCTACTTCCGCGCCGATGCTGGCTTTGCCAATCCCGAGGTCTACGAGTTCCTCGAAGCCGAGCGGATCAAGTATGCGATCCGGCTGCCCGCCAACAAGGTGCTGCAGGACAGGATCGGGTATCTACTCAAGCGCCCGGTCGGGCGTCCGCCTCTCCATGTGCGCCGCTACTACACCAACTTCCGTTATCAGGCGGCGAGCTGGAGGACACCACGCCGTGTGGTCGCCAAGGTCGAGTGGCATCCGGGCGAGCTTTATCCCCGCGTCGGCTTCATTGTCACCAACCTGTCGAGACCGCCTGAGAACATTGTCGCCTTCTACAATCAACGCGGCACTTGTGAACAATGGATCAAAGAAGGTAAAGGTGCCGTCAAATGGACCCGCCTGTCGTGCCGGTTGTTCTCAGCAAATTCCGTACGGCTTCAGCTTCATGCTCTCGCTTACAATCTCGGCAACTTCCTGCGCACCCTGGCAACACCCGCGCCAATCAGGGACTGGTCGCTGACCAGCCTCAAGGAGAAGCTGATCAAGATCGGCGCGAAGGTCACCAGCCACGGCCGCTATGTTGCTTTCCAGATGGCCGAGGTCGCTATCCCGAGACACCTCTTCGCTGAAATCCTGCGGCTGATCGCCGAACTGCGGCCGCCACCTATTCCAGAAGCAGCGTGACGAGGTCGATTGTCATCCGTTCCAGCTTAAACCACGGGAGAGCTATGCCGCAATGAAAGCTAAATCGACATTGCCGGCCCGCAACGCGCAGGCATCACCGGCTTGGCGGACTGATGATGCCATTTGCCAAGGTTCGGTCTTGCCAATGATGCCAGTTTGCGCAAAACTCGGTCTTAACAGGCCGGTCATCCGGTGGATGTCGGTTAAACCCGCACTTGCCGGAGCTCCGCGCTTGGCCCTCCAACTGTCGCCGAAGGCCAGGATTCAGGGGACCGTATACCGCTGCCTGCAGGGCATAGGCTTCGGCCAGTTCGAGGAAGGTTCGGCCGCTGCCTTTCGGTGGTTCGTGGCCGAACCTTATCCGCCATCTCTCGGCAAGGTCACCGCGCGACAATGCGGCAAGTGCGGCCACATCAGCTTCGACCTTCTCCACAGGCGAGTAACGGGTCATTTGTGGTCTACCTTGTAGCATCCGCGATCCGGTATCGCATGACGCCAGCCTCGTCCCTCTCACCGGACACTGGCAGGCCCTTCCGTTTCTTCAGCGCACCTGACAGAAAACCACGCACACTGTGCGCCTGCCAGCCTGTCAACTTCATCATCTCGGCAATGGTTGCACCACCGGGCCGCGTCAGAAGTTTGGCGATTCGCGAGGACTTTGGTTCAACAGTGACCAGGGCAGACTTCTTACGACCCTTATCTGCAGTCTTGGGCTTTGCTGCCTTTGCAGGTTGCTTGTCAGAAATCTTGGGGGATGTCTTCGACATGATGATGCTCCTCAGTCCGGCAACCGGAACATTCCGGCGCCTGCACCACCCAAAGCCCGCAAAAATACACGGGCAGCATCAGCATCAATTCCTGACCGCGGACAATCCTCTTTGTTTGACGGGACACCCAGTCCACGGTCCGTTCACGGAGCCATGAATGCTCGATTGCCGCGACAAGTCCAGTCGAATTCGATAGGAACCGCGGTTCTGGATCAAAAGTTCGAAGTCCCGTTGAGGCGGTCGATCAGATTGGTCGAGTGCAACTTGGCTCGATGCTCCGTTGGGACTGTCACGTAGACTACCCCGGCAAAAGATGGTGACTTCCTTGAGTTC
>JANLWG010000286.1:0-8391 GCA_031364405.1 Hyphomicrobiales bacterium
CCGTCTTCTGATTGATGCCATACCGTCCAGCCAAAGCCCTCAGGCTCTCTTGACTATGCTGTATCGCTCGACGGACCGCCTCTGTCGTTGTGGCGCTGCCGTGAAGAACTTGGCCCATAGTGCATCCCTCCATTCCAGAGAAAATATTGCACCATCAAAACCTGGGATCAAACATCTAGCAGCTTGAACGAGATGGTCGGAACCACGAACAGGTCCATGGCGGCGATGCCGTCTGCGTGGTTGCGAAGAAATGTCTTCCATCCCTGCGATGGCGGTCTCCTCCACCGGTTCATATACTTGGCAACGGTTGTCTGTCCAACATCGATGCCGAGTTTGAGTAATTCACCGTGGATTCGTGGTGCCCCCCATAGTGGATTGGTGGCACTCATCTCCCGTATGAGGTTCCGGATTTCCAAAGGTACCTTCGGCCGCTCTGCTCCGGATCTGGATTTCCAGCGACAGAACGCACGAAATCCACGTCTGTGCCAGCCGATCACCGTCGCGGGTTCGACGATCGACAAGGCATTCAGGCTACCCGGTACCAGTCGATACAGCCAGACGAAGAGGTGCCGGCGAGTGTTGGCAAAGACCAACGTTTCGGGTCTCTTCCGGCGCAACACATTGAGCTGATGACGCAGGGCGATGATTTCCGCCTCGCAGTCAACGCGCGGTCGGAAAAATCCGGTGATGGCGCTCCAGATCAAACTCAAAATGCCTATCATCGCTGGCAAGCATCGCCCAATATTCTTTCATTGACGAGTCAGATTCGATTTTCGGTAGGGACACCAGTCATGCAACTTCGCCCCTTACCTCCTCCAGCGTATCCTCGAGGTTGTAGCGCGCAATGGATGCTTGGCATTCTCCCGCTTCGGGCTTTCAATTCGGTGATTGCACCGGCATTACATCTTCAACTCTCTGCAAGGGCGCGGCAGTGCGCGGGTGGTGACGGAATCAAAAATCTGGATCTGGCTCAAATCAAAATAGAGGGCGACCCTCTGGCCAGGCGATGCACGGAAGTCCCTTGGCATGCGTGCCTGAATTTCAGGGGCTTCGTCACTGCCGGTGTTTGCGACAAGGATTACCTCTGGACCGAGCACCTCAGTGTTGACGGCCTCAACGCTCAACGACGCCATATGCCTTGTGGCTCCGGTCGAAAGATGAAAATCCTCAGGACGCAACCCCAGTGTCACCGGTTTTCCGATATGACTGAGAAAACCCTTCGCATGAGTTGCAGGGATGGCCAAAGATATGTTACCCGATCGTGCGTTCACGGCGCCGTCGCTTCCCGCCTCGAGGCGGCCAGCCAGCAAATTCATCGGTGGACTAGCCAAAAAGCCAGCCACAAATGTATTCACCGGGTTAAGGTAGACCTCCATCGGCCGGCCGACCTGCACGATCTCTCCATCCTTCATGATACAGATTCGCTCGCCCATAGTCATCGCCTCGACCTGATCGTGAGTGACATGCACGATTGTCGTACCGAGATTGCGGTGGAGCTTGATAAGTTCGGTCCGCATTGCAGCACGGAGTTTGGCGTCCAGATTTGACAGGGGTTCATCAAGGAGAAAAGCCCGAGGCTCGCGCACCAAGGCCCGGCCGAGTGCCACGCGCTGGCGCTGCCCTCCCGACAGTTGCGATGGTTTGCGATCAAAAAGCGGTTCGATACCGAGCATGCCAGCGGTGCGCTTGACGCGCTGGGATATCTCGTTTGCGTCAACCCTTCGCAGCTTGAGACCGAAGGACAGGTTCTCAAGAACCGTCATGTGCGGATAAAGTGCGTAATTCTGAAATACGATGGCGATATCACGTTGGGCGGGATCGACGTCATTGACGCGCTTCTGACCGATCAAAAGATCGCCTGAGGTAATCGTTTCCAGTCCCGCAATCATACGTAAGGTCGTCGACTTGCCACAGCCCGACGGGCCAAGCAGGATCATGAACTCGCCATCCTCGATGTCGAGTGTTACGGCACGCACGGCGGAGACACCATTGGGGTAGATCTTGTTGATATTCTTAAGGTTGATCGATGCCATGGTGACTTTCTTTTTAGCGTGACACGTCAGTTCAGGCTGCGCATGTAACGGTAGAGGTAAGATGTGAGAAGCAGAATCAGCGCCAGGAGAATGGCCGACATCGCCGAGGCTTCGCCGACATTGAGGCTGACGAAGGCCGTTCGATAGATGAAGTAGCTGACAAAATCAGTCGCAGTGCCTGGTCCGCCGCGCGTCATGATGTAGACGAGATCATAGGTCTTCACGGCAAAAATGAGACGGATGAGCAGCGTCACGATGATGACCGGCCACATTAACGGCAAGGTGATGTGACGAAATGCCTTGAATGTTCCCGCTCCATCGACGCGAGCTGCCTCATACGGTTCCTTCGGGAGCGCCGAAAGGCCGGCAAGCAACAACACGATCATAAAGGAGACCTGATGCCAGATGTCGACCATGACGATTGTCCAGATCGCCACCTTGGTGCTTCCAAGCCAATTCACTGGCGCTATGGAGAATACGCTCAAGAGATAGTTCACGATCCCCAGCGAGGGATGCAAAAACATCCGCCAGATCAGGCCGACAATCACGGGATTCATCAAGAGTGGGCACAGCAGGATGCCATAGTAAACCGGCTTGAAGCGTTCAACGCCGTTGAGCATCAAGGCAACCAGAAAACCAATTGCAAATTCAATCAGCACCACACCCAGTACGAACATTCCTGTAAGCCACAGGCTGTGCCGGAATTCGGAATCTTCGATCGCTGACAGATAGTTCTGAAACCCTGTGAATGTATCGAAGTTGGGCGCAATCAGCGTGTAATCGTGCACGCTGGTGAACAACGCCCAGAAGACCGGAAACAGAATAACCGCCAGCAGCAGTGCAAGTGTGGGAGCCGACATGAACCAGCCAAACCGTCTGTCGGCGGCCTCAATTGTAAGGGGCTGGTTCATGTCAACCGTTTCGGCAATCAGCTTTATTTCAGTTTGCCGTCCTTCTTTGCAAGATCGGCCATCTCCGTCTCGACTGTAGCAAGCGCTTCTGCGGGAGTCTTTTCCCCGGCTACCGCAAGGCTCAGCTCGCGTCCAAGCACTTCCACCAACTGGGGCGTATAGGTGAAGACCGGGAAGTTATGGCTGGTCAGCAGCATTTTTTTTAATGCCAGTGCGTAGGGATATTTGGCGTTCACATCAGGGTCGTCGAAAACGTCGGTACGGGTTGGCGAGCCACCTTGCAACGCGCGCTTTTTGGCGGTTTCATGCGATTCAACCCACTTCAGGAATGTCCAGGCCGCATCGGGATTCGGGCTGGATTTCGGAATGGCCCAACCCCACGCGCCATTAAGGCTACCGCCCTTTTCGGGCGTGGGGCCCGGAACTGGCATTATCTCAACCTTGCCAACAACTGACGACTTCGATGGGTCGTCAATCCCGGCGCGGAAGAAGTTATAGGTGATATAACTGTAGGCTTTGCCCTGCGCCATCACGTTGAAAGCTTCGTCGAAGGAGAAACTCGCAGCCCCGAGCGGTCCATACTTCGCAATATTCGTGGAGTATTGCTCGACGGCTTTCACGCCAGCCTCATTGTTGAGCGTGGGGTTCCAGTTGTCATCGTGATATTCCCCGCCATTGGCGAATAGATAGTTCGACCATTCCATGGCAATCGGATCGGGACGCAGACCCTGATTTACGACGCCATACATGCCGTCTTTGGTGAAGAACTCAACCTGCTTGAGATATTCGTCCCAAGTTTTGGGTACGCCCAATTCTATGCCATATTTGGCCTTGAAATCAGCCTGGTTTTTCGGATCTGTCAAGAGGTCCTTACGATAGAGCAGGCCCATGGCATAATTGTAGAATGGCAACATATAGGTGACGCCGTCGACCTTGCCGACAAGGTCCATCATCTTCGGTACATAGACGGAGGTGTCGAATTTGTCGGTGGCGATGCGGTCGTCAAGCGGCTGGAGCCAGCCTGCCTTGGTAAACTCTCCGACCCAATAGAAGTCGACGACGAGCGCTGAATAGCTGCCCTTCGCGGCAACCAGCTGCGGCACCAGCTTGGTGTGCATTTCAGCGTAGTTGACGACTTCGAGATTGACGTCAATTCCGGTTTCCTTGGTGAACTCCGGCACCAGGGTTTTGACATATTCCGTATCCGGAACGCCTTCCATCAGAATCGTGACGGTCTCGGCGCATGCCTGCGCCGAAAGCCCGCCAGCCAGCGCGAAAACAAGTAGAAATTGTCTAAGCATTTTCATCTCCCTCATCAGCCCAGTCATTGATTGCTGTTCACTTGAGGGCTCCAAGTGACAACCCTTTGATAAGATGTTTGCGCAGGAACGGTAGCAGTGCAAATACCGGCAGTAGCGATACGACAGTCGCTGCTGCCAGCGGAGCGATTTCCACTCCAGCATGGGTTTCAAGACTGGCCAGCCCCACCGGCAACGTCTGTGTGCCGGGTCCGGACAGCACTAGCGCAAAAAGAAATTCGTTCCAGCTCAGGATAAATCCGAGGAGGCCCGCCGCAAGAATGCCTGGAGCGGCGACTGGAACGGCGATCAGGCGAAACGCCTGCCAGCGGCTGGCGCCATCTACCCTTGCGGCCTCCTCGAGCCGGGCGACATCGCCCTCGAAGAATGAGACCAGTATCCATGTGAGAAATGGCAAAGCGATTGTGAGATGGGCGAAGACCAGGGCAGAACGGGTCTGCAGCAAGCCGGCAAACAGGAAGACACCGAAGAGCGGCAAAACAATGATGATGGGAGGCAGCATTTGGCTCGCCAGCATGCCGAGCCGGAGCAGGAAACCGCCGGTATTGAAACGTGCGAAGGCATAGGCCATGGCGGTGGCGAGCGGCAGCGAGATGGCGGTAGCAAGCAGTGCTATCAGGAGACTGTTGACGAACCAACTAACAAATGAATAGCGTTCAAATATCTCATAGTAGTTCATGAGACCGAGCGTCCCGACCTCAGGCGGAATCTTGTAGGCGGTAAGACGATCAGTCAGGCTTACCCGCAGCAGCCATATCAACGGCATGAGAATTGCCAATGAAAAGATTGTGAGGATGACGTGTGGGATCGCGGCTTTTGCAATCTTTTTCATGGCAGCGTCAATCCATCCTGACGCCACCCGTGACATTGACCCCCTGGCCAGTCATGAAGCGGGCGCTGTCTGAACATAGGAACACAACCACGTCTGCCACATCTTCCGGCGTCTCGAGCCGACCAAGTGGAGTCTGTGCTACGTATTCGTTGATGACCTGTTCGGCTGTGATGCCGCGGAGCTTTGCCTCCCATTCTATCTCGCGCGACTGCATGCCGGTTTTTACAAAGCCGGGACATACGGCGTTCACGCGTATTCCACGGGGCGCGAGTTCGCGCGCCAGCCCCTGGGTCCAGCCGAGCACGGCGAATTTGCTGGCTGAATAGTGGGCAAGCAACGGTGCCCCAACCTTGCCAGCCAATGAGGCTGTGTTGACGATCACCCCGGCGCTTTGTGCGATGAAATTTCTGGCGGCAATTTGATTGGTGAGAAAAATACCGCGGGCGTTGACCGAGAAATTGAAATCCCATTCCTCGTCCGACAGGTCAACAGCATGCTGCATGGTCGAGACGCCCGCATTGGCCACCAATATCTCATAACCGCCGAACAGTCTCTGCACATTTGAAAAGGCGGATTCGACGCTGGCGCGTTTGGTGACGTCGATTGCCACGGCGGAGGCTCCGGCAATATCCGCAGCGGTTCTTTCCGCCGCATCAAAATTGATGTCGCAAACCGCAACGCGAACACCCTGCCGTGCAATCGCCGTCGCAATGGCCCGCCCGATGCCAGTGGCTGCGCCTGTCACTATGGCTCGCTTTCCGGCAAGTTCTAGGAAAGTCGGTGAACTCGACACGTGCGGTTCCTCACAAGGTGGAATGATGTAAGTATATTTCAACAAAATCGCACAACACAAGAGGTTTAATGTTGGAATTTATGCGAGTTTTTGATATTGAATTGCCGATAGTCCGCTAACTGAGGCGAGCTTGAGGAACATTGCAGATGACCAGGAGGCAGAGTGAACGTAGTGTGCCGGCAAGACATCCGGGGCAGCGTTCATCCGATGGTTTCCGCCCATTGGCACAGCAGCGCCATGTCCATATTCTCAGCAGACTGGCGGCTATCGGAACTGTGCAGGTCAGCGCCATGGCGCATGATCTGGGCGTATCCGACATGACCATTCGGCGCGACCTAATCGACCTAGAGAACGAAGGCAGGCTGACGCGTATTCATGGTGGTGCGGTCGATACCGGCAAGAACTGGCGGACTGTGATCGACCGCGACGAGCCTCTCTTTGAGGCGCGGATGCAAAGTCAATATGACGCGAAGCAGCGCATTGCCGCCAACGCGGCCCAGCTGGCGGCAGGATGCAAGACCATCGCTCTGGATGTTGGCACGACCACCTTTCTGCTTGCAACGCATCTGCATGGAGAGGCTCAAGCAAAAATATTCACAAACAGCGTGCGCATTGCCGCCGAGTTGGCTACGCATGTCGCTGAGGTCTATCTTCCCGGAGGGCGCATGCGCCGCGACGAAATGTCAGTCGGCGGGCGCACAGCGATGGAACAGTTCCAGGAGCTTTGGTTCGACATCGCATTCCTGGGGGTTTCCGGCTTAACCAGCGGCGGTATCTTCGATTATTCCTTTGACGATGCTGACATGAAGCGAGTTTACCTGCGCCGCTCCGGCATCAAGGTTGTGCTTTGTGATGCTTCGAAATTTGAGCATATGTCCCTGGTCCATATTGCACCGCTCAATGGATTTGACATGCTGATCACCGATGCAGCTCCACCCCCTTCGATCGCAAATGCGTTGGAAGACGCGACTGTGCGAGTCGTAGTTGTGGCAGCGACTGCCTGAACACCTTGTAATCAACTAACCAGAAGGAACAAGACGATGGTCTTTGAGTTTTTGGGCCAAAAGAAGAAGGCTGTGATTGCCATGGCTCATATTGGGGCCTTACCCGGCGCGCCACTCTATGAGACCGATGGTGGCATGCAGAAACTGATCGACGGTGTCGCAAAGGACATTGAGCAGCTTCAGGGTGGCGGTGTGGACGCCATCATGTTCGGCAATGAAAATGATCGGCCCTATGCATTCAAGGCATCCGCCGAAGGTGTGGCGGCGATGACGGCCGTGATACAGGCTGTAAAGCCCATTCTAAAGATTCCTTTTGGCGTGAATTATCTCTGGGACCCGAATGCCAGCGTCGCGATCGGCGTGGCGACTGGGGCTCACTTTGTGCGCGAGATATTCACCGGAGTCTTTGCGTCTGACATGGGGATGTGGGTGCCCGATTGTGCGTCGGCTTCCCGGCTCCGCCGCAATCTTGGCCGCAGCGACATGAAGTTATTGTTCAATATCAATGCCGAGTTTGCCCACTCCCTTGACGCACGGCCGATCGAGTTGCGCGCCCGCAGTGCTGTATTCTCTTCGTTGGCAGATGCCATTCTGGTGTCCGGGCCGGTCACCGGCGAACCCGCAGACCAGTCGCAATTGCAGAAAGTCTGTTCCGCTGTGCGCGATGTGCCGGTGTTTGCCAACACCGGTGTCAATATCGACAACGTGCGCAACACTCTCGCGCTTGCCAGCGGCGTCATAATTGGCACGCACTTCAAAACTGATGGTATTACCTGGAACCCGGTCGATGGCACGCGCGTAAAACGCTTCATGGACCTTGTCGAGACCCTCCGCTAGTGCCTCCGATGACCTGCGTACTCGGCCTCGATATCGGCACCACTTCGACGATCGGCATCCTGATCGAGATGCCCGGGAGGCTTCTGGGCGTGGCCTCCCGCCCAGTCACGCTCAGCTTGCCACAAGAGTGGGATGACGGATCAGATGGCGTTGGACATTGAAGTAATTGTAGACAGCGGCATGGGTGGCGAGAAACCTCTGGGCGGAACCTTGCGATTTAAACGGTTGCTGTTTTCTCTCACGGCGCCGGATCGGCAGATGCGAATTCTCGGCGCGATTGTTTTCTCGCAGCCGCCCGGGCCGGTTACGAACAGAACAGCCGAGCGCGCATGTTGCGGCGCCATAGGACGCCAAGCCGTCAGTGACGATTGTCTCAGGATGGGTGACCTGGCGCTTTAGCAGTTTCCGGAGGAATCTTAATGCCGCCCGCTTGTTTCGCCGCTTTTGCACCAGCATATCGAGGACTTCGCCTTCGTCATCGACGGCCCGCCAGAGATACATCCTCTGCCCGCCGATCCTCAGGGTTTGACAAGTTAACGTTGGTTGGTCGCAAAATTGTCGTGCAGATGTTGAACATCATGCCGACAATGTCGCAGTGTTCCATGTCGCCATGGCCTCGATCCTGAGGTTGTAGAGGGTGGAGCGGCGGATCAGATGACGTT
>JANLWG010000287.1:0-8170 GCA_031364405.1 Hyphomicrobiales bacterium
TAACATCTGCTGGAAACCGGTGGCGAGCATAGGAAATCAGTTTCATCTGTCGCGATCTCGCGTTGAGCGAGGGTATCAAAGCCCCAAACGCTCGCGTAGTCCATGGCGAACCAGATCAGCCGCTATTATCCTGACAATACCCGTGTACTACCAGAGGTGAAGGGGGTATCTTCTCAATTGGCGGTCTTGCAACAGATGCAAGTTTGCGCAAAGCTTATTCTCAAAGGGGATGTCATCAAGCGACTGTCGGCTGACGGTCGTCAAATCAGGGGAGGGTCAAAATGCACCCGGCATTTGCACAGTCAACGAAAGGGCCGGTCTTCTACTGGAACATCGATGGTGTTGTGGGGTTAAACGGATTGAACAAATCCGACGATGTCTTGTTTGTGCAGTGGAGTTTCTACAAGATGGCGCAATGGCATCCGGCTAGTAAAATTTGGCCTACTTTGAGAAATGTAGGTGTCAATGGCAACTGTACCGGCCGCGCGGACGATCCACTTGTCGACGCCATCAAAACAGTGGAGGCCGTATTTAGCGCGGACATGGACGGCCGGGTTACTCCCATGACTAATTCAGCAAAATTCGTCGTCCATGGCATCAAATATGTCTATCTTATTATGGTCATCAACATTGCACTGCGCCAATTGTATCCCGCCCAATATCCGCGTCTCGACCTCATTCCTGAATTCATCTGGCGTATCAAAGACGCGGTAGTCTATCCGTTTCTTCAAGACGGCTGAAGGTTGCGGTGATGAGTTGAACGGCGCCTGCTGGTGCTCTGTCACTAACGCAAGAGTTTCCTATCGTTCTATTTGATGCAAATCTGGAGCGTAGAACACTTAAATTATAGTCAGGGCAATATTGTTGGGGCATCAACTTGAAAAACCCAAACCTATTCACCCTTACGAGCGAGGTGCCACCAATCTCGCTGTCTCCGCCTCTGCAAGCTCTGTGGTGGCTGAGGAAAGGGGGATTGGCCTTGGGGCCGGAGTGGCGAAAGGCGCATGAACTATGCCAGATCAGGGAAGGCGATCATGCGTACGATCTCATGCATGCGCTGGTGCATTGGATCGAAGGGGACGAGACCAATTCCGCCTATTGGTACAGGCGGGTCAGCGAAGTCCGTGCGACAGATATCGAGACAGAGTGGGAGAGAATTGCCGCAGCGCTTTCGAGGTGAGCAGCGGAACTGCGAAGAAGGAGGTGCAGTCTCCATGGAAGCACCTGCTTCCAGCCCCTTACACCGAGTTGATTGAGCACCTCGCTTGGCAGCAAGACACGGCCAAGGCATTACTACTTTAGCTTGATGTCGAAATGTTTGAACACCTTCTCTTTGATTTTCCATGTGCCTTTGAAACCGGGTTCAACCACAAAGGCGTCGCCGGGTCCGACACTGACGGGCTTGCCGCCGTCGGGTGTGATCGTGATTTTTCCTCTGATCAAATGTACAAACTCATAGGCGGCATAGGTGGCATGATAGGTGCCGGGCTTGGCTTCCCAACAACCTGAGATCATGCTGCCGTCAGCAGATGTATGAAGTATCCATGTTTTCATCGAAGGCTTGCCTGCTACGACTTTCCAGCCTTCGAGATCAGTAGTGATGGGTTGCACTTTGTTCTTGTTGTTTAGCTTGATTACGGTTTGCACTTTGTTTCCCCTTCCGTTTCTCGTTTTCAATGCCAATTGAAAATCAAGCCGACTTTCACCCAATGACTGGCCTTGTGAAATCGAGTTTTCCACTAACCGATATTTCTGGCAAGCCCCCCTCGCCATCTGGATTGCCACACATCAGGCGATCGCCCGGTCTCTGGCATGTGTTCCGGTGGTCTCGCCCTGCAGAAACAGCCACCAGTCCGCGCCGGAGTAAATCTGCAGCGACTGACCGGAGTAAGAGTGCAGCACGCTCGCTGATCCCCTCGATCATAACCGTATGCCGAACCCGCGCGTATAGCTACACTGTCTTCATCCCCTGCCCCCTGCCGACTCACGCAGAGGACTCTAACTGCCGCAGTTTTACTCCGGCGCAGCCAAACCAATCGGCCGCTTCAGTGAGAGATTATTGCTCCGGCTTTTACAATCTTGCGGCTAATTGCGAAACTGCAGCCGCCGCCCACTCCATTACCGCGTGAGGAGATCGGTTGTCATGAGTCCCAACGAAAGCCAAGCGACAAGTGTGTTTCAATGAAATCGAAATCTACCTCCATGGCGCGGAATGGGCAGATGTGACGGGCTTTGAGACATCGGCGCCCACACGGCCAAGGATCGGTCTTGTCAATAACGCACTCTTCCGACAAAATCGGTCATCAGGTGGATGCCGGGTGAAGGAGAATACAATGCTGCTCTTGGTGACTGGCGCAACCGGTAAGGTCGGAACGAATCTGATTGCAAAGCTTCTTGCCGAGCCGCGATGGAGCGGTACCCGTATTCGCGCGCTCTGTCACAACCGCGCCATGGCCGGGACCACCAGGATCGATGTGGTTACGGGTAGCATAGCTGATCGCGAAACCGTAGACCGGGCCATGACTGGCGTGACCCATGTCGTTCACCTCGCGACCTGCAAGGAAATCCCCGAAATTGTCATGGATGTGACCGTCAAGGGACTGTTCTGGTTGCTTGAATCGTTCCGCCAAAGTGCTGCCGCAAAACAATTCATTCTCATCGGTGGCGATGCCGCCGTGGGTCACTTCTTTTACAAACACAAAGGCCCGCTCACCGAACTCACGCCGCACATGGCATATCCTGGCAGCTATGCTTTGTCGAAGGTGCTCGAAGAGGTCATGCTCACCCAGTTCGGCATTCAGTATGGCTTGAACGGCTGTTGTCTGCGGGCACCATGGATCATGGAAAAGGATGACTTCCGCTTCACCCTGTCATTTGGCGATGACGTCTTTGGCGGTCCCGTGTGGAACTCACTTGTGGCTCCGGCAGTCGCTGAACGTTGCAGAACGGAGGGGATCGTGCCGTTGCTCCAGGATTCACATGGCCGCCCCTTGAAGCGGAATTTCGTGCATGTCGACGATCTGACCGACGCAATTCTGGCGGCCCTCGACAATCCAGCCACCACCGGAAACCTGTACAACATTTGCATGGACGAACCTGTGGACTATGGCGCCGTCGCGTCCTACCTGAAGGAAACGCGAGGTCTTGGTTCCATCGATATTCCCAGCGCATTTCACTCGAACTGGATGGATAACAGCAAGGCCAAATTCGAACTCCGCTGGCAGCCGCGCTACGAATTGAAGACGCTCATTGATTCGGCCTGGGCCTACAAGCGCGCAGCGAACGATCCGCGCAAGGTTTGGTATCCGGGCTGATGGTGGCATGCGTTGTATCTTTGAGGTGGCTAAATTCAAACTGATCCGCTACCCGGGAATGGCTGCATTGGGCCGGGCCTAACCTCCCTCTATGTTGAAGCGCGGGCTTCCGCTTACCCACCTGTGGGCAGAGAAATTCGACCGGGATGTCGTCGAACTATTCGAAACACAGGACGAAGTTGTCAGGGCAATGGCCGCCTGCGCACAATCGCGCCTCATCATCAACGACGGACGCAGAGCCGAAGCTGACATGATGTGGAGATCGTGCCACCGGCGCAATTGACCCCCAACAGAATTCCAGTCGGATAGACACCAGGCCAGAGTACCAATACAATCACGCGTGCCGAACTTTCTGAAGGTGCTCAAGTTACATGGCCAAAATTCGCACCCGACGCCGCCTTGCCGCGATTCTGGCCGCTGATGTGGTGAGTTACTCGCGCCTCATGGAGATCGACGAAGCTGGCACACTGGCCGCCCTCAAGGCGCGGCGGCACGATGTGCTGGCTCCAGTGGTTGCTCAGCACAATGGCCGCGTCGTCAAAGTGATGGGTGATGGTGTGCTGGTGGAATTTGCCAGTGCCGTGGATGCCGTACAGTGCGCGGTCGAAGTGCAAAAGAGGTTTTCTGAGGCCAACCAGAGCGTGGCGGAGGACTTGAACATCGTCCTGCGCATCGGCATCAATCTCGGCGACGTCATCGTCGACGGCGGCGATCTCTACGGCGATGGTGTCAACGTGGCAGCGCGGCTGGAGGGTCTGGCAGAGCCCGGCGGCATCGTGGTATCCGCCACCGTGTACGATCATGTCACCGGCAAGCTGACGCTGGAGTTTGACGATCTTGGTGAGCACGCCCTCAAGAACATCACGAAGCCAGTGAGGGTCTACCGCGCCGGAACAGGCGGGAACAGCAACCCCACAGCTTTACGCCTCGGCACCACAAAAGAAAAACCATCAGTCGCGGTTCTTCCCTTCGTAAACATGAGTGGTGATCCAGAACAGGAGTATTTTAGCGACGGTATTACCGAAGACATCATCACTGAGTTGTCGCGTTTTCGGCAGTTGTTAGTAATTGCTCGCAACTCGTCCTTCGTATTCAAGGGAAAGCCGGTCGATGTGGGTGAGATTGGCCGCAAACTTGGTGTTCAGTATCTTGTGGAGGGCAGCATAAGGAAATCGGGTGACCGCATCCGCATTACCGCACAGCTTATCAATACCATTGACGGAGCTCATGTTTGGGCAGATCGGTATGACAGAGATCTGAAAGATCTTTTTTCAGTGCAGGATGAAGTCACTCATACGGTGGCGGCAACACTTATTGGGCGAATTGAGGCAGACACACGAGGCCAACTTAAGCGCAAGCCTACTGATGATTTAAACGCATATGACTATTATCTCAGGGGTGTTGAGCACCATCAGAAGTTTACAAATGAGGGTATGAAAAAGGCGCAGAGCTACTTGGAGAATGCGATTGCACTCGATCCGGAATTCTCAATGCCCTATCCTTGGCTGGCACTTGTTCACCTCAACAGCTGGCACGAAACAAAACAGAAGGCGGACTTGGATGCTGCATTTGCTTTGGCCAGACGCAGCATCGCACTCGATCCAGCCGAAAGCGGCGGCTACGCCGTCCTTGGTATGTGCTACATGAATAATCGACAATTCGATCGCGCCGAAACTCACCTGATACAGGCTTCAAATTTGAACCCTAACAATAGCTACCACCCTGCTACTCTTTGCGATTTGTACGCTCTCTTGGGACGACCGACGGAGGCTCTCGAATGGTCTGATCGGGCTATCCGTCTCAATCCCCTCTACCCAGATTGGTACAGTGTGCTCCGAGCCGAGGCGTACTACGTGGCGCACCGCTATTCAGAGGCAGTTTCTGCGCTCAACGAGACCACAGGAAACTCGAGCAATGCGCATGGGCAACGAATAGTTGCTGCGGCCTGCTGCGCAATGGCCGGTATGTCGGAGGAGGCGAAGAGCCTTGTTGTCGAGGTGCTGGCTGCAAGGCCGAATTTTAGCTGCCAAGAATATGTGTCGAATAAGCCGTTCGGAACTGAAGCTGTCGCCGCCCTTTGGCTTGAGGGTCTGCTGAAGGCTGGTCTGCCGCCATGATTCGGAGGCCTACCACGAATTGACAGCGTCGCAGGCGCACTTCGCTATAATCGTCGCGCGCGTGTTTGATATGAGTTGAGACGAAGAGCTGCTCCATCACCACTAATCAGGAGGAAGACAGATTAGGAAAGTAATGGCAGTCCAATCTCCCCGTATGGGTCGACCAAATGATCGAATGGAAACGCTGTTTTCCTCGGTACATGAGTCCGTTCATGGCCCTTAGCTGCCTACTTCGTAGTTTCGAAATTGGTCTGCAATGGCGGGGGTAAGCCGACGTGGCCTGGACATCGGGCAACCGGCGTGAATGACCCGAAGCAGCCCAACTGAATGTAATTCAGCAACATCCCTTGTGACCCGAGCTGGCTCCGAGCTGAATGCCGGACCACTTGTTCGTTTGATAGTTTGATCTCATTGTGTAAATCCGTTTAACCGGCCCGCACCAGCTTCAACCAGCAAGCGCCTGATTTCAAGCCACGGACCAGCCGCCATCGACAAGCAGATTGGCGCCCGTCACGAGCGAGGCAGCCGGAGAAGCGAGAAACACTACGGCGCCAGCGACATCCTTCGGTTCGCCGATGCGGCCGAGTGGTATGTGATTGAGCACCTGTAGCCGGAACTGTGGATCCGCCAGGGCGGGTGCCGTGCCGTCGGTGTGAATGAAAGTGGGAGAGACACTGTTCACGGTTATCCCATGCGGCGCCCACTCGTAGGCGAGGCAACGGGTAAGATGATTGATTGCCGCCTTCGACATGCAGTAGATCGCTTCTCCCTTGAGCACCACGCTGCCGGCCTGCGAACTGATGTTGACGATCCGGCCGAATTTTCGCGCGATCATGCCGCGCGCCACCGCCTGGGTTGTGAAGAACGTCCCCTTCAGGTTGATGTTGACGGTGAGATCGAAGTCCTCCTCGCGCACATTCTCGGCCAGATTTTCCGGCCCGAGCCCGACATTGTTGACCAGGATATCAATGCGCCCGAAGCGACGCTCGGCCTCCGTCACCGAGGCGCGAACCTGCGCCAGGTTTGTAACATCCATGGCGGTCGGCACGGCCTTTCGCCCCATAGCCGAAATCTCATTCACCAGCGCGCCACACCCCACCATGTCCCGGACACCAAGGATGATGTCGGCACCGGCACTGGCCAGCGCCAGGGCGCAAGCCTTGCCAATGCCGCGCGACGCCCCGGTTACCAACGCCACGCGCGAGTTCAACCCAAAGTCAGCTGCAACGTTATGCGCCATGACAATCACTCCGGTTGATATTGATTTACCGACAAGCACCGGATGACGGGCCTGTTGAGACCGAGTTTTGCGCAAACTGGCATCGGTTGCAAGACCGGACCTTGGCAAATGGCGTCGGCGATCCGTCAAAGCGGTGATATCTGCACGTTGCGTGCCGAGTCGATTTTGCTTTCATCAAGGCATAGCTGTCCTTTGGTTTTCGCTGCAACGCATGACAACCGGGCCGTTCACACCGGTGAAGGATCAGGCAGCGGCCGCAGGTCGGCGATCCGCCGCAGGGTATCATCTATGAGGATCTGTAAATTGATGTGCACGAATGACTGCTTGAGGCCCTTAGCTGTCTATTGCAAGGTTTCACAATTAGCCTGCAATAGCGGGGGTAAGCCGACGTGGCCCGGACATCACCATACCGACGAGATTGACCCTGGTAGTCAGAGGCTATTCAAAGGCGAGGGAGATATCTTCAAGCGGAATGCCGGAAACCTTCGTAGTCCAGATTTCGCCTGAACTGACCGGCATTGCGAGCGTCAACGTTCCTGTCGAAATGATTTCACCCGCACGCAATGGTGGATTGTACGAATCGCTCGCGAGTAGTTCAACCAGATGGCGCAACGCAAGTAGTGGACTATCGAGCACAAGAGCGCCACTACCGCGTTGGCTCAATTTCCCGTTACAATAGAGTTCGACCTCAAACGTTGCTAATTCGTGTCGCCATTCTGCCTTGCGCGGCAAGATTGCGTGATGGGCTCCCACCAGCAGGGCTCCGTGCAAGCCATTTGCGGCAACCGTATCCGGGGCCGCGAATCTCCAATCGGGGAAAATTGACTGCACAACTTCATAACCGAGCGACACCCATTCAATGCAATCGAGTAGCGAGGCTTCGTCCATACCAGGCAATGGCGCGGCCTTCAGGCCGAACATGATTTCTGGCTCGATGCGTGGTGCGGCGAAGTTCTTGACGCGTTGAACCTGCGTATGCGCCAGCTCAAATGTAGTGTGGTCTGTAGCATAGCCCCAAATCGGTGCTTCGACGCCATACACCTTCCACATTTTGCGGTTCGTAAAGCCAATCTTTCGGCCGATTATTTTTTCACCACGCGCCTCGAAGGCAGAGCGGAGCAGAGAGGTGACGCGATAGGCATCAGCGAGAACCAATCCTCCAGGCCGAGAGGAGAAGGTAGGCAATTGACTATGGCTTGCCAGGGAAGCGACGACGTCACGGGCAATGACATTTAGATCGAGTGTTTCCACAACTGTGACCATGCGCCAAATTAGACGCTAGTTATGGACCGTGCAAGAGTTGCGGGTATCGACATCGTCTGAGCAAATGTCCGTTGGCCCTAAGCTGCCTCCTTCGCGGGTTTGACAAGTTAACGTTGGTTGGTCGCAAAATTGTCGTGCAGATGTTGAACATCATGCCGACAATGTCGCAGTGTTCCATGTCGCCATGGCCTCGATCCTGAGGTTGTAGAGGGTGGAGCGGCGGATCAGATGACGTT
>JANLWG010000305.1:0-1504 GCA_031364405.1 Hyphomicrobiales bacterium
CCCGAACGTTGCCAAGGCTTCTTCATACCGGTGCAAGACCATGTAGGCCCGGCCAAGGCTGGACCAGTACCAAGATGGATCGAAATACGGATCAATTTCCCTGGCGCGCCTGAACCAGCCCAGTGCCTCTTCAGCCTGACCGACATAAATCAGAGCGATCCCCATATCACCAGTGGTCCACTGGTTATTCGGATTGATCTCGACAGCTCGCCGGATGTATTGCAGCGCCAAGTCATGTGAACGCTGGAGCAGATAGACAAAGCCCAATGTGGAAATGATACTGCTTTCGTTTGCATCAAGTTCAACCGCCCGCTTCGCCAAGCCCAACGCATCGTCGAGTGCTGCATCCGAGTTGCCAAAGTCGTTTGTCCAACTCCGGTAATACATTACGGCCAACATGGCGTGTGCGAAACCATAACCGGGATCGATCTCAATTGCCGTCGCAAACAGCCGTGTTGCCTCCGCCTCGCCTGCTGGATCGCTCCATGGCAGTGCATTGCCCTGCAGAACACACTCATAGGCGGCCAAACTCGCCGGTGGTTTCCGGCGCGCCCGCTCGGCATCTGCAGCTTGAACCCGGCCCACGAGCGTGCTGACGATCGTGCGTACTACCTGGTCCTGAACCGCGAAAATATCAGCCACTTCCCGGTCAAACTTCTCAGCCCAGACATGGTTGCCGGTTTCGGTATCGATCAATTGTGCGGTGATGCGCACGCGCTCACCCATCCGCCGGACACTGCCTTCGACGATGTAACGGACATTCAATTCGCGGGCAACCTGCTTCATGTCGACCGCAATGCCGCGATAGCGGAACGAAGCCGAACGCGATTGCACCGCCAGAAGCCGCCAGCGCGACAGTTCGGTAATGATGTCCTCGGTGATGCCATCGCTGAAGTAGCCCTGTGCCGGATCGTCGCCGAGATTGGCGAAGGGAAGAATGGCAATGGACGCCCGGACGTTTGAGTCCCGTGCAGCTGGTTCGGCGGCAACTTGTGCTTGCTGCCTGGCGCGATATATCCGCACGGGTTTCTGGATGTTCTTGAGAGTGCGCTCGCCGAGGTCGTCGAACGCCAACGCGAGCTTGCCGGTTACGTGATCATGCACGGTGGCGGACACGACGATACCGCCGGGCGCCGCCAGCGCTTCCAGCCGGGCGGCGATGTTGACGCCGTCGCCGTAGATGTCGGAGCCTTCGCCGATGACATCGCCGAGGTTGATGCCGATGCGCAGGACGATGCGGCGGTTCTCGGGCAGGGGCTGGTTAGCCCCGGCGAATTTGGTTTGCAGTTCGAGGGCACTCTTCACTGCATTCACCGCACTGGCAAATTCAAGCAACACGCCGTCGCCCATCAGCTTGACGATGCGCCCGCCGTGGGCCCGCACCGTAGGTTCGAGGATTTCCGCGCGGCGCTGCTTCAGCACCGCGAGTGTGCCCACCTCATCGGCTACCATCAGCCGCGAGTAACCGACCACGTCGGCGACGGCGATCACAGTGAGGCGGCGG
>JANLWG010000092.1:0-4187 GCA_031364405.1 Hyphomicrobiales bacterium
GCAGATTCACTCCGGCGTTGACAATGGCCCGAGTGATTCGGGAGGTTGGGCGACCCATGACAAGGGGCGAAATCGTTGCTGCCTTTGAGCGTCGGGACGTGGAAATCCCCTACGACGATAAACCTAGGTATATTGGCACTATTGCTTGGAGGAATAAGGGGAGATTCATCAATATCGATAGCAAAGGTTACTGGCTTCGAGAAGAACCTCTCCAAGAGAAATCAGCGCCGACCGAGAGCGAAGCTTAAAGAACAAACCCTGTCCAGTTGAAATGCCTTTGTGGCGTTTGCGCCATAATACCGCTCACCCGCCAGTTCACCATTGAATATGCGATCCTGTTCGGCCTGCTGTTGCCTACCCTTGCCAATCATCACTTGCCATTGCCGCTGGGCGGCACGTCCAATCATTTTCGCGTCGATGTCCTGCGAGAGGTTGGCGCCTGGGATCCCTTCAATGTAACCGAAGATGCCGATCTGGGCCTCCGCCTGGCGCGCGCCGGCTACGAGACGGCAACGCTTGCCGCACGAACCTATGAAGAAGCCAATGGGCAGCCAGTGAACTGGCTAAATCAGCGCACCCGCTGGCTCAAGGGTTTCCTCGCCACCTGGCTGGTGCACATGCGCCGGCCCGTCAGACTCCTGGAGGATCTCGGCCCCTCGGGTTTCTGGGCGGCCCAGGCGCTCACCATTGGCATTTTCGGTTCAGCCCTGCTGCATCCCATCTGCATGGCGGTAACGCTCGCACTTTTCATTCTGCAGCCCGGCCTCCCGGCCGGCGCCAGCTACTTCATCATAACCCTGACCGGCCTCAATCTGTTGGTCCTGGTCTCAGGCTACGGCGTGGCCATCATCGCCGGACGCCGGGCGCTTTACCAGCTGGGTATCACCGGCTGGATTTTTCCGCTCGCCACCATGCCAATCTACTGGCTGTTGATGTCGGTGGCCGCGTGGGCGGCGCTCTGGCAGTTCATCGTTGCCCCCTTCCACTGGAACAAGACCGAGCACGGGCTTTCGAGCTTTCAGAGACGGCGGCGGAAGCCGCGATAGTGTGTCTATCCGCACCAGCTGTGCCGGGCCGCGCAATAATTGGAGCGGGCGATGGGAATCGAACCCACGACATGCAGCTTGGGAAGCTACCGTTCTGCCACTGAACTACGCCCGCGTTGCGCGCCAGACTAGTTGAGCGCAGCCGCGCCGTCCAGTCCGGTCATCGCCTGGCCGGATCGAAGGGTTTGAAGTGCTTCGACAGCTTCAACCCCTGGCGCTGGTAATTGGAGCCGATGCCCTGGCCATAGACTTGCTCCGGCGCTTGCGTCAACGCTTCGTAGATAAGGCGGCCGATGATCTGGCCATCTTCCAGAATGAACGGCACCTCGTGGCTGCGCACTTCGAGAACGGCGCGCGCGCCTTCGCCGTGGCCGGATCGGTGGCCGAAGCCGGGATCGAAAAACCCCGCGTAGTGCACCCGGAATTCGCCCACCAGCGGATTGAACGGCACCATTTCGGCGGCATAGGCAGGCGGCACCCGCACGGCTTCCTTCGATGCGAGGATATAGAACTGGTCGGGATCGAGCACCAGTGAACCCCGCCGCCAGATTGGTTCCCAGAAATCCGCAACCTCCAGCAGGGCTTTCTTGTCGATATCAACGAGGCCCGAATGGCGCTTGGCCCGAAATCCCACCGGGGTCTCGGCATTGCCGCCAGCGAGATCGACAGTCAGCGCCAGGCCGTTGTCGATGTTGACCTCGCCCTCCGATATGAGCCCCTCCATTTCATGGAGCTTGCGGATGACGGCGTCGGAGGCCGTCGACACTCCGGCGCGGAACCGCATCTGCGACAGCCGCGAACCGGTGCGGGCCAGAATCGAAAACGTCCGCGGTGAAATTTCCGCATAGAGCGGGCCCTCATAGGCCTGCGGCACCGTGTCGAATTCCTGGGCGAAGTCAGTGATGACGCGAGTGAAAATATCAAGCCGCCCGGTCGAACTCTTGGGGTTGGCTGCCGCCGATATGCCCTTGGGCAGAGACAGGCTTTCGAGCAGCGGCACGATATAGACGCAACCGGTTTCGAGCACCGCACCTTCGGCGAGTGACATCTTGTGCAGCACCAGGTCCTTGAGCCGTTCCGCCACGGTCAGGCGCGGGCCGGGCAGGAATGATGCCCTGACCCGGTAGGCCCATTGGCCCAGCCGCAGATCAAGGCTGGCGGGCTGAATCTGGTCGCCATCGGCGGCCCGTTCCAGCCGGATATGCCCCTTGGCGCAATACTCGGCGATCGCCTTGGCCGGCAGGATACCTTGCGCTGTTTGTTGGCTCTGTCCCATCGTCTCACATGGCGGATTTACACGGGTTTGCGCAAGGGTCTCGTTCTGCGGTGGAAAACTCAGGCGACTGCGCTAAACTACCATCATGTACGAGCGAGTCACCCACGGCATCAAGATCACCGTCCACCCGCAATATCTGGAGGGCCAGTCGAAGCCCGACGAGGGTCATTTCGTCTGGGCCTATACCATCACCGTCGAAAATCATGGCCGTGAAACCGTGACCCTGCTCACCCGCTATTGGAAAATCACCGATGCCCACGGCAAGGTGCAGGAAGTGCGAGGCAGCGGCGTGGTTGGCGAACAGCCGACGCTCAAACCCGGCGAGACTTTCCAATACACCTCTGGCTGCCCGCTCAAGACATCCTCCGGCTTCATGGTAGGGGCCTATCAGATGCGAACCCCGAGTGGCACCTTGATCAACGTCGAGATCCCGCCGTTCTCGCTCGACAGCCCCCACGAGAAACCCTCGATCAATTGAGCATCATGACCGGACAGATTTTCACCACCGAAGAATTGCTGCAGCGTCTCATTGCCTTCGATACGACCAGCCGCGATGGCAATATTCCCTTGATCGAATTCGTCGAGCACTATCTCGACGGCTGGGGCGTTGCGCATTTGCGCGTCGATTATGAAGCCGGCAAGAAGACCAATCTGTTCGCCACCATCGGTCCCGATATTGCTGGTGGCATCGTCTTGTCGGGCCATACCGATGTAGTACCCGTCGATGGCCAGGATTGGGCCAGCGATCCATTTGTGCTCACCGCGCGGGGCGACCGTCTGTTCGGCCGCGGCACCTGCGATATGAAGGGCTTCATCGCGGTGGCGCTCGCCATGGTTCCGCAATTCACGGCGGCCCGCCTCAAGTCGCCCATTCATTTTGCCTTCTCCTGCGATGAGGAAGTGGGCTGCAAGGGGGTGCGCCCGCTGGTTGCCCACATGCGCGATCATCTGCCGAGACCGCGCGCCGTGCTGGTCGGCGAACCCACCTCGATGAAAGTGGTGAACGCCCACAAGAGTGCGGTTACGTTTGCAACCGAGGTGACCGGCCACGAGGGCCATTCCAGCCTCACCCATCAGGGCGTCAATGCGATTATGGTGGCAGGCGAGCTCTTGGCCGAGATCAACCGCATCCGCCGCGATGTCGAGGCCAAGGGCGATCCGTCGGGAAGATTCGATCCGCCGCATTCGACCGTGCATGTGGGCCTCATCGAAGGCGGCACCGCCAAGAACATCATCCCGCGCCGCTGCGCCTTCCAGTGGGAAACCAGATTGCTTCCCGATGCCGACCCTCACGAAGTGCCAGCGCGCTTCGAGACTTTTGCGCGCGGTTTGGAACCCGCCATGAAAGCCATCGCAGCCGAAACCGGCATCGGCAACCAGACCATCAACATCGTGCCGGGATTGGCGCCCGAAAAAGATTCCCCCGCCGAACATCTGGCGATGTACCTGGCCAGCGCCAACGGCACCCACGCCGTTTCCTACTGCACCGAAGCCGGCCTCTTCCAGCAGATCGGCATCCCCTCGGTGATCTGCGGACCGGGCTCGATCGAACAGGCGCACAAGCCCGATGAGTATGTCGAGGTTTCCGAACTCCGCAAATGCGAGGGCTTCATGGAAAGGTTGGTGCGGCAGCTGGTGTGAGGCGCATCCCCTTTCTCTTCTCCCGCCCGTGGCGGGAGAAATTGGTGCGAAGCACCGGATGAGGGTGGCCGCGAAACCGGCTTCCGGTGGCGGCCTCGGCAAGAGAAGCGGAGGGGAGTGCCGGAGCCGGGGCTCACGCAGTCCAATTGAGAAATAAGGCATGAGTTCCAGGCTCGCGCAGGGGCGGCAGGGCAGGTCTTCCCACCAGTGTTTGATCCGCCTGT
>JANLWG010000319.1:0-19124 GCA_031364405.1 Hyphomicrobiales bacterium
GTTCTGACGGTCTACCTCGATACCGTGGCCAGCGTAATAGACGATGGCGAAGTCCGCGCCCGCCGCCGCATCGGAGAAATCACTTAACGCCGCCTCGAACGCCACTTTGTCGGCATTCTCAAGCTCCTTCACTTCAAAACCGATACCGCGCAAGGCATTCGCCAAATCGGCGGCATCCCGCGTGGGATTGGGCAGGCCCGCCACATGCTGATAGGCGCCATTGCCAACGACCAGCGCCACGCGCTTGCCAGCAAAGGCTGGATCAAGCGCCCAACACCAGACCACCAGCACAGCCACCAACCAGATCAACCAGCGCGGCATCGCCATCCTCACAGGGGATAAACCCGGTTCCCATCTTACCGGCATGCCAGCTCAAGTAAAGTGAGCCACTTCACAGGCGCACGGATTGGATTGCCGTCGTAGCAGACGTGCCGCCACGTTGCGCCACGCCATGCTGCCTCTCAAAACCGGCCCGCTACGCGGGCGAGGGAGGGAACTGGGAGTCAATTAAGTCGTCGAAGGCAGCGTGCGACGCTCCGCCATGCGTGTACGCATTACTGTCCAGCTCATTGACGCGCGCGATGGCAACCACGTCTGGGCCGACCGATTCGACCGCGATCTCGCGGAGTTTTTTGCCTTACAGGACGAGGTGGTGGCGACGATCGTCAGCGCTATGGCTGACGCACTGCCGTTGGCAAGCCCGCTGCCAAAACGCCGTGCGCCGAACCTCGAAGCCTATGATCTGTTCGTAAGAGGCCGGGTGCTCACGATGCAATCGCCCGAAAGGGACTGCGGTCGAACCTTCTCTGGGCTCGATGGTTACGTGCCGACGTGAGGTTGCCGCCTGACGCAGGCCTGTCATAATCTCCAGGCAAGCGTCAGGCAGTAGGCGTCAGTTTAACACCGCGCGTTCCTCGCCGTCATGGCTTACGCTCATGTAGGCGACGATCGCGAAGATCGCGGCCAGGAACAGGGCGCTCGTGATGATGGTACCGAATCCCAGGCCGCCATACTGCACGGGTTGCGACAAGAGATCGCCGAAGGACGCCCCAAGCGGGCGGGTGAAGATATAGGCCAACCAGAACCCTAGGATCGGATCGAGGCCGAGGAGGAAATATCCGACCGCAAGCGACGCGATGATCAGGCCGAACAGGATGCCCGTTGCCAGATAGCCCAGGCCGAATTGCTCGGCCACCATATCGCCCGCGGCCGTGCCAAGGGCAAAGGTGAACAGGATCGCCAGCCAGTACCAGGCCTCGCGCCTTGTGGTGAAGACAGCATGGATCGACAGCGTTCTCTCGGAAGCGAACCAGAGTAGAAATGTGGCGGCCAGGGCCAGGGTGAAGAAAATCGTCGTGGTGATCAGCGAGACGCCGAAATTGTCCACCAGATTGTCGGTCACCAGCGTGCCCACGATGCTGATCAAGACCACGGCCAGCCAATAGCTCCACGGGACATAACGCTTCTGGCCAAATTGCAGGACCAGCGCCCCGATCAGCACCGCCGTCATGATGAGCGAGGTCGCCGTCAGACCAAACCCAAGATTGACAGCAAGGTAATCGGCCGCCGTTTCACCCATGGTCACGGCCATCAGCTTGATCAGCCAGAAATCGAAGGTCACCTTGGGCACGCGGTTCATCGGGGTCGTAGCGGCCATGGGAGCATCGCCCAGATTTGCGAAGGATGTTGGGTTCATTTCGCCACCACCGGCTGATCGACCAGTGTGGCCTGCAAAGCGGCGAGCGTTTCGCTTACGGCGGCGGGGCCGGGAGTTTTCGCGCGGATCGCGGTCAGGGCGGCATCGGCGGCTTCGTCGATCATACCCCAATGGTTGGGGTCCATCGGCTTCAGCCCGGCTTCGGCCTGATCCCAGGCGATTTCGAAATCCTTGATCCGGGCCTTCGCGCCCGGAAGATCGCCTTTGGCGGCAATGCCTTGAGCGTCGGTCACGATGGTGGCGAAGGCCGTAAGGTCGCCAAGGCTGGCCGCGGGTGCATTGGCCGTGGCATTGGCGCGGCCTTCATAGACCTGAAAGCCGGTGAAACCTGCCACGGGAAGCGCGATCAGCGCGGTGGCAAGAAGTAGCTGTTTCATGAGTGTGCTCCGATTTGGGGCTGAATGCCCCGGTTCGGACAGGTCTAGGGGCGAGGCTATGCCGCCAGCTTTCAACCGGATTACAGATTTGTATGATGGGCGAAAGCTTGGTGTTAAGCCATCCTCGCATCCAGTCTGCTAATCACGCCACGAAGAATCGAAAGCTCCCATGCGTATCCTGCTGATCGAGGATGATCTTTCCGTCGCCGACTATGTCGCCCGCGGCCTGTCCGAACAGGGCCATGTCTGCGACGTGCTGGCCGAGGGCACTGATGGGTTGTTTCAATCCACGCGCGAAACCTATGACGTGTTGGTGGTCGACCGGATGATCCCGGGGCTGGATGGGTTGTCGCTGGTTCGCGCATTGCGGGCGGCGGGGCGGCGGACGCCGGTTCTGTTCCTGACCGCGTTAGGCGGCATCGACGACCGAGTCGAAGGGCTGGAGGTGGGCGGCGACGATTATCTGACCAAACCCTTTGCCTTTGCCGAACTGATGGCGCGGATCAACGCGCTCGCCCGCCGCCCCCCGGTGCAAGAGGTGAAGACCGTGTTGCACGTGGCCGACCTTGAGCTTGACTTGATGCGCCGCACGGCTACACGCGCGGGCCGGCCTATCGAGCTTCTTCCCAAGGAATTCACCCTGCTGGAAGTGCTGATGCGCAACGAAGGCCGGGTGGTGACGCGCACGATGTTGTTGGAGCGGGTCTGGGATTTCCACTTCGATCCCAAGACCTCGGTTGTGGAAACCCATATCAGCCGCCTGCGCGCCAAGGTGGACAAGCCCTTTGACATCGCCTTGCTGCACACCGTCAAGAACATGGGCTATTCGATCCATGCGCCCCGCTGATCTGTGGCGGCATAGTTCGTTCCGGCTGGCGCTTGGGGTGACGCTGTTCATCCTGACGACGCTGATCCTTGCCAGCGGAGTGGGATATAGCCTGATGCAAGGTCAGCTGACTGTGCGGCAGGACGCCCGCGTGACCGAGATTTTCACGGCCATCGAACAGACCAGCCTGCAAGGCGACGAGACCGACCTGATCGAAGCCATCACCGCCCGCATCAAGGCCAGCCCGGATAGATCGACGGCCTACTTGCTGAAGGACAAAACGGGCCAGGTATTGGCGGGCAATATCAAGGATGCCGTGCTTCCCCCCGGCTGGTCGACAATCCCGGCCGCCGAACTCGGCGTGGCGACCGACTACCCTTACCGGATGTTCTCGGGGCAGGCCGGGCGCTATAGCCTGGCCATCGGCCTGACCAATGCTGATCTGGATGATCTGCGGGAAATCGTGCTGGGCGCTTTTGGCTGGGCCGCGCTTTTCGCCTTGCTCGGAACCATCGCCGCGGGGGCCGTGCTTGCCGCGCGGGTGCAGAAACGGCTGTCGCAAGCCGAGGTGGCCGCCGCCCGCGTGGCTCAGGGGGATCTTTCGGCGCGCCTGCCGTTCTCGGGCCGGGGCGACGATCTTGACCGCATTTCGACAGCCATCAATCTTAGCCTGGTCCGGTTGGAAAGCTCGGTCGAAGCGATGCGGCAGGTCAGCGCCGACATCGCCCACGATCTCCGCACCCCTCTGAACCGGCTGCGGATCGGGATCGAAACCGCCTCTTCCAAACTGGCGAAGGGCCAGCCGGTTGAGGATGAACTGGCCGCCGCCGCCGCAGAAAGCGACCGGATCAACGAGACCTTCTCGGCGCTCTTGCGCATCGCGCAGATCGAGTCCGGCGCGCGGCGCGAGAATTTCGCTGCCCTCGATCAGGCTGCCGTGATGCGGGATGTGGCCGAGGTCTATGCCGAGGTGGCCGAGGATGCGGGCCATGTCCTGCGGATGGATACTGGGGAGGCCGCCTGGATCAAGGGCGACAAAGAGCTTTTGACCCAAAGCTTCGCCAACCTGATCGAAAACGCCATCCGCCACTGCCCGCCCGGCACCGAGATCACCTGCATGGTGCAGGGAACCGCCGGGCAAGTGACCGCATCGGTGCGCGACACCGGTCCGGGCATTCCCGCCGATGAGCGCGGCAAGGTGTTGCGACGACTCTATCGGCTGGAAAAGAGCCGGACGACCGAAGGCACGGGGCTGGGGCTTGCACTAGTCAAGGCTGTCGCCGACCTGCACGGCGCCGATCTGGTGCTGGGCGACGCGGCCCCGGGCCTCCGGGTCGAACTGGGTTTCCAGCGGATTGTCGGTGCGCAATAACACAGATGCTTTCTCAATTCGTCGATTTCCTTGGCGCGCATCAGGCGCTTGCGATCCTCTTTGCCTTTCTCGTGGCCTTCGGCGAGGCCCTGCTGATCCTTGGCCTCTTTGTCCCTTCGACGGCGGTATGGTCGTTCAAGATGGCAAGGGACCAGCGCCGCTTTTGCTGGTGTCGATCACCGCAGACCGGCTTGACCCGATCGCCCTTGGTTTTTCCCAATTGGAGGAGGCCGCACTGGCGCCGGATCAACTGTCCGCCGAGAAGGCCGCCGTCGCGGCGACGATGCTTCTGCCGTTCGACGGGGCCGTGAAAACGGATTTGCCGCTTTTGATCGGTCGTTGAGCGATCGAAGCCAAGATCACAAATCTCGCGGAAAGACGGACCGGGGCAGCCCAAGGCGGCGCAGGGAGGATTCGTAGATCGACAGAAGCAGCGGATAGGCCTGACGATGTAGCGGGCCTTCCGCCAGCCGGACCACCCAACCGGCCACGAGGGCAACGCCGAAGGCCCCCACCATGTCGAGCGGGAAATGGACGCCAAGATAGATGCGCGACCAGGCCGCCATGATCCCCAGAAGCAGCAGCCCGGCCCCAAGCCACCGCATCGCAGGACGGACAAGAAGCGCCACGGCAAGGACGAACAAGAGAGTTCCGTGATCGCTGGGAAACGACGCTTCCGCAGCATGGGCCAGATATTGATGGCCAAGACCGATCTCGAAGGGCCGGGGGTGATACCAGTTTGCGGCGATGGCCTGGGCGATGCCGAGGCCAATCAGGGCCGAAAAACCCGCATCCAGAAGGGCCAGGCGAACGCCTCTGCCGCGTCGGACCCATGCGACGATCAACAACGCGGCGGCCAGATCGACGGACCCGTTCGCCAGCAGTCGGGCCACTGTGATGGCGAGTGCAGAAGACTGCGCATCGGCGTTCAACGCGAGGAACGTGCTCTGGTTCCAGATCTCGATCGCAGAGGGGAACATGCCTTGATCCTTACCGCTCCGAGAGCCGAAGAGCCCGCCCCGGCAACGGGCACCGCATCTGATCCGATTGCGGGGGTGGTGTTACGCCAGCCTTTCCTCCGGTTTACAGATTTGTAAGGCTCCGGCACGGGCGAGGGTATTGCATATCCCAAGACAAGCACCGCACTGTCCCGCCGCATCCGTTCGCCCGTCTTTCGAAAGGCCTTGCCATGTTCCTGCGCAACAAGAGCCAGATCCCGGCTGGCATCTGGGTTCTGGGCTTCGTCAGTCTGTTGATGGATGTCTCGTCCGAGATGATCCACAGCCTGTTGCCGCTGTTCATGGTAACAAGTCTGGGCGCAAGTGCCTTGATGATCGGTTTGCTTGAAGGGTTGGCCGAGGCGACGGCACTGATCGTCAAGGTGTTTTCCGGCGTGCTGAGCGACTGGTTTGGGCGGCGCAAGAGGTTGGCCCTGATCGGCTATGGGCTGGGGGCCGCCACCAAGCCGCTGTTCGCTCTGGCCCCGAACATGGGCATCGTGCTGACGGCGCGGCTGCTCGACCGTGTGGGAAAGGGCATTCGGGGCGCGCCGCGCGACGCGCTGGTGGCCTTCCTATTTCCGTGGCATCGGCGCGCATCCCGCGTGCCTGATGAAACGGAGACCGACCATGAAACGTTCGAATTCCTTTGTCGCGGTCCTTCTTGCGCTGACGGCTTTCGGCGGCACTGCCGCCTTGGCTGAAACAGGCGGAGCCGAAAACCCGATGGCCGAAGCGAAGGCCCTCCTCGCTTCGCCCACCAGCCTGACCCAGGCGATTGTCACGCTGGCCTCCAATGACACGCAGGACGGCGAAAACGGCGACGGCGCCGAGGACGGTGAAGGCGGCGCTGACGGCGAACAAGATGGCGAAAACGCCAACAGCTGATCCGCCCGACTCGTCGCAAGCGAAGGCGATGCCGAAGGGCATCGCCTTTTCTATCGGGCCTAGGCGCGAAAAGTGCGGCCTTACAAAACTGTAAGTCACAGGCAAGGCCGCTGCCGAACGGCGCAGGCAAACAAGGGCCAGAGGCAAACCAAAGCACCCGTAGGAGGTCCCAAATGCCCGACCCAATCCTGTCCCTGAGGCGCCTTTGCCAGGCCTTCGACAGCGTCGCTGTCGTCGATGACCTGTCGATGGAGATCACCCAGGGCGAAATCTTCGGCTTTCTCGGCCACAATGGTGCGGGGAAAACCACGACCATCCAGATGCTGACCACGCTGGCCAGACCTGCCTCGGGCACGGCTTTGGTTGCGGGCCATGATATCTGCACCGATCCTTTAGCCGTCCGCCGCGCAATCGGCTATGTGCCGGAAAACGTGCGGCTTTACGACACGCTGACGGCGACCGAGAACCTTTTATTCTTTGCCCGGCTGTCCGGCGTTTCCGACCCGCAGCGCCGAGTGCGCGAGGTGCTTGACCTGCTCGATTGCGCCTATCTGGCCGACCGGCGGGTGGGGGGCTTCTCGAAAGGGATGCGCCAGCGCGTGGGGCTGGCGCAGGCGATCCTGCACAACCCCTCGGTCCTGTTTCTGGACGAGCCGACCTCGGGTCTTGATCCGATGGGCATCAAGATGCTGCGCGACCTGATCCTGCGGCTTAACGCCGAATTTGGCATGACGATTTTCATGAACACCCACCTGATTTCCGAAATTGCCAAGACCTGCACCAGCATCGCGGTGCTGAGCCACGGCAAACTGGTCTTCCATGACCGGATCGAGGCCGTGACCGCCCGTTATGGCGACGATACCGCGCTTGAAGATCTTTATCTGTCGCTGACCCCGGTCGGCCGCCTGGCCGAGGTGGCGTGATGGCGACGGCGACTTCTCCCGCTTGGGTGATCGGCAGCCAGTCCGCCCGTTTCGTGCTGCGCGAAAGGACGGTGGCGCTTCTGGCCGTGCTGTTCGTGTCCCTGGTGCTGATGTCCGCCTGGCTTGGCTGGCAGGCCACCGCGACGGTGGACCGCGTCTATCTGGACGCCGCCGCTTTCCTGCAGAAATCGGGCCAGCCGGTCCCCTCGAACCCGGTGCTGGACATCTCGCCCCTGTCGCTGATGCGCAACATGTCCGTCTATGTGGCACTGATCGGGGCTCTATCGGCCATCGTGATCGGCAACCGTCTGGTCGGACTGGACCGCAAGGCTGGTGTCCTGCCGCTGATCGGGATACGGCCCTTCAGCCGGGCAACCTATGCCGCAGGCAAGATCGCGGCGCTGGCCGGATTGATCCTGCTTCTGGTTCTGGTCTCGAGTGCCATCGCGGTGGTGACCTTCCTCCTTCTACCGGCGGTCGTCCTGAGCAGTGCGCAATGGGCGCAGCTCTCCGGGTTCATGGGCGTCTCGGCGCTGTATATGGCGATCTTCGGCCTTGTCGGGTTGGGGGCCGGGGCGGCTGCGCGGTCGGAAACCGTGGGGCTGTTGGTTCCTGTCACCTTGTGGCTGACGCTGACCTTCATCCTTCCGCAACTTACGGCCAACCTGAACCCCACCGCGGCGATCAATCCGATCTCGGCCCTCGCGCGGCCGCCCGACACCCCCTTTTTCCAGGCCGCCGGGCAGATCCTTGGGCCGTTCTCGTTGGCCGATGCCTACAAGTTCGCTTCGGCAGCGCTGCTGGATTACCTGCCGCAAGGCATCGTCTCGCCGTCCTTCATCCCGCCGGTCACCGACCTGGTCCTGGCCACGCTGCTCGCCACGGCCTTTGCCTGGCGTGCGCTGACCCGCCTTTCCATGGCCCAAGGAGACTACAATGTCTGATGTCATCGTAATTTCCAGTCCGGTTCGCACCATCGCCACCAAGGACATCCGCGATGCGCTGCGCGACCGCTTCATCCTGATCGTCACTGCGTTTCTGGGTCTGGCGGCGGCCGTGGCCCTTGTGACCGGCGCCATTGCCCTGCGGGGCGACGTGGCGACCTATGAGGCGGCGAAGGCCACGCTTCTGGCGATCGGCAAGTCTGCCGATGCGATCAAGGCGCCCGAATTCTACCCGCTGCGACTCTTGCGGGGCGCCATCGAGCAGATCGAAATCATCGGCGCGGCCATCGCCATCCTGATCGGCTATCGCTCCGCCGCCAGCGAGCGCGGACGGCAGACACTGGCGCTGATGTTCACCCGGCCGATGCGCCGCTGGCAGTTCGTGGCCGGCAAGGCCGTCGCGGGCCTCGGCCTTCTGGCCAGCGGACTGGCCCTTGTTCTGGGCGGGTTGGCGCTGGTGCTGCACCTGATGTCCGGCATCGATCTTGGCGTGGATGAGCTTTTGCGCATCACCGTCGTCTGGGGCGTGGCCGTGGCCTATACGTCCTGTTTCTTCCTGCTCAGCTTCATCCTGACGCTGCACATGAAGCAGCCCAGCCACGCACTTCTGGTGGCCTTTGCCATCTGGCTTCTGCTGGTGCTGATCGCGCCACAGATCGGCGACACGCTAGACCCCGATAACCAGGTGGCAGGCGGCGTGTTCAAGCAGTTGAACATCGCCAAGCCCGATCAGGTCGAGATCATGAAGGGCTTTGCCACCTTCGAGACACTGCGCGACGGCGTCGAACAGGCCTCTGTCACCAAACATTTCGAGCGGCTCAGCTTTGCCGTTCTGGGCATCAAGGCGATCTATGCCGGCATGCCGCTTGGAACCATCCTGGTCGAGATGCTGGACAATCTGATCTGGATCTTTCTGACCGCCCTCGGGCTTGGCGTTCTGGCGCTGGCCCTTCCCCTCAACCCCGACCGGCTTGCCAAAGCCTGACATTGCAAGGAACTCTGAAAATGACCCTGAAAAAACATATCTCCACCCTCGCGCTGGCCTCGATCCTCGGCCTGACGCTGGCCCACCCCGGCCTGTCGCAGACCACCACCGACAGCGATGGTGACGGGGTGCCGGATACGGCCGAAGTGCTGCTGGGAACCGACCCGATGGTCGCCGACACCGATGGCGACGGTCAGAACGACCTTGCCGACAGCGACCCCGCTTTCATGGCCAACCCGGTCGACATGACAGGTGCGGTCGCGCCCTTTGCGATCAAGGAGGCACTGGTGGAAAACAACTACGACAACGCCTCCAAGAAGGACGCGACGGACCACCTTGAATTGCTGGTCAGCAATTCGGGCAGCACGGACCTGACGGGCTTCTCGATCTACTACACGATGAAGGACGCCGACAGCGGCAAGGTCGAAGGCACCTTCCGCAAGCTGGACGGCTTTTCCGTTCCGGCCGGGGGAGAGGCGCGCATCCACTTCGATGATGGCACGATGGCTAAACATTTCCGCGCCAACCCGAACTCGATCTACATAACCAGCCAGGCAGCCAAGACCTTCTCGGTGGTGCTGAAGGCCGAAGGGTTCGCGCCAGTGACCGTCGACATTGCCAAGGACAAGGGCGGGGCAGAAGCAGCTGACTGACCGATGCGAAATCTCGGAAAGTGAGCCAAGCCATGAAAGCGTGCCTAAGGGAATGAATTGACCTATCCTCCGGGGGAGGATACGACAGGCATATGAAACATGCCTCCCATCCTGCCATCATCGCGCGGTTGAAACGTGCCCAAGGCCACCTGGCCAGCGTTCTGGCGATGCTGGAAGATGGTCGCCCGTGTCTCGACATCTCCCAACAGTTGCATGCGGTGGAAAACGCCATCGGCAATGCCAAGCGCGAAATGATTCACGATCACATTGAACATTGCCTGCAAGACAGCAGTGAAGGCGACCATAGCCACGACGCGATCAAGGAATTGAAACTCATCGCGAAATTTCTGTGAGAGGCGACATGCGAAAAAAGATTCTGGATTGGTTTGGATTTGGCGATGTGGGTCATGGGCAAACAAACGGCAAGCACGGGCACGCTCATCGTGCGAGCCACGGAGATGAGCATCACGGGCACACGCATGGCGTGATCGATGCGACGATCGCAACGACGGATCGTGGCATCTGGGCGATCAAGTGGTCTTTTGTCATCCTGATGGCCACCGGCGCCCTGCAGGTTGCCGTCGTCATCCTGTCGAGCAGCGTTGCCCTGCTTGCCGACACGATCCACAATTTTGCCGATGCGACGACCGCTATCCCGCTTTGGGTGGCATTCCTGCTGGCCCGGCGCAAGCCCAGCAGGACTTTCACCTATGGCCTTGGCCGGGTTGAGGATCTGGCTGGCATCCTGATCGTGCTGATCATCCTGTTCAGCGCCATAGTGGCCGGATACGAGGCTATTTTTCGTTTGGTCAACCCACATCCCGTGTCCAATCTTGCCTTGCTTGCAGCAGCCGGAGCCATCAGCTTTTTTGGCAATGAATTTGTCGCGGTCCTGCGCATAAGGGTGGGGCGCGAAATCAACAGCGCCGCGCTGATTGCAGACGGCTACCACGCCCGGACTGATGGGCTGACAAGTCTGGCGGTTGTCGCCGGGGCACTGGGCGTCTGGCTCGGGTTTCCGTTGGCCGATCCGCTTGTAGGACTCGGGATCACCTTTGCCATTTTCGTGATCGTCTGGCAGTCCGCACGATCTGTATTGACCCGGATGCTGGATGGGGTCGAGCCCGAGCTGGTCGATGAAATCGAACATGCGGCATCGCATGTCTCTGGCATCGACGCGATTGTCGAAACCAAGGCCCGATGGCTTGGGCACAAGTTGCACGTCGACATCGTCCTCGCCCTGGACGAGGGAATGTTGCTGGCGGAGGCCAATGCCGTGGCAGCGACCCTCCAGGACGCGATGTTCGCCCACATCCCTGCTCTGTCGGCTGCGAAAATCCGTTTCGCGCCGCAGTCATCCGATCATGGCCACAGCCACGCGCCCACTCCGTTCCGAATCACTGGCAGGCTGGCGACCGGCTTGCTTCAGATTGTCGACACTGGTGCGGGGGAACGGTTTCAGCTTCGCGTGTCTAGGCATGCCGAGGGTCTGCGGGCCGAAGTCAAAATCCAGCGTGAGGCCGGAAAGATCGAAAGGCTTGCCCTCGTTCCTGTCGACGGAAATCATCATCTGTTGCGCAGCTCGACGCCACCCGCCGAACCCCACGAGTTCGACGCGACATTGACACTCGAGGCTTTGGGCGTGCAGGAAACTCTGAAATTCCAGATGTCCGAACCGCCGCAAATCCATCAGAAAACAAGCCGGCAGAATAGTGCGTGAGGAATTCGGGCCGGTGGCCAGCCGTAAGATCCGTCACAATCGTCACCCGCAGACTGTACTCCGTCGGCTCCTCTTTCCTCTCCGCCGCAACTCTGCGGCAGTGCCCCGCTGACTCAAGGGCAATGTGCCCCGATATCCCCCAACTCCGCCGTGATTCAGAAACCATCCGCCAGCGCCATGGTGGTGCCCACACGTGCATCATAATACGCATTCATGATTGACCTTTGGTGTCCGCTGGTTTTTGTAAACGTCCATGGGAAATGAAACCAATACCCGCAAAATCATTGCCCGGCTGGAGCGCGAAGGCTGGCTCAAGGAGCATGGCGGACGCTATGACAAATTCGAGCATCCCTCCCGCCCGGAACTGACATTGATTGTACCGCGCCACCGCGAGCTCTCGTCCGGTGTGGCGCGGGACATCGCCAGGAAAGCAGCATGGATTCGATGGCAGCGGCAAGGCATGGGGTGTGCGCATTCCAGACCTTCCCGGCTGCTATGGCGGCGGGGCAACGCCGGAGGCGGCAATCGCCGACGCCATGTCCGCCGCGCGTGAGTGGATCGGCCGCCGCCAAACCAAGGGCGAAGCGCCCCCCAAGCCGCGCACCATTGCTCAAATCTCCAAGGCGGGAGAAATCGACACGGCCCGCAACGAAGCCACCGCCATCATCCCCGTGGTGCTTGATGAAGGCCGCACCGTGCGCGCCAATCTCACCTTCGATGCCGGGCTTCTCGCAGCCATTGACGCCGAAGCCGCGCGGTGCGGCCTCACCAGGTCGGCATTCCTTGCAAGCGCGGCGCGCAAGAGACTGGCGCTTGCGTGAACCAGCGCTGAGCTATTGATCAGAGGTTCCTTAGAAATAGAATTGAAACTCTCGAAATTTCAGGCGCTTCGCCGTTCTTGTTTTCGTGAATTTCGCCCAAGGGTTGTATAACTTGACAACTCCGCGACCAATGCAGGCCAAGTCCGATCTTGCCAATGATGCCGATTCCAGCAAAACTCGGTCTCAACAATCTGCTTATCGGGTAGATCTCGGCGCCAAAATGACCAGCGCCGTATCCGCTCCGGATGAGCCCACGGTAAATCGTTCAGGAGTGTAGGCCGTGCGTCTGGACACCGAAAAGCCAAGTGACAACGTTGAGGATCGCCGCGGACAGGATGGTAGGGGTGGCGGCCTCGGTTTTCCGCGCAGTGGTGCGGGCGGTCGCGGCCTCAAATTGCCATTGGGAGGCCGCGGTGGCCTCAGCTTGCGCACCATAATCATGCTAGCGATCTCCTATATCGCCCTTAAGCTGATTTTCGGTATCGACCTCATCCAGATCCTCGGCGGTGGGGGTGGGTTACCTTCGCCGGGCGGTACAAGAACGCAGATCACTCTGCCGGATGGCACCACCAATGTGAGCGATGTCGGCAATGTTGGTGGTGGCACGGCGAGCAACGATGTCAGCGGTGATGCCGGTAAGGACTTCGTGGCGCGAGTGCTGGGTTCGACCGAGCGGGTCTGGACAGAGATATTCAAGGGTATGGGCAAGCAGTATGAGGATCCGAAGCTAGTTCTGTTTACCGCCTTCGTGGAATCGGCGTGCGGCAACGCCGAAGCGGCCGTGGGACCGTTTTATTGCTCGCGCGACCACAGGATCTACATCGACCTCTCCTTCTACCAAGATTTGAAGACCAAGCTGGGTGCCCCCGGCGATTCCGCCCAGGCCTATGTGATTGCCCATGAAGTCGGGCATCACGTGCAGAATCTTCTCGGCGTCGCCGAAAAGGTTACTGCACAACGCCTGCGTGTTTCCGAGGAGGAAGGCAACATACTATCTATGCAAATGGAATTGCAGGCCGACTGCCTCGCGGGTGTTTGGGCCCAGGAGGCCGACAAGACAGCCCATATTCTGGAAGCAGGCGACGTCGAAAAGGTTCTGAATACTGCCGCCCAGATCGGCGACGACAGGCTGCAGGAGCGGCCTCAGGGCTATGTGGTTCCTGAGTCATTTACCCATGGAACCTCGGAACAGCGCGTCCGCTGGCTTAAGACCGGTCTTACCGCCACTAAATTAGATGCATGCGACACTTTTGGTGCGAACGAGCTCTAAAGGCGCATGTGCCGCATGGCCACTGGAAGACCATGACGTTCCTTGCTGCCCTGCGTCATGACAGGATCGACGCCCCTTGTGTCTTCGACGGCCCGATCAATGGTGAGAGCTTCCGGCTTTATGTCGAGCAAATCCTCGTTCCGTCACTCAAACCGGGCGATATCGTCATCATGGACAATCTCGGCAGCCACAAGGGCGGCGCCATCCGCGCCATCATCAAGAGTGCCGGAGCCAGGCTACTCTTCTTGCCACCCTACAGTCCCGACCTCAATCCGATCGAACAGGTCTTCGCCAAACTCAAACACCTGCTCCGCAAGGCAGGCGAGCGAACCGTCGAAGCGGCGTGGAGACGCATCGGACAGCTGCTCACCAACTTCACCAGCAACGAATGCCGCAACTACTTCATCAACGCAGGCTGGACCGGCCCAACATCATAAGACTCTAGAAGACGGCCTTTTGGCTTTTCCTTTACCGATCCAGAGTTTGGTGATCGCGTTGAATAACAAACGAGCCCTGTCTTTCGGGCCCGCGTAGCAGCGCAAGCTGTTGGCCGTATGATTTAGCCGGACTCCGAGGCTTTCGGCCAGGGAAAGAACATATTTCAAAGGATCGCCGGTCTCTTCCAAAGGGAACTCCGCGGCTAGCGGCTTCCCTGAATTAATCACAATATCACGCTTCGATCTATCGAAGTGATAGTCCCAGACTTCGAAGTTCCTGCTCCAACCGCCACCGGAACGGTAGGCAAAACCAAATGAGTAGTCGCAGTCGCCGGCCCAGGCTCCAAAAACATCGAGTCCAGGAAAACAGTTGGCCACGGAATCAAAAGCAGCTTGGAAACCACGGTTACAGAGACTGTAGCGAAGATCATCCGCGAGATGAAGCCATTCATCATCGCCGTCGAGAAAGACATGAGGCCGGCTCGGTCGCATGCCTGATGGCACGGCCTCGTAGTCCTCCAGTCCCAGGCATTTCAAAAGCGAGCGATCCGACACCGTCGCACGACCCCGCACGAAGAGGAAACACATCGAATGCACGTGCCCGCCGAAAATGTGGACTGATTGGCTCATGTTGCCACACCACTTATCAAGGAAACGCAAATGCCCTGTCGGGCGTTTGGAATGTCTTTGACAAAGATTTCGATCATCTCCGGTATTCCGAAAACAAACGGCTCTCGCTGTAGGCCCATTAGGTCGTCATCAAATACCCAGTCTGCGCCCGTGAAATAAGGATAGATCGTCATCATGGCATTGCCCATTTCATCACTCATGAAGGTTTAGGCACACTTGGCATGGCCAAATTTTTTCTACCAGACAGAATGAGAGATTATTGCATGTTGTTGCATTGGTCGAGAGCAGCTTGCTTGGCGCGATGGTGAGCTGGGCGCGCGGCTTGAGCCGAGTGCCGAATCTGAGCGGCGAGTGGTTTCAGCCAACATCCATCTGAAAGCACGTCGTTTCTGTGATCCGGATTCAAGTTACCCATTTGTACGCACTTCGGTGAGCTTTGCCTTCAATTCTTCCTGCAGCTGTTCCAACTCAGCTTCGGCCTGCTGGCGCTTGGTCCGCCCGTCTTCATTGATCCGGAGTGAAGCCTCGATGGTGTCAATCAGCTCGCGATTGACGACCCGCAGCGTGTCGATCGAAACAATACCGCGTTGCATTTCGGTGGCAACAGCAGCAATATTCTTATTGAGCATCGCGCTATTTGAGGCCAACAGTTTATTGGTCGCGTCCGTGACCTCTTTCTGTATATCCGACGCCTTTTTCTGATTGAACAGAGCGATCGCCATCGCAATCGACGTCCTCCACAGTGGAATGGTCATCAGCACCGACGATTGCAGCTTTTCAACGAGAGCCTGATTGGCGTTTTGCACCAAGCGGATCTGCGGCGCGCGCTGCAGCGAAATCATCGCCGCCAGCTTGAGGTCATGGACCCGGCGCTCGAGGCGAGAGATCGCATCGTCCATGTCAGCGGCACGCTGTATTTCAACGGGATCGCCCGAGGCGCGCGACTGTCCGGCAAGCGCCTCGTGCTCCTTGCGCGCGTCTCCGAGCTTCATTTCTCCGGCCGCGATGTGAGTGAGCATTTCGCGGAAATAATTGCTATTGCGGTCATACAACTTGTCGAGAGCGGCAATGTCGCGGGTGAGCTGACTTTTCGATCTCTCCAGCGCTACCGTGGTGCGCTCGATCTTGGCGCCGATCTTCTCGTGACGGGATTTGAATCGTTCAAGCTTGTTGAACATGCGGCCGACAATCGGCAGCGAGTGCAGGCCGCTCCTCAAGTCTGCCAGCATTCCTGTATCAAAACCCTTGATCTCGCTCAGGAGCCCCGTCAGCACATCGCCCGCGACGCCTGAATCCTTCGTCGCCACCATCCGCAAGATCGGATCAGCAAGTGCTGACATCTCTCTTTGCGAATTGACACCGAAGCTGGTTATGGCGAGCGAGTTGCGGATATCCATGCTCCGCGCCATTTGCTCGGCTGTTCTGACTTCCTCCGGCGTCAAATGCTTCATCGCCTGGATTTCGCCGCTGGTGGGTGGGTTAACAGCAATCGTGTTCTGATCAGGCGCCATTTCGTTTCCCCCTCATTGCGGTCATTGCTGTTCGAGATACTTGCCGAGACGTTTCATCTCCGCATTGGTGGGCAGCGGCATGGTTTCGACCGACGCCGCGGCCAGGATACAGCTGACCGGCTCGATCTTCCCCAGAACACTGCGAAAGCCATGCTTCTCCACCGCGATCTTCTGGATGTCGCGGTCGCGCATCGCTATCAGCAGCTCCTTTCCGCCGGGAGTTATCGCAATCATCGGGTGGGTCGCCCATATGGTCGGCACCGGATAGATCGCCCTCAGCTGCTTGAGGTCGTCGCATCCGACGTCGTGTTCACCCGCAAAGTCCGGCAGGTTATTTTCATAGGCGACGAAGATGGGGCAGGCGCCCATCCCCTTTCCCAGGCATTGCTTGAACAGATCGATGGTTCTCAGCGGTTTGAACCCCAACTCATCGACATAAGTCTTGATCGCGGGAAACGTCTCGTCGAATTTTTCGCCCTTCACCGTCTGCAGGGTCTTGGCCAGCATGGCGGCGAAGTTGAGCCCCGTTTCCGCCTTGGTGGGATCGGATATGTAGGCCATGATAGCTTGGGTGCCGGGCTGCCCGCCCGGTAGCACCAATTTGTGCTCAATGAGTGCTGGCACAAATTTCTCCATGTCGGCGTAGTAGACGCCGTCGGCCCGCTTCTCTACGAAACCAGTCTGGACCAACCCCTCGGCCACCGGCTCCCAGGAATACATGACGACCGGCGACAGAAGCAGTGAGTCGTATGTGGCTTTGCCGCCGTGCTCCTCCTGGTATTGTTCGACGGCCAATTCAGTGCCCTGCCAGCTGAAATCGGAGAGTTCTCTATCCTTGTCAAGGCCACCGCGGGGCGTGAAGTCCACTTGCAAATGATACTTGTCCCGCAGGATCGCCTTCACATCGGGATTATTCAGGAGGATGGCCTTGGACCCCCCGGTGTAACCCTTGACCGTCATCACGGGCTCTGACCTTGTATCATTGTAGACCCAGATGACCGCGACGGCAGCAAGCAGAAAGGCCAAACCAACCAGGAAACGGTATTTCATTCTGTCCTCGCCAATCCTTCGGATTCAAGCGTATCCCGCATAACGCGCATCGCAACATCGAGATTGAGAGCGTCTTCGGCCTTGAGCGATGTCGACAGATCCGCCAGCCACAATTCCATCAGCGGGAGAATCCTTTGCACGACCTCTTTGCCCAGTGGCGTGAGTGAGGGAGAAGAAACCGTCCCGGCACCGGCGGTTTTCTGGAAGAGTTCCAGGATGGTGGAGAACTCCGCAAGCCTGGTCTCCAGTCGAACGGCGGTTCCGAGGGTCGTTCCCTGATTGCCATCAAGCTCTGCCAGGGCGCGATCCGCCAGCATGGCTATTCTTTCGAGGCGAATTTCACCTTCGCCGCCGCTTAGCAGCGGCCGAAGTTTCGGCTTAAGGCCGCGAATCCGGCCGATCAGTTCGCCAGATTTAGCCAGGCTCTTTCGCACGTCCTCGGCGATTTTCTCTCGATCATCGTCGATCTGCGGCCGCCAGATGAAGAGCATGAACAGGCCGGCATAGGCCAGCGCCGAAACCAGCAGTGCCACAAGCGGAGACATTCCCATGCCGAAAACCAGAACTCCCAGCAACATCAGCGGTACGCCCAGCGTGATGCCATAGGCTAGCCGCCGGCGGATGGCGGGGTCGCGGAACCGCACCCGCCAAAATTGAAGCCGCGTTTCGACCGGCACCATGTGGGCATCGCGATGATCGGCCGCCGGCAAATTGGTAGCATTCATCCGAACGAGCGGTCTCGATTCGGAGTACTGCGACACTTTCTGACCGGTCTCGTCAATCATCAGTTGTTTCCCTTGGCCCGGCGGAATGCGGCGACCAGGTCCTTGGTTCCGTCGAAAACCCGCCCGCCGGTAAGCTCCGCCAAACTATCCAATTGCGTCGTATCGGCGCTGCCGAACGTAATCGAGTAGATCGGCACGTTGTTCAAGCCGGTCTCGGCAATTGCTTGCTTGACGTCTAGAATAGATCCAGCGGACCTACCGTCCGTCATCAGAATGATGGCAGGAAGGCGGCCACCGATGCCTTTGTTTTTCATCGCGCGCATGGCACTGACCACTGGCCCGTAGATGTCCGTTCCGCCGTTCGCGGAATTGTTCTCGACTTGCCTGAGCATCCCCTTGAGTGCTGCCGGGTCGTTTCCGGCATAGTGCTCCGGTAGACCGAATATTCCCCTTACACCGCTGTCAAACGGGATCACCAGCGTGACATCGTCGACATTTCCCTGCAAAAGATACCTCCTTGCCTGCTGCTGGTCCAGAAGCATTCCCATGGCCTGCTTCAGCTGCTGTTCGCCTTAGCCAGACATGCTGCCGGAGAAATCGAGGGCGTAGACGGTGAAGCTCGGCTTGCGCAGGATCGTCTGATAGAGGTCAAGCGCTTCGCGGATTACCGGCGTATCCGGCAGGCGGAGCGGTGTGATGACCCGGTCCAGGTCCACTCCCCAGTCGGGATTGAAGACCGTCGGGTCGGCCCCCTGGGGCGTCATCGCTATCTTGCCAGTGCGTCGCCCCTTGGCAGCCAACTCCCGCTGCACCTCGGGCGACAGAAGATATTTCTGCAAATCAAGAAAAAACGTCTCCTTTTCCGCTTCGCCGTGGTCGATGTAGGAAAGTGGAAAATCGGCGATGCCGAGACCGGGAGTGGGGTAAACGATGTAAATCGGCTGGCGTCCGCTGGCGACGAGCTTCTGATTCATCTCGATGATGTGCGATTCATAGTTGAACATGCCATCGTAGCGGTCATACTCCTTGGCAAACAGGTCGCGCAGCCAGCCGGAGCTTTCGCTGGTGCGGTCGATGGTCATGAGAATCTTCTTCAAGGACGCGCGCACGTCGGCATTTTGCAAGTCGCTGGACGTCAACACGCTGTTCGGCCGGGCAAAGGCATAGAGAAACCCCAGGTAGGCGGATACCCCACTGTTGCTCTGGGAGGCGCTGGTCATCATCAGGCGGAGTTTTTCACGGTCAGCGGCGGCGAGAATATCCTGCACGCTGACGTC
>JANLWG010000358.1:0-47691 GCA_031364405.1 Hyphomicrobiales bacterium
AATGCAGGCGGTATTGCCGCCGAAGAGCCGGTATTCGTCGCCGGAAACAGGAACGCTTCCGCGCACTCCCCAGAACCGGACCGTTAGTGCACTATTCGTCATATTCGCACGTCCAGATAACATCCTCAGGCTAACATGAAGCAAGAGAGTCGTGAAATTTCAATTACACTTGCTTTACCCATCGATTGGAAGGAAAAAGATCGGATGACAAAACCGATCTCACGGCTGGAAAAGCTCTACTACCGCCTGCAGTCGCAGCACGCCTGCCTGGCCTGGGCCTTTGACGATATCGCCAGCCGCGCCGGACTGGTATTCGAGCTTGGCCTGGGACACGGACGCACCTTTCATCACTTGCGCCAATATTTGCCCGAACGGGAAATCTATGTTTTCGACAGGGCAGTGGATAGCTACCCCGATTGTACGCCCGATCCCCAATATATGATGACCGGCGACCTTTCCCAAACACTGCCAGCCGCAGCCCAGCGCTTCCGCGGCCAGGTCGTGCTCGCCCATTCCGACGTCGGTTCTTTTTCACAGAACCACAACACTTCGATGAGCGGACTGGTTTCCCGTCTTCTGCCGCCGGCACTGGCCGATGGTGCACTGGTGCTTTCCGATTTGCCACTGGACATTCCCGGCACAACCAGGCTGCCGCTTCCCGCCGGTGCGCGCGAGGACCGTTATTATATCTACCGCTACAAGCTGGCCTGATTATCTTCTGGCCAGCTTGAGCTGATTGCGGGCCTCCGACAGTTCGGCCGTTGTCACACCCAGCCGGTCGGCAAGCACCCGCATGATCTCCAGGGTGATTTCCGGAAACTCCGCCAACAGCTTGAGAAACTGTTCCTTTTGAATGCGCAGGACCTGAAGCGGCGTTGACGCCCTGACCGTTGCCGTGCGCGCGATATCGCACAGAATGGCGATCTCGCCGACAATGCTGTTGGGTTCAACCGCGGCGACCTTGACCATGCCGCTTGGCGTATCGACCAGAATATCGGCGGTGCCGTCCAGCACCAGATAGGCGGCATCACCCTGATCGCCCTGCTTGAACAGGATCTGCCCCGCTTCATAGTTCACGTGGTCGGAGGTGAAAGCCAAAAGCTTCAGCTTGGCTGGCGCCACGCCGGCAAATATCGGCACCTTCCTCAGTAACTCCACCTCGTCTTTCAGCAACATGCCCATCGTTTCCCTGCTGACTTTCCTAAGTCCACCGCCCGTGCATTATGACAAAAGGTCTTTCAGAACGCCACCCCGCGCCATAAGTTTGTCGAAAGAACCATCTTCGACCAGATAGCCTTTGTCGAATACGGCGATCCGCTCGAAATACGAGGCCAAGCCAGGTGCGGCAAGCACCCAGGCTATCGCTGGCCGCTGTTCGAGATTCCCGGTCAGCGCAATGACGTTCTGAACGATCTGCTGCTGCAGACGCGAATCGAGCGCCGACAGTGGGCGGTTGAGCACCAGGAAATCCGCCCGTTTGAGCAGGGCGCGGGCCAGGTTCAGTTTTTGCCGCTGCGCCGCCGAAAGCCGCTTGCCGCCAACGCCCACATTGAAATCAAGGCCGTTGTTCAACACGTCATTGTATAGACCGGTCTGATGCAGGATATCGCGCACCATATCGAAGACCCGCTCATGGCCGTCGGCATGTTTGTTGCTGACCCGTCCGAACAGCACGTTGTCGATGAGCGTTGCCGACTTGATGAACACCAGGGGGTCGTAACCCTCGATGGCGCCCTTGAGCTCTTCCGGCAAGGACCTGTTGAACTCATGGCGCGCTTCGACAATTCTTTTCATCAGTTCGGCATCGAGCAGGCCGAAACGGTGGCGCGGTTCGACATAGGCAAAACTCAATTTTATCATCCGGGCGCGGTCCAAATCATTCACGCTGGCGAAGGTCTTGCCGCGCAGCGACTGCAGCAGCGCTTCATATTGCGGAATTTCCTCGCTGCTCATGAAGCTCAGCTGCTGAAAGAATGGATGATCGGGCGGCAGATCGCGGAACAGCTCAACCGAGTTCGCCGCGATTTCGAGGCCCATGCCATAGAGCGCTTCATCCAATCCGGTGGATAAAAGAACCGACCGGAAATAGGCATTGCTGGCCAATTCCTTGCCGCTCAGCTCCGGCCCCGTGGCGGCACCGAACAAAAGATTTTCGACGATGGTCGCCTCGGGATTGAAAGCACCCGGCTCAAACTGCGCGATCAACCCCCCCAGTCCTTCCGCCGCCAGCCTGTCGCGCAGTGCCGTGCGCAATTCGACGACACGCCGCAGCAATTCCGGATGATGCCCGGCGTTCACCGTCGACCGCATGCCGAGCACCAGGATGTCTTGCGACAACAGCACCGCTTCGAGCACCGGCAGGGCTGAAATCAAAAGATCTTCCGGGCCCGTAGCGCCGGCTGCCGCATAGTCGATCCAGTCGTCGTTGATGTCATGATCGGGATTGCCGGCCTTGCCGGCTTCGTCGATCTCCCACTTGCGGTGGGTGCGGGCAGCGTCGTCATAGTCGGCGGGCCGCAGGGGCGCATGCTTCAGGCTGTAATAAAGGTTATCGCGCAGGCTGCCCTGAAACATGAAAGCTTCCGAACTCGCATAGGAGATGCGGCGCCCGGTGACCGACTCCGGCAATTCCGCGAGATCGTCGGACCCAACGGTGATCTTGCCGCTTTCCGGCAAGACCAGACGCGCCAGGATTTCCGCCAGAACCTCGGCCCCGCCGCTGGTTGTCCCCACCAGTGCGACTGCTTCTCCGGGCTGAATCGCCATCGACACCCGCTCCAGCAATTTGGTTCCGCTTTCGTCAGTGACGGTGAGATTGGCGGCCGACAGCGGATCGCGCAACGCCCCGGGCGCCACCGGCGAGAGCGCCTGTAGATGCGGCGCAAGCACGCCGTCCATGGTGAATTGCTCGACAACCTGGGCGTATTTCACTTCCACATCCTGGCGCGACTGGTCCCAATCGATCAGCTCTTTCAGCGGCCCCGGCAAATCCTTGTAGGCGCCGATAACCGCAACCAGTTGGCCCACATCAAGTTGACCTCTGATCGCCAGGTAGCCGCCGATCAAATAAAACAGATATGGCGTTATCTGCGCCAGGAAGTTGTTGAGAAACTTGACGAAAAATTTCCATTGATAAATGTCGTAGCGGATCTTGAAAATACGTCCCAGCCGCGCCGAGAAATCAGCCCGCTCGAAATTCGATGTATCGTGGGTGTGAACAGCGGCAATGCCGTCAACCACCTCACCGACACGGCCGGATAATTCCCGCGCCGTGAGTTGGCGCGCGCGGCCCAGTACGATGAGCCGCCGCCGCAATTTGGGAACGAAAAATCCCTGCGCCGCGACAATCAGCAGGGCGATCAGACCGAGCCACGGGCTTTGCACGAGAATGAACACCAGGGCGGTGATCGCCTGCCCGCCAAGCAGAACCGGCTGCACGAAAGCATCGCCGATAAAGCCGCCGAGCGGTTCGACTTCGTCTTTGATCATGGTGGCGATCTCGGATGGTTTGACCCGTTTGAACTGGCTGGGCGGAAACCGCAATACACGGTCGATCAGCGCAAAGCGCAGACGGCGCAGCATCCTCTCGCCCAAGCGGCCTTTGTATGTATTGATGTAGTATTTGAAGAATCCATTGACGATGACCAGAAGCAGAAACACCGTGCTCAATGCGACCAGCATGGCGACGCGGCCCAGTTCGACCCCGCGGAATATTTCGAGATGCCCGATGAACGGAACATCGAAAGCGATGTGCATGAAAATCTGGGTGGCGCCGGCTGATTCGAATCCCTTGCCTTGGATCGGAATATTGACAATCAGCTTTGGCAGATCGAATGACAGAAAATAGGTGACCATCGAAATGGCCACGACGAACAGAACCCATAATTGCTGGCTGCGGGTGTGGGTCCAGATATAGCGCGCAAGGCTCTTTTCCATGGAACCGGCTATCGCATGGCACGGTTCGAATGGCCACACACAATGGCGCCGGCTTCAGCCGCCGGGATTGCCGTTCTGCCCTTTTTCAATTGCCCAATCCCCCGCGCCCGTGTTGTACTCAACCATTGGCCCGGCTATAAGTCCACGATGCCCGAGATGACCAACACCGGCAATTCTCCACCGGATTTCAACCGCTGGCAAGAGTGCGCTTTCGATCTGGCCCGCGGGCTCGCGGTTTACAGCGGCAGCAAGATGATTGCCAACATCGCCAGGGTGATTTCACGGCATCCTGACGCGGCCATTGGCAATGCCTTCAACAAGAAGCAGATTGCCTGCAAGATGTGGGCCCGCGACAAGTTGTTTGAAAGCCTGGGCGGCAAATTCCACCGTATTTTCATTGTGGGTGGCTGGTATGCCGTGCTGGCCGCCATGGTTTTTGACGATTCGCGCTTTGATGTGGCCTCCTGCGAGAGCAGCGATATTGACCCCGCCGTTGCCGCGGTCGCCCATACATTGAATGGCCATGCCGGCAGCCGGTTTCACGCCATCACCCACGACATGTACACGCTTGACTATGCCAAGGCGCGGCCCGACCTGGTTATCAATACCAGTTGCGAGCACATCGCCGATCTTCGCGACTGGCTCGGGCTTCTGCCGGCGGGCACCGCGGTTCTGCTGCAGTCGAATAACTATTTCAGCGAGCCTGGTCATATCAGTTGCATGCATTCGCTGACGCAGTTTGCAGCGGCGGCGCAACTGGCGGAGGTTCTTTATTCAGGCGAACTGCCGGCCAAAAACTACACCAGATTCATGCTGATTGGCCGCGTCTGAATTCCATCAGCTTGGCCTTGAGCAGGTTGGCGGTGCGGCGGGCGCCAGCAAGATCAAAACCGTGGGCGGGGGGTTTGGGTTGCGATAGACAATGGCCAATGGCCGCGGCAAGTTTTTCCGCCGTGAGATTTTCAGCCTGAACAATTTCCGCCAGACCCAAGGCCTTCAGTTGTTCGGCACGGCGGGTCTGTTCGGTCTCACCGGCATCGGCGAATGGAATAAGCAGTGAGCGGCATTGGGCCTGCAGGATATCGCACACGGTATTGTAGCCAACCTGCGAAACCGACAACCGCGCGCTGCCGAGTAACGCAGGAAAATCGCGGCGGAAAGCATGCAACTCGACACCCGGCCGTACCGCAGCTTTCAAACTGTCGAACAGGCATTGCGGCACTCCCGTTCCGGTGATCACGCACCACCGGCTCGCTTCGGGAAACCGCCCGGCGGCCGCGACAGCGGCCCGCAGCAGCCCGTGCCCGGCAGCCCCGCCGCCAGCCGAAACCACCACATCGAATTTTTCACCTGGTTGCGGTGGTGGAGCGGCAACCAGACCGGTGTAGGCTGTTTTGGCGGCGAAGGCATCGGCCAGCCGGAATGTCTGATCGAGCCGGGCAAACAATGGATCGCCATGCACCAGCACGAGATCAAAATATTGCGCCACCAGATCAACGATTTCCCCGGCGCGGCCGGGCCTCGTGTTTTCCTGGAGGATATCGCGCACCGAACTGGCGATAAGCGGCCGTGGCCTCATCGCCTGGGCCGCCTCTACCATTGGCAACAATTCGAATCGCATCTGGCGCCGGCCAAACGGAAACGCCTCGATGATCACGATATCGGGCTGGCATTGCTTGAGGCCCGCCAGCAGAAGATCGCGGCGCCGGATTTTGAATGCCGCATCAACCGGATTTCCATCACTGTCTTCAAGGTGGGAGAATCCGCTGCGCGACCTGATTGGCGGCAGCGCCAGTGTCTTCACCTGCGGCCCCGGAAAACCCGGCACCGGCGTTCCGCCCATCGCCACGGTCACCTCGAAACCTTCATCGGCCAGCGCTGCCGCAATCCGGCTGGCCCGTGCCAGATGGCCGATACCCAGCAAATGCTGCACATAAAAAAATAAACGGGGTGCTGCGGTCATTGGTTTTTCCGCCATTCGGTTTCAAACAGCGCGGTCAGTTGACCAATGCTGGTGAGGTGATCGAAATGCTTTCGCACGCGTGCCTCGGCAGCTTCCCCGAGCCGCCGCCGCAGGAGCGGATCGCCAATGAGATGTTCGAGAGCCCGGGCCAGCGCTTGAGCATCTTCAGGCGGCACCACACGGCCGTTGATCTGATCGGTCAGCAACTCCGGCACGCCGGACACATTGGTCGAAACACACGCGAGGTTTTGGCTTGCCGCTTCGACCAGAACATTGGGCAGGCCGTCACGATCGCCATCGGCGGCAATCCGGCACGCCAATGCGAAAATATCCGCCTGACGATAATGGGCAAGCACATCCTCCTGCGCCATGGCGCCCTTCCACGAGATTTTGCTGGCGAGACCCAAACTCCCGCACAGTTCCTTGAGCTTCGCCAGTTCTTCACCGCCACCCACATGAATGAAGCGCCAGGCCAGTTTCCGCGGCAACAAGGAGAGCGCCCGCAGCAACACGTCATAACCTTTTTTGGCGACGGCCCGGCCGACGCTGAGAATGATAACCGGATTGCAGGCGTCGGAGCCATCGCGCATCTGCGGGCGATCGGCGAAGCGGCCAAAGCGCACCAGATCAAGACCGTGATAACTCAGGTGCACATGGCCTTGGCCGTGCGCCAGTTTCACCAGATGATCGTACCCCGTCCTGGTGCAGGTGACGACCCAGCGCGCCGCCGCCAATTTTCCGGAAAGTTCCCAGCCGGGCGAGGTCCAGATATCCTTGGCATGGGCCGAACACGTCCACGGCACATTCTTCATCAGGCTGGCATAAGCGGTGACCGATGCCGGTGTGTGGATGAAATGGGAATGCAGCCAACGCCCGCCTTGCGGCCATTCGGCACTGAGCACGGCGGCCTGGCCAAAGCGCCTGACCCGGTTGCGCGAGAGGTCGCGCCGCCAATCCTTGAGCCAGGCCAGCACCGCCCGCCAGAAGCCTGGCCGCGGCAGCATCACCAGCACGGCGCCCATCACCCGCCACGGCTCATCGTGGAGATACTCGGGAAGGTAAAGCACCGGCGCCTTGATTTCGTCATGCACCGGGTGACGTTTTGTGTCGCCGGGACGGCGCAGGGCAACCAGCGCAAGATCAAAACCCGCCAGTTCCAACCCGCGGATTTCCTGGGCGATGAATGTTTCCGACAGGCGTGGATAACCCTTGAGGACCACGACTGTCTTCACCCGGTCAGTCACCCCGATCAGGCCTTGCTATCGACAACCGAAAGATGGGGCATGGATTTTTCAGCGAGCCATCCGCCAACCGCTTCCGAAATGTTGACCAGCCCTTCCAGCCGCAGCCCTGGACAGCTTGCCGAAGGTGGCCGGCGAAATGGCAGGGCTTTCAGCGCTGCTGCAAACCGCTTGGCGTCGGCTGCTTCTTCAGGCAGCAGCATGTCGATCAAACCAAGTTCCGCTGCCCGCCGCGCCCTGATCAATTGCTCCTCGCGCGGCCTAACCCGTGGCACGATCAGCGCCGGCTTGTCGAACGACAGGATTTCGCAATAGGTATTGTAGCCGCCCATGGCGACCACCGCCCTGGCGCCGAAAACCAGTTCTTCCATGCCGCTGTCGAACTCGATGATGTCGACCCACGGCACCGATTTCCCCTTCTTGACCAGTTTGCGCCGTTGCTTCTTCGGCATGTAGGGACCGAGAACGATCAAAGCCCGGTGCTGCAGCGAGGCATCCTGCTGATAGGCTTCGAGCACATCGTGGATAAGTTCGGCGCCATCGCCGCCACCACCCGGCGTCACCAGAATGTAATCGCCATCAGGCTTATGGCCGGTTTCAGCCAGCGGCACGGTGCGCTGCAGAAAGCCCAGATACTGCATCTTCGACTGTACCGAATGGGGCACCTCAAGCCCGGTCAACGGATTGTAAAAATCCGGCGGCCCATAGACCCATACCGTATCGTAGTACAGCCCGATCTTGCGCAGGACATCGCCCGGCGCCCACTCTTTTTCAAGAAGATGCGCCGCATCCATCACATCGCGCATGCCGAGAACCAGCGTGGTGTTGCGCGTCTTCAGATAGGACAGTGTCTCCTCAACTTCGCCGCGCAGACCCAGTGGCTCCTTATCGACGATGAAAATGTCGGGCTGAAAGGTTTCCGCGGTGCTGCGGATGATCGAGGCCCGCATCTCGAGCGTTTCCTGCAGGTCGATGTGGCGGGCGAGCGAAGTATATTCTCCATCGCGCAACTTGATGACGCTGGGAATTTTCACGAAGTCGACGCGCGACCTATAGTCGAAGGCGCCGGCAATGGTGGAGCCGGAAATAATCAGCACACTGAGGCCGCCGAAATCCTCGACCAGGGAATGAGCGATCGTGCGGCATCGCCGGAGATGGCCGAGGCCGAAAGAGTCATGGCTGTACATCAGCACGCGCTTGTGTTCGAAACGCCTCAACATGACTGCATTTGACCCTTTCGCTGGTGCCGCGGCAACAACCGGGATGCTGGGTTGTCAGAGTGGTTCATCATTTGCCGCCGGTTCCCGGACGCCCGCTATTTATACGGATCGGCGGCATCGCGCAGGCCATCGCCGAGGAAGTTGAACGCCAGGATAATCAGGATCACCGACACCATGGGAAGCAGCAGCCAGGGATAGAGCGCCACGACGCTGACGTTTTTCGCTTCGGTCAGCAAAATACCCCAACTGGTGATCGGCGCCCTGAGGCCGAGGCCGAGAAAACTCAGCGCTGTTTCGCCGAGGATCATGCCGGGGACCGAAAGCGTCGCCGTGGCGATCAGGTGCGACATGAATCCGGGCACCAGATGGCGCCCGATGATGCGGCTGCTCTTGGCCCCCATCAGTTGGGCGGCCAGCACGTAATCCTCCTCGCGCAATGAGAACAATTTGGAGCGTACGGTTCGCGCCAACCCGGTCCAGTCGAGCAGCCCGAGGATCACCGTGATGCCGAAGTAAACCACGATCGGGTGCCAGGTCACCGGCATGATCGCGGCCAAAGCCATCCACAGCGGAATGCTCGGCATCGATTGCAGCACTTCGATCAACCGCTGGACAATAAAATCAAATTTTCCGCCGTGATAGCCCGCCAGCCCGCCGATGACGATGCCGAGAATGAAGCTGAAGGAAATGCCAATCAATCCGATGGTCAGCGAAACCCGCGCGCCATAGGCAATTCGAGACAGCAAATCGCGGCCAAGACGATCCGTGCCGGCCAGGAACATCTGGCCGTTCTCCGCCGGGCACACAAGATGCACATCGCCCGGCCAAAAGCCCCAGAAATCATAACTGTCGCCACGGCAAAAAAACCGCAACCGCTGAACATCGTCGAGCTTGTCGCTATATTCGCGCTTCAAGGTTTCCATGTTGAGCTTGACTTCAAGGCCGTAGACGAAGGGGCCGACAAATTGGCCGTTATCAAACAAGTGTATGGCCTGCGGCGGCGCGTAGATAAAATCGACGTGGCGGCTATGCAGATTATAGGGCGCCAGAAATTCGCTGATCAGGATTGAAGCATAGACCACGGCAAGAAAAATACCCGAAACCAGGGCGACGCGGTGCCGCTTGAACCGCCACCACATCAACCTCCACTGCGAGGCGAGATAAATCCGCGACTGGGCCTCGGTCATCGCCTCGATCGAGGTCGGATCGAAGGGTGCATCGGAGACATAGTGCTTCAACGGTTGGCCGGGGCCCGGCAGCCAGGAACTCACTTGGTGCTACCCCCTTGCAGCCTGATGCGTGGATCGAGAAACGCCAGCGCAAGATCGGAAATCAACACGCCGATCACCGTCAGGAACGCCAGGAACATCAGGAACGAACCTGCGAGATACATATCCTGGCTGCGCAATGCATTGATCAGCATGGGGCCGGTTGTTTCAAGCGACAGAACGATCGCGGTGATTTCAGCGCCCGAGATAATCGCCGGCAGGATCGAGCCGATGTCGGACACAAAAAAGTTGAGCGCCATGCGCAAGGGATATTTCACCAGCGCCCTGAATGGCCTGAGGCCCTTGGCGCGGGCGGTGGTCACATATTGTTTCTGCAATTCATCAAGAAGATTGGCCCGCAGGCGCCGGATCATTCCCGCCGTGCCGCCGGTGCCGATAATGATCACCGGAATCCACAGATGCGCGAGAATGGATTTGGCCTTGGCCCAGCTCATCGGCTCGGCCAGATACTGTTGATCCATCAAGTGGCCGATCGACGTGCCAAACCAGATATTGGCGAAATACATGAGGATCAGCGCCAGCATGAAGTTCGGTATTGCCAGGCCGATGAGACCCAAGAATGTCAGGCCATAGTCACCCCAGCTGTATTGATGCGTGGCCGAATAAATACCGATGGGAAAAGCGATCAGCCAGGTGACGGCAATGGTTATCGTCGATACCATGATGGTTAGCCACAGCCGGTCACCGACGACATCGCTGACCGGCAAGCCAAATTCGAACGAATAACCATAGTCGCCCTGCAGCATGCCGGTTACCCAGTAGAAATATTGCAGCGGCAGCGGTTGGTCGAAACCATATTGCGCCCTGAGGGCTTCGATCTGTTCGAGGTTGACACCTTCGCCCTGGGCCTTCAGTTCGGCAATGTAACTCTCGAAGTAATCGCCAGGCGGCAATTGGATGATGATGAATATCAGCAGCGACACGATGATGATCGTCGGGATCATCATGGCGATGCGCCAGAGTATGTAGCGCAGCATGTTCAGGCCTCCCCTTTGAGCCAGAACACATCCGGCATATAGACGCCAAAGTAGGATGAGGGATCGAAATTATAGAGGCCGGTCTCCGGGCAATTCACCAGCCGCGCCGAGGTCACCACCGGCTGCCACGTGGCGTTCACCAGTCCAATCGAAAACACCTGATCGGTGTAAATCGCCAGCATGCGGTGCCAGATTTCGGTCCGCGCGGCCATTTCCGCCGATCCCCGCCACTGCTTCATCAACTTGAGCAATTCGGCAGCTTCGGCCACATCGGGCGGATTGCCGCTTTCGCCGTGCGATTGGTAATGCAGCCCCCACACCGGCCACTGCAACTGCGAATCGGTCGTCGGCGCCATTTCGCTTGGGTTGAGATCGGCCGTGGCAATTCCGTTGTCGATTCCAGACCATATCGCCATCATGATTTCACCGCCGATGGCGCGGCTGCGGAACACGTCGCGCTGCGAACTGCGGATGTACAGGCTGATACCGACCTTGGCCCAGTAATCGGTGATCAATTCGAGCACATCGGTCTCCAGCGTGCTTTCACCGGCTGTCTCGACGATGATCTGGGCCGGGCGGCCATCGGCCAAATGACGCACGCCGTCGCTTCCCACCTTCAGGCCGGCCGCATCGAGCAGCGCACCGGCTTCATCGGGACTGTGCCTGACCCACGCTTCGGCATATTCGGTCTTGAACAGCGGGCTTTCGGGCAGCATCGTATCGGCACTTTCCTTGGCGAGGCCAAAAAACACCGCCATGTTGATTTCGCGCCTATCGATCGCCATCGACAGTGCCCGGCGAAACCGCGCGTCCTGTAATACCTTGCGCCATTCGGGATCGGCGTAATTGAGGTTCGGCAGCAGAGCCACGCGCGAACCTTGCGTCTTTTTCCACAAATTGACCTTGATGGGATGCTGTTGCTCGGCCGCTTTTAGAAATGTGTAGTCCGAAAAATCGATACCGGCACCCTGCAAGTCGCTCTCGCCCGCGCCGGTCTTGGCCGGGATGAGCGAGGACGTGCTGATACCGAGGATGAACCGGTCGATGTAAGGCAATTGCAATCCGCGCTCATCGACCCGGTGAAAATACGGATTGCGCTCGAACACGAATTGTTCGGCGGGTGGCTGCGTGGTATTGCGCCATGGATCGAGTGTCGGCAGATCGGGATTTTCCGGCCGGTATTGGCGGGCCATTCGCGTGTGCAGCGCCGCCCACTTCTTGACCTTGAATTTCTTGACCAGTGCATCGAGCTTGCCGGCATCCTGATATTTCTTGTGAAACTGTTTCAGGTAGGCGGAAGGCATGGCCATATACAAAGGCTGTGCCGCCGCCAGTTTCGGCAAAAAATCAGGATTGGGCGCTGGCCATGAATAGCGTACCGACAATGCATCCAGAATCTCGAAGACCGGCGGCTTTCCGTCAGCCAAAAGAAACTGCGCAAGTCCGCCCGGCGACAGGTCCTCGTCGAGTTGCACATCTTCCCAGCAATAGCGGAAATCTTCCGCCGTCAGCGGCGTTCCATCCGACCATTTGTGGCCATCGCGGATTTTGAAAGTAAAAATGCGGTCCTCGACCGCCTCGTAACTCTCAAGAATGTCGGCGTGCAGATTAAGCTTTTCATCAAACCCCACCAGCCGGGCATAACCGTAGATGGTCATCAGCCGGATGTCTTTTTGACTGCCGATCAGAGTGCGGATATCGCCGCCGTGCTGGCCCGGCGCCCGCCCCATGGCGGTCACATTGATGATCCGCGGAATCTTGGGCAAGCGTGCGGCCAGCGGCGGCAGTTCTCCGCTGGCGATTTTGGCGCGCAGAAATTCGGGCTCTACACCGGCCGCCCGCAAGCTGGACGGTGCCAGCGCCGTGGCCAAAAGACCCAAAGCGCTGCGCCGCGTTACCATGCGCGCAGTTCCTTTGCGTTCGCCGTTGGCCTGGCCAACACCATATGATCGCCGCCCAAATCCACCGGCGAAAGCCCATCATTTTCGTCACTGCGAAACTGCGGAGCCCAGTCATTGCGGTCGGAGGCCGACGCCAATTTGAGTGCTCCGAAGTCAAGCAACCGCTCAAGATCGGGAAATGGCACCGCGGCAAGCAAAGTCCGTGTGTAGGGATGAACCGGAGAACGAAACAACGTTTCGCGCGGGGCAATTTCCACAATACGGCCAGCGCACATGACAGCGATGCGATCCGCCATATAATTCACCACCGCCAGATTATGCGAGATGAACAGGAAAGTCAGTCCCAACTCGTGTTGCAGGTCCTTCAGCAAATTCAGAATCTGCGCCTGGACCGAAACATCGAGCGCCGATACCGGCTCGTCGCAGATCAGCAATTCCGGCTGCAAGGCAAGCGCGCGCGCAATGCCGATGCGCTGGCGTTGCCCGCCGGAAAAGCTGTGCGGATAACGGCTGAGGTAGCGCGGATCGAGATTGACCGCCTTCATCAGCGTCTTGACGGTTTCAAGCCGGGAATTTCTGTCGCCCTTGTTGTGGATTTCCAGTGGCTCGCTGAGAATATTCTGCACCGTCATGCGCGGCGACAGCGACGATACCGGGTCCTGGAAAACCATTTGTATCTTGGAACGCAACGCCAGCAGACTTTCACCGCGCGCCGCCAAAACATCGACGGAGCCGCCACTGCCGTTGAATGTCACCGAGCCGCTATTGGGCCTTACCGCCTGCATGATGATCTTGCTGACGGTGGTCTTGCCGCAACCGCTCTCGCCCACCAGGCCCAGACATTCGCCGCGGCGGATATCAAAGCTCACATTGTTGACGGCCAGCACGGTCGAGCCAGCAGCGCCGCCGAACCATCCCGACTTGCGGGTTGAAAAAGATTTCGTCAGCCCGCTGACTGAAAGTATGGGGCCGGTGGCGGCACTGGTCTTCGGCAATTTCCAGCCCGGCATGCTGGCGGCGTCGACCGGAATTTCACGCAGTGACTTGAGCCGCTCGCCGGGCTTCATGTCAAAGTGCGGGACCGCCCGCATCAGGCTTTTCAGATAAACGTGGCCGGGCTTGCGGAAAATATCCCGCGCGGTTCCCGCTTCCATGATTTCGCCGTTATAGATAACCACCACTTCATCGGCAACGTTTGCCACCACGCCCAGATCGTGGGTGATCAGCAGCATCGCCATGTTGAACTTGCCCTGCAGTTCGCGCAGCAATTGCAATATCTGGGCCTGGATCGTCACGTCGAGCGCTGTTGTCGGCTCATCGGCAATCAGCAGCGCCGGACGGCAGATCAGTGCCATGGCGATCATCGCGCGCTGACGCAATCCGCCCGACAACTCGAAAGGATACATGGTGTAAGCCCGCGCCGGATCGGGAAATCCAACCAGATCCAGCATCTCGATCGTCTGGGCTTTTTCCTCGGCGCCTGACACCCGCTGGTGAATTTGTACAACCTCGCCGATCTGATCGCCGATGGTATGCAATGGCGAAAGCGAGGTCATCGGTTCCTGAAATATCATCGACATGCGGCTGCCGCGCAGTGAGCGGATCTGCTCGCCATCACGCGGTAGTTGGGCAATATCGATCGCCGGCGCGCTGCCTGTGGGATCAGTGAAGATGATGCGGCCCTGGGTAATCATGGCGGGAGTCGGAAGAATGCCCATCACCGACTGGGCAATCACCGACTTGCCCGAGCCCGATTCCCCGACGAGCGCGGTGACCTTGCCGGGCAGAATGCGGAAGCTGGCATTCTTGACGGCCTGGATGGCGCCGCCATGAATTGAAAAAGCGATACCGAGGTTCTCCACCCGCAACAGATCGGCTCCAGCACTCATTCAAAAATCTTCCCGCCAACGCCGACAACTTATTGCATCAAAGAAAACCCAATAATGGACTGTAACCCGCCCTTTCAGTCTTGCCAAGGGCCTGTCGGAACCGGGATTTGCATTGTTTCCATCAACCCCGGTAATAGGCGCGATACCAATCGACAAAGGCCTTTACGCCTTCGTGCACCGTTGTCGCTGGCCGATAATCCAGCCTGGCCGAAAGCTCGGTAATATCGGCAAATGTATCGGGCACATCGCCCGGTTGCAGCGGCAGCAACTCACATTCCGCTTTTTTTCCCAACACCTCCTCGATAGCTGCAATGTAGGCAGTAAGCTTCGTCGGTTGACTGTTGCCAATATTGAAGATGCGGAATGGCGCATTGCTGGTGGCGGGATCAGGATTGCCGCTGTCCCATTCCGGGTTGGGAGTAGCGATTTGATCGCTCGCCCTGATGACGCCTTCAACGATGTCGTCGATGTAAGTGAAGTCGCGCGTGTGCCGGCCGTTGTTGAACACCCTGATGGGCTTTCCTTCCAGAATGTTTTTGGTGAACTGGAATAGCGCCATGTCGGGCCTGCCCCACGGCCCATAGACCGTAAAGAACCTGAGCCCGGTCACCGGCAAACGGAACAGATGGCTATAGACGTGCGCCATCAGTTCGTTGGCCCGCTTGGTCGCGGCATAGAATTGCAGCGGATGATCGACACCTTGATGTTCCGAAAACGGCAACTTGGTATTGCCGCCGTAGACACTCGACGTGCTGGCATAGGTCAGATGCGGCACCCGCGCATGACGGCAGGCCTCGAGGATATTGGTGAAGCCCACGATGTTGCTCTCGACATAGGCTTGCGGATTTTCCAGCGAGTGGCGCACCCCGGCCTGTGCCGCGAGATGAATGACCCGGTCGAATCTGTGCTTCGCAAAGCATGCCTTCAGTGCCGCCTGATCATTCAGGTTGGCGCGGATGAACTGATAATTGCCTTTGGTTTGCTCGAGAATGCCGAGGCGGGCTTCCTTGAGAGCCGGATCATAATAGTCATTGACCACATCGAAACCGACAACTTCATCGCCCCGTTCAATCAGCCGCCGTGCCGTGTGGAAACCAATGAAGCCGGCATTTCCGGTGACAAGTATTTTCATTCAAAGCCGCCCATCAACATCGGCGCGCGGATAGATGCCCTTGACATCATAGAGCACCGCACCGGGCCGGCCGTACCTACGCACCGCGGCAGCACCTGCTTCAACGAACTGGCGATGGCCGACCGCTACGATCACCGCATCATATATGCCGGCTTGCGGCACTTGGATGTGACAGTCGATGCCCAGTTCATCCCGGGCTTCACCTGGATCGGCCCACGGATCATGCACATCAACACTAACACAGTAATCTTGCAACGCCGCGATGACGCCCGAAACCTTGGTGTTGCGCAGATCGCGGCAATTTTCCTTGAAGGCCAGACCCATCACGAGAATCCGCCCACCCGAAACCGCCATGCCGCGCTTCAGCATAAGTTTTACCACTTGATCGGCCACATAGGAAGCCATGCCGTCGTTGATCCGCCGGCCAGCGAGAATGACTTCCGGGTGATAGCCGAGCTCCTGCGCCTTGTGAGTGAGATAATAGGGATCGACACCAATGCAGTGGCCGCCCACCAGGCCTGGCCGAAATGGCAGGAAATTCCATTTGGTCCCAGCCGCCTCGAGAACTTCATGGGTGTCGATGCCGAGACGATGAAAGATCAGCGACAACTCATTGACCAGGGCTATGTTGAGATCGCGCTGGGTGTTCTCGATTACTTTTGCCGCCTCCGCCACCCGGATACTCGAGGTCTTGTGGGTTCCCGCGGTTATGATTGATCCATACAACGCATCGACCGCATCGGCCGCCTCTGGCGTGGAACCGCTGGTCAGCTTGATGACGGTGGTGAGGCGGTGTTGTTTGTCACCGGGATTTATCCGCTCGGGGCTGTAGCCCGCGAAGAAATCACGGTTGAAATTGAGTCCGCTTGCCCGCTCAAGAATGGGGACACAGACTTCCTCGGTACAACCGGGATAAACCGTCGATTCATAAATGACGATGGAGCCCGGCGAAAGTGCTGCCCCGGCGATTTCCGAGGCCTTGCGCAATGGCCCCAGGTCCGGCCGGTTGGCGTGATCAACCGGTGTCGGCACCGTTACGATAAACACCCGGCACGCCGCCAGTGCGGCGGCGTCTTGGGTGAAGGTCAGATGCTTGGCCGCCGCCAATTCGCTGATACTTACTTCCAGCGTGCTGTCACGGCCTGCACGAAGTTCTTCGATGCGCGCGGCGCGGATATCGAAACCGACGACGGCGCGTTTCCTTCCGAACTCCGCCGCCAGAGGCAATCCCACATAACCCAAGCCGATGACGGCAATCGTTTCGTGATCAAGGTTCATGCGGCTGTCAGCTTTCATCCAATTGTGGCAACACGGGCCTGCCCAGCGAGTGGTAGACAAGCCCGGCGCCCTCGATATCTTCCCGCAAGAACAGATTGCGGAAATCGATCATCAGCGGATGCCGCATTGACCGTGCCAGCTGGCCAAGGTCGAGACCGCGAAAGGCATTCCATTCGGTGAGGATCACCACGGCATCCGCACCGGCGCATGCCGAGTAAGCATCGGCACACCACCGCACACCACCGAACAGCGCTCTGCCGTTATCCATGGCCGCAGGGTCATATGCCGCAACCGTTGCACCCTGGGCCTCGAGGGCCGGGATGAGCACCAGCGCCGCCGCATCGCGGATATCATCGGTATCGGCTTTGAAAGCGATACCGAGAATACCGACATGTTTGCCCTTGAGATTCCCGCCCACCGCAGTTGCAACCCGTTTGACCAGCTCGTGCTTGCGCCGTTCGTTGGCGGCAGTCACTTCCTCGGCCAGCGTGAACGGCGCCCCGTGCTCGCGCGCCGTTACCGCCAGCGCGCGCGTATCCTTGGGAAAGCACGAGCCGCCAAACCCCGGACCCGGTGCCAGATAATGCTGGCCAATGCGGCGATCGAGCCCCATGCCGCGGGTGACGTGCTGAATATCAGCGTCCACTCTCTCGCAAAGATCGGCCAATTGATTGACGAAACTTATGCGGGTGGCGAGATAGGCATTGGCGGCATATTTGATCAACTCCGCGGCGGCACACGATGTGAAAATAAGCGGCACGTCCTTCATGGTGAGTGGCCGGTACAACTGCCGCAACGGGGCCTCGGCACGTGGCGAATGTATGCCGATGACAATGCGGTCGGGCCGCAGAAAATCCTCAACCGCCGATCCCTCTCTGAGAAATTCAGGATTGGATGCGACTTCAAAATCACCATCCGGGCGCACCCTGGCGATCAAACCGCGCAGCTTGTCGGCGGTGCCTACCGGTGCGGTCGACTTGGTGACGACGACGGTAAAACCCTTCATCGCCCGGGCGATCTGCTCGCCCGCGGCAAACACATAGGAAAGATCAGCCGCATCTTCGCCGCGCCGCGACGGCGTTCCGACCGCAATGAAAATCACATCGGCCTGGGCCACCGCGGGTTCAAGCCCGGCGGTGAAACTGAACCGCCCCGCCTGCTGATTGCGCGCCACAATATGTTCGAGCCCCGGCTCGTGGATAGGAATTTTTCCGGCCTCCAGCGCGGCGATCTTGCCGGCGTCATGGTCGACACAAACGACATCAAATCCAAATTCTGAAAAGCAGGCGGCCGTTACCAATCCCACATAACCAGCACCTATCACGGCTATTTTCATTTAGTTTTCCCTGATGGATTTTGTGCAGCGTTAGCACGGTTATTGGCGAACGAAAACATGACGTTCAAACCTGTGCCCAGGCGGCCGGAACATCCAGCGCCCGGCGGAACTGCACAGCGCCGATCTGATCCTGTTTTCCCTTGACCGACAACATGGTGATGGCCATGCCCGCGGCATTGGCTTGCGCCGCGGCAACCGTCGCTGCCGCCACCAGCGTCTGCACCGACAAGTCGCGGCAGGATTGCTCAAGCCGGCTCGCGGCATTGACGGTATCGCCAAGGGCGGTGATGTGGCGGCTGCCGTCGGCCTTTTCCGGCGAGCCGATGCGGCCCAGAATAACCGTGCCGGTGTTGATGCCGAGTGCGATATCCAGCGGTTCCGGCAGGTCGTTCTTCAGACTCATGTTGAGGGCCTCGAGAACGCCGCCCATGGCGCGCGCCGCGGCCAGCGACTGGCGGGCCCCCTCGGCCACCGGCCTGCCGATGCCGAAGATCGCCATGATGCCATCGCCGATGAACTTGTCGACATAGCCACCCGCCTCCTCGATCGCCTCGCCCATCTGGCCGAGATAATGATTGAGCACAAACACCACGTCGAAGGGCAGGCGCTTCTCGGAGAACTTGGTGAAATTGCGCAGATCGCAGAACATCACCGTCACCTGTTCTTCAACACCCCAATAGTACTTGTCATATAATGCATCTTCGATTTTCCGGGTGCGGGTGGCCGGCAACAACGTGGCCACTTCGATTTCGCCGCGTGGACGGAGCTGACAGGCCAGACGGATATGCGGACCCGCGGCGATGCGGGTGAGCACGCGGGTTTCCGCGGCACCAGGAGCCGGCTGCTGCTCGAGGCCCTTGAGCACGCGCACCCGGCACGTTGAACAGCGCGCCCTGCCGCCGCAAATCGAAGCATGCGGCACGCCGTTGCGGCGGCTGATTTCGAGGAGTGTATACCCCGCCGGCATCCGGTAGGTGCGGTCGCCGGCATAGGTGACCCTGACTTGCGGCCGCAGGCGGCCAAATATTTCCACCGCGACGCGCACCGCCACCAAAAGAATCAAAAAACCCAGAAATCCATAAAGCGCCCAGTTCATCGCGGCGACCAGGAATTGGTATTGCCCGCTGGTGAACGGCGACTGGAATTCGGTTTCAAGTTGCAGCAACCGCGCGCTCATCGCAAAGCCCGCGTAACTCAGCACCGGCAACAGGATGGCGAACCCCAGAAGAAAATCGCGGACCCGGTTAAACCACGGGCGCAACCTGAGCCAAATGTAGATGCCGATGCAGCCATGCACCCACGCCAGCGTGATCAGCAAAGCCTGGCGCAGCGCCTCATCGGGCCACATGGCGCCGAGCGCATACTTGTAATCATCGTTAATGCCAAAAGCCCGGTGCGCAACTCCGGTGCCGATGATGTGGCGGGCCAGCAGCAAAGGCAGGGCCAGACCGAAAACCAGCGCCACAAATTCGCTCACCGACATGCGAAGCCCGCGCCGCCGCAGGAACTTGTAGAAACCCAACGCCATGTGAACCACAACGGCGGCAATCAACAGGGTCTGGCCGGGAAGGCTGCGGGTAACAGCGGTGCGCCATTCGCGCGCCATTTGCATGGCCTCGATCGATATGAGGCCCAGCGCATGATTGCCGAGATGAGTGAGAACGAAGGCGAAGAGGATGAGGCCAGTCGCCAGCCGCAGGCGCTGGGACAGCGGTCCGGATGCGGGCAGAAACCGGCCCATGCCAGATTTTTCCGCGCCAGTGCTGGCACTTTGCCCGGCAAGCTTGGTCATTGTTGTTTCCCTCGGCACCCAGCCTGGGCTTATCAGAAATAGCGCCCGCAAGCCAAACGCCGGACTACTGGCCAGCAAGTAGCCGGGCTTGCCTGGATCACTTCTTGATCATGTAGATGTAAGCTGTACTCACCCCATATTTCCCGGCAAGCGTAGCTGCCGGGACACCCTTGGCCCGCCTGGCGAGAATGTCGGCACGCATTTTTGCGGCTTGAGCCGCGGTTCGCCGGCTGGCTCCCGGTTTAATGCCAGACCGTGCGGACCCGTTGCGGGCTTTGGTCCTTGACCCGGTCTTTTCGGCCAACGCCGCTCCATCCAGCACATCCTGAATAAATGCCTGTGCCTTATTCAACTTGGAAATTTGCCGCTTCGTGAGGGTCATTACTTGCTCCATGCCTGTTGTTGCCATGGTGACTACTGAGTTGGACGCTGATAATCAATCTAAAAGCAACACCAAGCCCTGCTTCACTGCATGAGGCCGTCCAGAACTTCTATTTCAAATCTTCAAAGCGACAAAAACTCGCCGTGCACATCGGCGCTGGCCGAACAGTGCGCTTCGACGTCTCGCAAAGTATTCATCGCGCGGCTGCCGGGACTGAGCATGGCTGGCGGCCGCCACCGATCGGCTCAAGGCGGTATGCGGGCATGACAACGGCTGCGTTGCAAGAAACGCCGATTGACTCGCTCAACAAAGCAAAATACGTTTGCTGGTATAATAGGTATACCAAGCCATGACTGCGCTTCGCCGGACTAAGCTATATGAACAAGTCTCCGAGCGGCTTGAAGCGCAGATCCGCGAGCAGGCAATTGTGCCGGGAAGTGAGTTGCCTTCCGAGCGTGACCTGATGCGGGAGTTTGGCGTGGGGCGGCCCGCCGTGCGTGAAGCGCTGTTTCACCTGCAGAAAATGGGATTGGTCGAATTGCGCTCGGGGGCGCGTGCGCGCGTCGCCGAGCCAACCCCCGGCGCCATGGTCAATTCACTTGCCGGCAGTGCGCGCTATTTGCTTTCAGCACCCCATGGCATGCGGCATTTTCAGGAAGCCCGCGCCTTCTTCGAAACCGGACTGGTGCGCGATGCAGCACGGCTGGCGACGGCTGACGACCTATCCAATCTGAAATCAGCACTTGGCGCCAACGGTGAATCGATCGGCAATACCCGGCGCTTTGAGCAAACCGACATGGATTTCCATTTTGCCATCGCCAGCATTCCCAAAAACCCGATCTATGCGGCAATGCACGGCGCCATCATCGAATGGCTGATCGATCAGCGCCGGGTGACATTAAGCTATCCCGGCCAGAACCGTATCGCTTACGATGCCCACGCCGCGATCTGTGCGGCGATCTGCGCCGGGGATGGCAACCACGCCGCCGAGCTGATGCGCGCCCACCTCGAACAGGTGACGGAGCTCTACTGGAAAGTCCGCGAGGTTAGCCCATGAGCGGTTACGCCATCATCGTCGATTTCGGCCTGAAGCCAGGTGTAATGGCGGAGTTTCGCCAGCTGATCGATGCCAATGCCGAGGACTCCTGCCGGCTTGAACCCGGCTGCCGCCGCTTCGATGTGCTGGTGCCGCACGGGTCGGCCAACCGTATCGTGCTCTATGAAATCTATGACAGCCGCTTGGCCTTCGACGACCATCTGAAGAAGGCGCATTTCCTGAACTTCGATCAGGCGAGTGCTGCCCTGATTGTCACCAAGACCGTCAGCGCATTCGCCTTGGCCTGTGAAGGTTCAGCGCCTCAAAATCAATCTGGGAGAAGTTCATGACCGGCACCAGCCTCAAGGAAATGACCCGCAAGCGGGATGCGAAGTTCGGCCACTTCATTGTCGAGTTTGCCACTCCCGGCATCGGCCATATCGTGAAAGCGGCGGGCTGCGATTTCGTACTGTTTGATCTTGAACATTCGGGCTTTGGTTTTGAGACGGTGAAAAGTGCCCTGCGCTATTTCGAGGCGGCGGGCGTTGCCGCCATCGTGCGCGTGCCATCGAAGGAATATCACCATATCGCCAGGGCCTGCGACATGGGGGCCGAAGGCATCATGATCCCCATGGTCGGCAATGCCACGGAGGCCAAGGCTGTCGTCGATTGCATGAAGTATTATCCAGAAGGCAAACGCGGCGTCGCCTTGGGTGTGGCCCATGATAATTATAGTGGTGGACCGGTGCCCGAAAAACTCGCCGCCGCCAATGCCCGCACCACCTTGTTCTGCCAGATCGAAACCGCCGAGGGGGCGGAAAATGCCGATGCCATAGCCAGCGTCGAGGGTGTTGATTGCCTGTGGGTCGGCCATTTCGATCTCTCGGTTTCGCTTGGCATTCCCGGTGAATTCGACAACCCGAAATTCCTGAAGGCCATTGATCAGACCATTGCCGCCACCAAGAAACACAAGAAGGCTCTGGGCCGCCTGGTGCCGACCACCGATCTTGGCATCGCCCTGTACAAGCAGGGCTTCGACTTCTGCTGTTATTCCGGCGACGTCTGGGTCCTGCGCGATGCGCTGACCGAAGCGGTCAACCGGTTGCGCCAAGGGTGCAAGCGATGAGCGGCAAGTTTCGCGTCGCACTTTCGGGCGACTTCCGGAAAGATGACGGGTCTCCGGTGTTTCCCGATTTCGATCTTGCTCCGTTAAGGAGCGCGCCCGGTGTCGAGATGGAGTTTCTCGAATCCGCCAATCCCCTGCGCCCCGGTCAGCTTGAGGATTTCGATGCGCTGATCCTGCTTGCTCACCGCTTTGCATCCACCAGTGTGCCCAAGAGCGGCAGGCTGGCGGTGGTGGCCCGCTTTGGCGTTGGCTATGACACCGTCGATGTTCCCGCCTGCACGGCGTCCGGCATTGCCCTTGCCATCACCCCCGATGGCGTCAGGCGCCCGGTCGCCGTGTCGATCATCACTTTCATTCTCGCCCTGACCGGCAAGCTGATGGTAAAAGACAGGCTGGCGCGCCAGGGTGCGGAAGGCTTTGCCGCACGTGGCGCCCATATGGGCGTAGGGCTTGTCGGCAAGACACTGGGTTCCATCGGCATTGGCAATATCGGCGCTGAAATGTTCCGCCTGGCCCGTCCCTTCGACATGAAATTCCTGGCCCACGATCCTTTTGCTGATCCGAAGCTGGCAAGTGAATTGGGCATCGAACTGGCCGGGCTCGACGAAATTTTCGCGCGCGCCGACATTGTCTGCGTCAATTGCCCGCTCACCGTCGAGACCCATCATCTGGTCAACGCCCAGCGCTTGGCGCTGATGAAGAAGACCGCCTATTTCATCAACACCGCGCGCGGCCCCATCGTCGATCAAAAAGCCCTCACCACGGCGCTGCAAGAGCACCGCATCGCTGGTGCGGGGTTGGACGTGTTCGATCCCGAACCACCCGATCCCGATGATCCCATTCTAAAGCTCGACAATATCATCGTCGCACCCCACGCCCTGTGCTGGACCGACCAGTGCTTTGCCGGCAATGGTGCAGCCGATATCCGCGCCGTGCTCGACATTCAGCTCGGGAAAATTCCGCGTGGGGTGGTCAACCGGGAGGTACTTGAGACACCGCGCTTCAAGGCGCGGTTGGCGAGCTATGCCGCGCTTGCCTCGAAGAGATGAGCGGCGTTACTGTGGAGTTGGCAGGACACTCGTATCTGAACGCAACTTGACAACAAACAAGTTGAGCAATGGGAGGACTAACCTATGAACGACAAAAAAAGGCGTGATTTTGAGGCGGGCCTGGCAGCCGATGTCGATGCCTGGTTGAGAGGCGATCAAACCCGCCGCACCTTCATCAAGAAGTTTGGCGAAATGACCGGCATGATCGCCGTTGCCGGCTCGATCATCCCGGCTACCGCGCAATGGGCGATGGCCCAGGCGGCTGTTGAACTCGCCGATCCGTCAACACCGCTCGGCAAGGCCCAGGCCGCGGCGATGAAAGCCTCCACCGAGGGGCCAGCCGATGGCTCCGCCTTCCGCGCGGTGCAGGCCGCCAAACAATATGCTGGCGTTACCCTCAACATGACCTACGAGTCGGGCCTGCAGGCTCTCGATCCGCGCAACTACTCAGGCCCCGTCTGGGAACAGCTCACCGGCATCAAGACCAATGTCGTGGAGCTTTCGCATCCCGATCTATATTCAAAACCGGTGGCGGAGCATATCGCGACTTCGGGTGCGTATGATATTCTCGATATTGAACCGGCGTGGACGCCCTCGCTCGCTGATGGTGGCGTGATCGTTCCGCTCGACGACTATATCGAAAAATATCTCAACAAGGCCGATCTTGAGGATTATCACCCGCTCTACAAGGCGCTTCCCACCTACAAAGGCAAGATCTGGGGTTTCTTTGACGATGGCGATATATTTGCCCTCTACTATCGCAAGGACATCTTCGAAGATCCGAAGATGAAAGAAGCCTATCAAGCCAAATTCAGCAAGGCATTGGAAGTGCCCAAGACCTGGGAGGACTATGCCCAGGTCGCCCAGTTCATCACCGACCAGATGGCGCCGAACGTTTACGGCGCGGGCCACTTCCGCAAAGCTGGCAGCCCCGGCAACCAGTACGACTTCCTGCAGCAGTTCCGTGCCAACAACGGTCAGTTTTTTGATGGCGGTATGAAAGCCCAACTCGCGACGCCGGAGGGCATCAGGACGTTGGAGAATATGATCGCCGCAAACAAAGCCTCGATCCCCGGCAACAACGAACTTGATGCCGTGTCGCTGTGGGCCGCATGGCTTCAGGGCAAAGTGGCCATGATCTATTCCTGGCCGCCGACCGGCCGCATGACCGCTGGCTATTCGCAGAGCGACAAGGCGATCAACTTCATCCCGCAATCGACCATTGCCGACAAGGTGGGCTACGCCGTGGTGCCGGGCAATCCGGAACACGCAACGGGATTCAACAAGGCGCTGGCGGCGGATTCCGCCAATCTCGATGCCGCCTATCTCTTCATGCAATGGGCGGTGTCGCCTCCAGTCTCGCTCGCCAGGGTGATGCTGCCCTATGCGCTGCGTGATCCTTACCGAATCTCGCACTTCAAGTCGGAACTCTACGGAAGCCTGTTCCCCACCGCCAAGGAGTATCTGCGCAATCTCAACGCCTCGGCCAATGTTGGTCTGCTCGACATGATCATGCCGGGTTGGCAGGACTATGCCCTCTCCATCGACCGTATGTGTACGTCGGTTTGGGCGGGGACAGATCCAAAAGCAGCTTTGGAAGTAGCAGCCGCGGAATGGGACGTCACCACGGAGCGCCTTGGCGTCGATTCCCAGAAGGCATTCTTCGAGGAGTACAAGAAGCTGCCCGGCTCATCGGCCGACCATACGGTGGAGAAGCTCGGCTTGGCGGTGAGTCTCGACTGATCCGTATATAACATGATCGGGCAGGCTGGCGCGGCGGCGCCAGCCTGCATACGGTCACCGGCATACGCGGTGGCGTCACGTTCGATGACCGGCCGGCGGCGCCGGTTCTTGGCAAGTGTCAAGTTGGAAGCAGGGCGGGATGGCACAGTTTAGCAGCATGAGCAGCATGAAAGGACGAGGTGCAGCGCCGCCAATGAACGGTATTTCAGAGTGGAGCGACCGGCATTTCAAATGGCTGCTCGTCGCCCCCGCGGTCATTCTCATCTTGGCGCTTTCGGTCTATCCGCTGTTGTTTTCCGTGTGGGTCCTCTTCGTTAATTATGATTTTCAGATTCCCGGCCATGCCTTTGTCGGGTTCAAGAATTTCCAGCAGGTTTTCGCCGATCCCGTGGCAAGGTGGTCGCTGGTGCTGACCGCGGCTCTTTCCACCGCCAGTGTAACAATCGAGTTCCTGCTTGGCCTGGCCCTGGCACTGACCATGGTCAAGAATTTCCGCGGCCGTGGGCTGGTGATGTCAATCATCATTGTGCCGCTGTTCATCAGTCCGGTCATTGTCGGCCAGGCCTGGACCCTGCTTCTGCAGCGGCCGTTCGGCCCGACCAATTATCTGCTGAGTCTGCTTGCCGGGCATGACGTCGCCATCGGCTGGCTGACTGAAAGTCCTTGGCTCTATTTCTCCCTCATCATTGCCGACGTGTGGCAATGGACACCGTTCATCTTCGTGATCCTGCTGGCTGGTCTCACATCAATACCACCTAACCTCTATGAGGCCGCCGAGCTGGATGGCGTCGGCGGATGGCATATTTTCTGGGGAATAACCCTGCCTTGTCTGGGACCCATGATCATGCTTGCCGTCACCTTCCGGTTGCTCGATGCGGTCAAGCTTTTCGACACCATTTTCATCATGACCGGTGGCGGCCCCGGCACCAAAACCTACACGGCATCGTTTTATCTCTACACTGTTGGCTTCGCCCAGTTCCACCTGTCGCAAGCGACGGCGGGAAGCTGGATATTCCTGATCGTTACCATCGTCGTCGTAAGCCTTCTGGTGCGGCGGCTTCTCAAAGTGGATCCAAACTGATGGCGGCGACACCAATCCGCCGCCGGCGCCGCCCGCCAATTGGCCGCATAGTCTTCATCGGCATCTATCTGTTGTTTGTCCTCGTGCCGCTCTATTGGATGTTCATCACCTCGATTAAGCCGAGCGATGACTACCTCGCGGTGCCGCCAGTTTGGTTTCCCAAAGCGCCGACCCTCGTCCACTATACGGCCGCGCTCTTTGCCTATCGCGGACTGCAGGGATTGATCAACAGTCTCATCATCTCGCTCGCCGCGACGGTTCTCTCGGCCGGCCTCGGAACCTTGATGGCCTACAGCCTCGCCCGCTTCAACACCGGCGGCAAGCATCTGGCTTTTTGGGTGCTTTCGCAGCGATTTCTGCCGCCGGTCGCCGTGATCCTGCCGATCTTCTTGATTTACCGGATGATTGGCCTCCACGACACCTATATCGGCATGATCATTGCCTACACCGTCTTCACCCTTCCGGTATCGGTGTGGATGATGTTCGCGTATTTTCGCGGCATACCAAAGTCGATGGAGGAGGCGGCCCTGGTGGATGGTTGCAGCCGCTGGATGTCATTCCGGAAGATCGCCTTGCCATTGGCCGTTCCGGGTATTGTCGCGGCAGCAATTTTTGCATTCATTGCGTGCTGGACGGAATTCTTTTTCGCCTTGATCCTCACCAGCCGCTATACTTTCACCCTGCCCACGGTATTCCGCGCCTTCCTTGGTTTTCAGGGAGCCCAATACGGCGAGGCAAGTGCGCTTGCCATCGTTTCACTTGTACCCTCGATTATCCTCGGCACCCTGGTTCAGAAACATCTCGTTCGCGGTCTCACGCTCGGCGCTGTGCGGGGATAAGGCGGCGCACCCATGGAACAATCATGACAACTGTAAAAATAAGAAAACTTGAGAAGGAATACCACGGCGTTCGCGCACTCCGTGGCATCGATCTTGATGTCGGGGACGGCGAATTCGTCGTGCTGGTCGGCCCCTCGGGATGCGGCAAGAGTACGCTACTGCGGATGATTGCCGGGCTGGAAGACATTTCCGGCGGCACCATCGCCATTGACGGCGAAATCGTCAACGACATGCGCCCGCGCGACCGCAATGTGGCCATGGTGTTCCAGGATTACGCACTCTATCCGCATATGACGGTCGAAAAGAATATTGGCTTCGCATTGCGGGCAAGAAAATTTCCCGAGAGCGAAATTACCGCACGAGTGGAAACCACCACGCGAATGCTGGGAATTGGAAATTTGCTTCAGCGCTATCCCCGGCAGTTGTCAGGCGGCCAGCGCCAGCGCGTAGCCATTGGCCGCGCTATCGTGCGCGATGCCCGCCTGTTTCTGTTCGACGAGCCGTTGAGCAATCTCGATGCGCAGCTGCGTGATGACATGCGCTCGGAAATAAAGCGGCTGCACCAGGAACTGGGCCGCACGATGATCTATGTGACTCATGACCAGATCGAAGCCATGACACTGGCCGACCGCATCGTGCTGCTGCGCGACGGTGAAATCGAGCAAGTCGGATCGCCGCTCGATCTCTATGAGCGGCCCAACTCAAAATTCGTCGCAGGTTTCCTCGGCAGCCCGAAGATGAATTTCCTGCCCGCTACACTCTTTGCCAAAACCCTCACCCTGACCGATGGCAGCAAGCTGGCGCTGCCCGGCAAACGCAAGGCTGAAAGCCCGCAATCCGTCATTCTCGGCATCCGCCCGCAACATATTGCATTGGCCGGCAAGACCGTGGCCCCCGGCCATGCCCGCGTGCCCGTAACCGTCGAGTTGGTGCAGCCCACCGGCTCGCGCGTTCATGTAACCATGCCGCTGGGCGGTATCAGCATTGTCGCCGAGCTAGCCGCCCATGATGTGAGCGCGCCGGGGCAGAAGATCCACATCGATATCGACATGACCCATGCCATCATTATCGATCCGCACACCGAACAAGTGATCTGACCCAAGGGGAATCCGCCATGGCCAAAGCCAAGCCAAGCCGCGCCATCAAGCTGTTTGGAACCGGCGTGCCCGAGGCCAAGCAGCGCCACCTCGGTGCCGGTCATCTGACCGCCACGCTCGACAATGGCGCGCTGCGCTATATCCGTTATCGCGGCACCGAAGTGTTGCGGGGCTTGGCTTATCTGGTGCGCGACAAGAACTGGGGTACTTATGCGCCGGTGATCGAAGGCCTGAAGGTCAGGCAGCAGAAAAATGGTTTCACCGTAAGCTACAGCGCCACCTGCCGCGACCAGGATCAGGCGATCCGCTATGATGTGAAGATCGAGGCCAAATCCGGCGGCACGCTGGCATTTTCGTCGGTAGCCACACCGCTCGATGATTTCATTACCAATCGCACCGGATTCGTCGTGCTGCATCCGCTTGATGGCGTCGCCGGCCAACCGGTTGAAGTCGTGCACACCGATGGCAAGAAACAAAAGGCACGATTCCCCAAGCTGATCAGCCCCGGCCAGCCGATCTTTGAAATCCGCTCGCTTAAGCACACGGTAATGCCCGGGGTTACCGCGACGGTGCTGATGGAAGGCAACAAGTTCGAGTTGGAGGATCACCGCAACTGGATGGATGCCTCCTACAAGACTTACGTGTGTTCGCTGCTCGATCCCTGGCCCTATACACTTGCCAAGGGCAAGGCATTCACCCAGTCGGTGACTCTCACGTTGGCGGGAAAACCCGCGACGGCACCGCCGCGGCGGGCGAGTGCCGGTGTAATGGTTAACCTCGGCGGCCCCAAAAACCGCCTGCCCGCCATCGGCACCGGTGTTCCGATGAAGGAGACCCAAGCGGCCCTGGCGATGATTGAGCTGATCGCCGCCGCAAGGCCCGCCTCGCTCATCTGCCAGATCGATGGCCGCGAGAGCGGTCAAGCGGAGGCCGCGGCGGCATTTCAGCAGTTGCAGGCGCGCACCGGCAGTCCGGTCACACTGGAAATCATTCTGCCCTGCAACGAGCCAGCCGCACAGGAAGTCGCCGCCGTCGCCGCGCAAGTTCAGAAAGGCGGACTGAAGCCCGCGGCCGTGGTGATCACCCAGGCTCATGACCTCAAATCCTTTCAACCCAACGCCAAACGTCCGTGGGGACCCACCTATGCGGAGATGGCTGCGGCGGCCCGCGCTGCATTTCCCGGCATCAGGCTTGGCGGCGGCATGCTTTCATATTTTACCGAATTGAACCGGAAGCCGCCACCACCGGGCATTTTTGACTTCATCACCCACACGGTATGTCCCATCGTTCATGCCGCCGATGATATTTCAGTGATGGAGACACTTGAGTCCCTGCCGTGGATCATCGCCTCGACCCGCGCCCTGATCGGCAAGTCGCCCTATCAATGGGGACCGAGCAGCATTGCCGCCCGCGACAATCCCTATGGCACGGCAGTGACGCCCAATCCCGGCAATGGCCGGGTGTGCCTCTCCGCCATGGACCCGCGCCAGCGTGGCCTGTTTGCCGCCGCATGGAACCTGGGGCTGGTGGCCGCCGCGGCGCGTGGCGGCCTTGAGGCAATGGCACTGGGTTCCATTACCGGGCCGCAGGGGGCGGTTTACCAGAAGGCCGATTACCCGCAACCGTGGTTTGATGGCAGCGCCGCCGCGGTCTATCCGGCCTTCCATGTTCTCGCCGGACTGGCCCCTGCAAGCGGGGCGAGATGCATCGAGGCGATTTCGGCAGCGCCCGCAACCATCGCGGCACTTGCCCACCAGTCGAATTCAGGCCCGGTGCTGTGGCTGGCCAACCTCACAAGCGAAAAACACAAAGTTAAAATCGGCGGTTTTGCCGGGGCGGCACGCCTTCACCTGCTCGACGAGGGGAGCTTTGAGAAGGCAGCGATGGATCCCGCTTTTCTCTCCAACTCCGGCACGGAATTGAGGAAATTGTCTGCGCTCGAACTCGGCCCCTATGCCGTCGCCCGCATTGCTTCGGTCTGATAGGCGGCGCCATGCACACCCTCGTCATGATTCCCGCCTTCGGTTGCGACGAACGGCTTTACCGCGGGATAGCTCCCGGCCTAACCGATATTGTCAGCCCACGGACGATAATTGCCGGTGCCGATAGTTTCAAGGCTTGCATGGAGCAAATACTCGCTGCCGCCCCCGGGACTTTCGTGGTGCTCGGCACCTCCTTCGGTGGCCGTGTCGCGATGGAAGTGGCACTGGCGGCACCTGAGCGCGTCAAGGGGCTCATCGTCATCGGATCATCGGCTGGAGCTTCTCCAGATGTAGCCGCAGGTTTGCGGCGCTCAATCCGTTTGCGCGGTGGCGAGATGGAGGGCGTCATCGCCGAGATGGGTGAGATGGTGGCTCATCTGCCCGGCCCCAAAGGCCCCGCCACCCGCGATGCCTTCATCGCCATGGCGCGCGCGCAGGGTGCGGGACTCATGGCCCAGCAATCCGATGCCCTCGCCAATCGCTACGATCTTCGGCCACGGCTTCATGAAATTAAATGTCCGGCGCTGATGCTGTGGGGCGTTCATGATCAGTTCTCACCGGCCCGCGAGGGTTTCGCACTTTCGATGGCCATCCCCGCTGCGCGCTATGTCGAGATCGCTGAATGCGGCCACTTTCCCCCGCTTGAGGCGCCGGAGGAAACCATTGACGCCATCCGCCATTGGCTCATCGATAGTGCACTTACTTGAGGCTCACGAGATACTCTGCAATCGCCGTCACATCTTCGGCGGGAAGTTTCGACAAATTGGTTTGCACATCGCCCATGCCGCCCGACGATAACTTGTCATAACCAAGTATTTCGCCAAACCGCAGGGCGGATGCGAGATCGGCGGCATCCTTGTAGCGCTTGCGGCCAACAAGATCGCGCAGGCTGCGCACTTTTCCCTCGCCGCTTGGATGGGGACCGCCGGCAAATTCCCGGGCTCTGTCACGCATCATGAAAAGATTGCGCGGCGTGTGGCATTCGCCACAGTGGCCGGGCCCGTTGACCAGATAGGAACCGCGATTCCAGCTGGCCGATTGTGTGGGATCAGGCTGCCATGGCGCCGTATCGAGCCCCAGCCATTTCCACAAGCCGATGCCCCGGCGTACGATGAAGGCTAGTGGAATGGCGGCATCGCGCTTGGGCGACGTTATTGGCTTTAGCGTGGCGAGATAAGCTTGGATATCGAGCACATCCTCGGTGCGCATGGCGGCATAGGAGGTGTAGGGGAATGCCGGAATGAGATGGGTCCCGCTAGGGGTCAACCCGCGCTGCACGGCATTGACGAAATCGAGTTGGCTCCATTTGCCGATGCCGGTTGCCGGATCAGGCGTCAGGTTGGGCGGATAGAAAATGCCAATGGGTGTCTTGAACGGCGCGCCACCCGCAGGAAGCGAGGCCGCCACATCCTTGAGATCAGGCCCCGGCTTATGGCACGACAGGCAGCCTCCGGCATTGAACAACCGCTCGCCATTCACCGCATCGCCAACGTGTTGCGGCAAGGCGGCGAGATCAAGTGGACGCGGCGCGCTCAACAGCCAGAACGCAACAAGTCCCAGCACCGCGAGCAGCGCCAGGACCATGAAATTGCGTTTACTCAGAAGTTTCAGGATCGCCTATTCCTTCGGGCGGCGGAACTTCTCATGGCAGCCCTTGCAGGTGCCGCCTAATTCGGGGAACGCAGCCTTGAAACCCGCCTCGTCAGTGGTGGCCTTCAGCCCCAGGTACTTGTCATAAAAAGCACCCCCTGCTGCCTTGAATCCCTCGGGATCGGACCACACTTCGGGCTTTGCCCAAGTCTCCAGGGTTTCACCCTTCTGGGTGTCGGCGCCCCACCAATTGTCCCAACCCGCGCAGCCGGCATCCATCTCGGTAAGAGAGGCTTGGATCGCAACTGCGTCGTAGGGCTTCTCGCCCTTGAACATGGCGGCGAGCTCACCCATCGTCTTGCCATGGGCCTTCATGCAGCCCTGGCGGCCCTTGATGGCGTCATCGGCACTGGCATAGGCCAGGGTCGCGCCGAGGCCGAGAACAATAGCTCCGGCGGTTACAATTTTGAACAGTTTTCCAGACACCATCAACCTATTCCTCCGCTGGTTCGGTGATTTTCGAGAGGTAAGAATCCCCTCACGCTTTTCTACGGCAGTAACAACAGATCGCATCCATCACGACTTCGTGTAGTGCCGAATATGCCTGATCCATCACCCAAAAAAATGCCACGGCTGCGGATATTGGTCAAAGCAGCGCGCAATCACCGTCCTCAATAGAGGATTACGGTGCGAGCGGGGCGTGCCATCGCCTCCGCCTATAGTCACGGTGGTTGCGGCAATGCTTTTGTTCCGGCCAATTTCGGCGTTTCAACCCGCCGAAGGATTATCGAGTGTCGCGGCGAAAACGTCGAGATGAAAGCTCACCAGTTCGCCAAGCCGTGTGCGCCCCGCCGGAAGATCGTGGACGCGCTGCAAAAACATCACGTCGAGATTCTTGTTGCCTTCCAATACTGAGGGCCCTTGCGGCGTAAGTGCAATATCCCAGCCGATCAGCACACGATGCATGAAGGCCTCGTGAGCCTTCAATGCCAAATCGCGGATTGCCGGCCACTGCTTCACGATGCGGTTGGCTACCTGCGAACCTGTCAGCGGCTGCCGTTCGTAGCGCAAGTGCGATGTCGTCATGTTGTCACCAGTAAACAGGCCCATCTTGCCGCTGACCAGGTCGATGGGGGCGGCATATTCTTCATCGAGCGCCTGAGGCCAGTCCGGTTCAAGCTTGGCCAGCACCCGCAACATGGCGAGGGTCACCTCGGGCCTGCCCTGCTCGTTGAGGCAGGTCACCACACGGAACGTGATGAGCGAATCCTTCGCCAGGTCAGCGATATCCGGATGGTTTTTCAGCCAAGGCTGAACCAGCATGGTCTTACCCTCCGATTTTGCGGCAACATGGGCGGCCAGTCCTTTGAGGTCATAAGTCTTGCCCTCTTCATCTTCGTAGCGATCCGGCGGCAAATTGCGGAAGGCAAGTGTGCCGACGGCCCCCATGCCTTTTTCCAGTTTGCAGAACATGTCCGTCCGCAATTCTTCGGGCCCGCAGTGCAATGTCGCGTGCCCCGATTCAATCGACATAAGGAGCCTCGGATGGGAAATGCCGAGTTTCTCGCAACAGGCGTCAAACAGTTGCTTGTGGCCCATCTCATTGGCGGCGTAGGGTGATTTACGCATTTTGTTAAGTGCGCCAAGTAGACCGTTCTTGGTTTCAAAGCGCGTCAGATACTCGCCTGCCATTGCCAGCCGCTCCGGCCGGTAGAATTCCTGGGCATAATAGCTCGGCGGGTCGATGCCCTCGACAAACCACAAGCGGATCATTTCTTGAGCCTGCCGCCAAACAGGTTTGCCGGTTTCAGCCTTTATGCCTGGTCCAGCCTTGCATGCCAGCCACCCCGTGACCAATCCGACGGTGATTTCCCTAAACACCGGATAGTAGGCAAGCCGTACCGGCGGATGGATGTAGCGCCGGTGCGATCCACAGGCGTCGAAGATGAGCCGCATCTTGGTACCAACAGCTGCAGCGGGCAGGCTGGTCAGAACAGCGGAGGCGGCCGCTGTTGCCGGATCGGCCGAAGAACCGATGCCTATCATTGCAACAGCCACGACATAAAACTCGATGGAGAGCAACTCTGCCAGTTCTGTAGTGAATGCAAAGCCCGGTCTTTGCGGCATCGAGGAAAAAACTTCCGCTGTCGCGGTGAACTCGAACAGCAGCGCCAGAATTTGGAACGCAATGATCGCCAGAAGCGCCCGTTTCAGCCACACATGCCTTTCCGGCAACCGCGCCAGGACCATGAGGGCCGCGACGACGACGATGGCAAGCGACGCGTTGCCGAAATACTCAAGCTTGGCCGGACTCACCTCCAAATCACCGAGGAACAAGCCGCTGGTCCAACCCTGCCAATGCAGAATGGCAATGGAGGCAACCGCCGCCATCGCCAGCAGCCAGTAGTTGAACAACCTGCCGTTCTTGCCGCAAGACAAAAGCTGGATAAAGGTGCTTGCGAGGCCCGCAATAATAGCAATCCAGAGCGCCACTTCGAGCGGCGTACCCACCGACCTGCCAATCTTCGGATCAATCACCTGCACGGCAAGCGTCAGCCCTGTATATGCCACGGCAAGTCCAACAAGGCCGCGCAATAAGTTGCTCGAACTCTGACGAAATACCGGAGGGTAAGCGAACATTGTCTCGAACTCCTTGGCAACGCCAATTACAACTCATTCGCAGACGTACAATGTTACAAATTGTCAATATTAGGTTGGACCCGTACGGACAAAGCCTGGTGCCGTAGACGGCTGGCTTCATCATTCGCAGTGGACGCGCTGGATGGCCGATGCCGCCCCCGGGCATCGCATGCAAATGTGACCGTGCGCCTTCATCCGCTCCCGTGTCTTCACCACAAAAATAGCCAAATCCCGGCACGCCTCCGCCACCAAACGCCCGCACCAGCTTCATCATGATGAACCAAATATGAATGCACGGTTGGGCAGCAATTCAGCTTGTTTGGTTTAGGTTTCCTTAGGTTCAACGCGGTAGCATCCGCATCTACAGGAACAATGGTAGAAATCATGAGCAGCGCCACCAAGAAACAATCAGCCGCTGGCACTTCGAAGAAGCCGCGAGTGAGCCCGGAGCTCAGCGAATTCATGCATATGTTGTCGGCACTGGAAGCACAAATCGATGAAACCGCCCCGCCGGCAAATTCCTCGCGCTGATAATCTCAATCCCGGCTGAGTGCGGCGATCGTCGCCTCGGACGTCAGCGCCAGCAGCCGCAGCAGGTCTTCCACATCTTCATCAATCTCAAAAACCTCGAAGCGGCAGGCTACCAGCGCCAGGCGCGGCGCGGCAAAAGTCCGGCCGATCGACTTGAGCTTGCAGGCCAGTACACTGCGCGATCCGGCTTCCTCGCCATTCACCAGCCGCGTGATGCGTTGCGCGCAATCGGCGATATCGCGGCAGGCGATGGCCGCAATCCCCCGCCAAACTTCCGGGGTAAGACCGCTGAGCAGCGCCTTGTATTGGCTGGCCGAGATAAGTGGTTCAGCCTCGAGCCAATAGCTGGCCGGAGGTGCCGCCCGGCGGTTCAGCGCGGCCTCGACAGCGGCATGAAGTTCATTGCGGTTGGCGGGTTTTGGCAGTGCGATATCGAAGGTATCGCTCCAGCTTGCCGATTGCATGGTGTCGGCCAGAAAGGCCGATAGCGCCATGATCGGCGTGCGCTTGCTGCGCCCGCCAAGTTTGCGGATTGAACGCGCCGCCGTAATGCCGTCCATGATCGGCATTTCAATATCGAGCACGATCACATCGAACGGCTTTGTCCGCGCCGATTTCACCGCGTCCTCACCATGGATGACCGCTTCGACATCGCAGCCCATGCCCTTGAGCATGGCGGTTGTGACAATCCGGATGGGATCGCAATCCTCCGCCAGCAACAGCCTGGGCCTGCGCCCGCCCGGTCCGCATAATGTCAAAGCGTGGTGCGCTGGCCTTGCCTTAACAGCAGTGGACCGTTCAGCCGGCATGGAGTTGGACTTTCTGATGAATATTACCCCACCTTGTTATCGGCGGGATAGTTTTCAAATGGTTGCCCGAAAGCCCGAAACGCCAGGATGCTTAACGCGTCTTTAAGCGTGCGCGAGCGGCATCACTTGGTGCCGAACATGCGGTCGCCGGCATCGCCAAGGCCTGGCACGATATAGCCGTGGCCGTTGAGATGGGAGTCGACCGCGGCCGTGTAGATCGGCACATCCGGATGTTCCTCCGCCACATGGCGGATACCTTCGGGGGCCGACAACAGGCAGACCAGACGAAGTTCTTTCGCCCCTTTTTCCTTGAGCCGCTTCAGTGCGGCGCAAATCGAGTTGCCGGTGGCCAGCATCGGATCGACCACGATCACCCGGCGCTCGCTAATATCGTCAGGCACCTTCAGATAATATTCAACCGGCTGCAAAGTCTTGGGATCGCGGTAGAGCCCGATATGGCCGACCCTCGCCGATGGCATCAAATCGAGCATGCCTTCGAGCAGACCGTTGCCGGCCCGGAGGATCGACACGATCACCAGTTTCTTGCCCTTGAGAATTGGTGCTTCCATTTCAGCAAGCGGAGTTTCGATGGTCGTCGTGGTCATCGGCAGATCGCGCGCCACTTCATAGGCGAGCAGCAGGCTGATCTCGTGCAGCAACTGGCGGAACACCGCCGAGGGGGTTTTCTTGTCACGCATCAGCGTCAGTTTGTGCAACACCAACGGGTGATTGACCACCGTCAGATTTTTTGGCAGGCCGGTGGCGTTCATGATGCTGTCTCCCTGATCAGTCGCACTGTCATTTCCGCGAAATCGGCGGCAAACTCAAGCACTCGCGACAATCATCCACGGGAATACAGAAAAGCACTTGCGTTTGGGATTGTATGAAGCTATATAGTAACTATTATTGTTACATATAGGAACTGCCATGATCCAACCCGCCAACCCGATCCCCGCCGGCACCCGCATCGGCCATGTTCACCTCAAGGTATCCAATCTTGACCGGTCACTGGACTTCTACTGTGGCGTGTTGGGCTTCGAGCTGATCCAGCGCCATGGCACCCAGGCGGCATTTATTTCGGCTGGCGGATATCATCATCACATCGGCCTCAACACCTGGGAGAGCGCCGGAGGATCTCCGCCAGCGCCAGGAACCACCGGTCTGTTCCATGTGGCTATACTCTATCCCACGAGAAGCGACCTGGCCGGCGCGATGAAGCGGCTTGCCGCCAACAACATTGGTCTCGACGGCGCCTCCGATCATGGCGTGTCGCAGGCGCTTTATCTGCGCGATCCCGACATGAATGGGATCGAACTATACTGGGACCGGCCCGAAGCTGAGTGGCCGCGCAAGGCCGATGGCAGCCTTGAGATGCATATCCGCCGTCTCGATCTCGACGATTTGCTCAAGCAGGCCGCGTAAGTCTATCGCGCCGCCCGCAAGGCCTGTGGAAGTGCGGCAGCAAACTTCGCCAGATCGCCAGCGCTGCCGGCAGTGATGCGGATGCAGCGGTTAAGCGGTGCCACGCCGGGCATGCGCACAAAAATATCCCGCGCCAATAATCCGTCGAGCACCCGCTTGGCAAATTCGCCGTCACCGCCGCAATCGATGGTGACGAAATTGCTGGCCGAAGGCAGCGGTGCTAGGCCGTTGGCTTTGGCAATACGGGCGATTTCGCTGCGTGCCGCCGCAACCATCTCAACCACCTGGGCCAGATGAGCCTGATCGCCAAGAGCGGCAATCGCCGCCTGCTGGCCCATGCGGGTAACACCGAAATGATTGCGCACCTTGTCGAAAGCCTTGATCAGGGAGCGTTCGCCGATGGCATAGCCCACCCGCATCCCAGCCATGCCATAGGCCTTTGAGAAAGTGCGAAAGCGCAGCACCTGGGGGTTCTCCACATCGAGCGGCGGCAGCGTTCCTTGCGGTGCGAATTCGCCATAGGCCTCGTCGAGCATGAGGAACGCCCCGGGCGGCAGACCGGCAAACATGTGGGAGACTTCGTGGGCACTCCACCAGCTCCCCATCGGATTGTCGGGATTGGAAAAATAAATCAGCCGGGCGTTCTCCCTGCGCGCCAGTTGCAGCAGGGCTGCCGGATCTTCGCGGTCGTCCACATAAGGCGTGGTCACCAGCCTTCCGCCAAAACCATGCACATGAAAATTGAAAGTGGGGTAGGCGCCAAGTGAAGTGGCAACCGTAACGCCGGGCTCGACGAACAACCGCACGGCAAGGCCGAACAGCCCATCGATGCCTTCGCCGACAATAATGTTTTCGGGTGCCACGCCATGATAAGCAGCGAGTGCCTGCTTCAAATCATGGATTTCCGGATCGCAATATTGCCAGACCTGTGCCGCTTGCTCCTGCATCGCGGCAATCGCCTTGGGCGACGGCCCGAAAACATTCTCATTGGCGCCGATGCGGGCGAGAAAGCGCCGCCCGCTGCGCCGCTCCATCGTCTCGGGGCCAACAAAGGGCACCGAGGATGGCAGCTTTTCGACCAAGGGAGTGAACGGCAGGTTCATATTTGGAGGGCTCGGGATTTGTGGTTGCGCCGCCCTGAATGCCGGTTTTGACGCGGGCCGGCAAATCAACGCGCCAGGAGAATTTCGCTCACTGAAGGTTTATGCCAATCGAGGCAACTATTGGCAAGTGGTCCGAGCCGATCGGCGGTCCGACTTCTATCGAAGCAATACTGGTGCCCGCTGGAGCCAGTATATGGTCGATCGGCAGCACCGGATAGGGACCAAATCCAGCAGCACCGATGCGCAGGGAGAGGCGCAGGCCTGGCAGGGGTTGTGTCGATGTGGCCTCGGCAATCCTCCTCACCGCCTCGCTCCACGGGGCCGCGTTGAAATCGCCGGAGATCAATACCGGGCGCGGCATCGCCGCAAATGCCTGTCTGAGGCTCTCGATCTGTTGCCATTGCCCGAAGGGATACGGCCAGCTCAGATGAAGCGATGCCACGGTGAGCGGCTTGCCATCGATATCGACAGTCATCCACACCAGGCCAAGTTTGCTGAGGCACTTCTCGGCCACCTTGGGAAATCGCGACAAAACCGCCACACCGCCATTGCTGGTAAACTCGCAGAACAGGCGCGAAGGCATTTGTGACGCGAGCCCGTCGACAATCACCATGTTGTTCCTGGATACTTCCTGCAATGTAACCACATCGGGCGATTGCCCGCTGATCCACTGCCTTGATAATTGCGGCGATGGGTTCTTGAACAGTGTGTTGAACTGAACCAGCGTGATGGTTTGTCCGGCGACTGGGGTTGCTTGAAAGTGTGGCAATGCTGGGCCTAGCCCGGCGAAGCCCGCCAGCGTGGCGATGGCCGCGATCAGCGCCCAGCGCCGCGCCTTCAGAACCAGCAGGAAAATGGCGGCGGCGGCGCAAACGACAGCAAGGTGCAACCGGAAGTGCGCGACCGAGTCGGCCACTGACAAATATCGATTGAGATAGCCAAACGCCAACGCCATTGCCGCCGGAATGAAACCCAGCGCCACAAGTCCTACGCAAATTTTTCGCAAGCTCATGCTATATCGCTAACCCTGAAATACGGCCACGGCATGGAGTTAAGCAGAGTCACAAACTCCTTCCCCCCGCGAGGGGAGAAGGAGATTTTGTTTTCCTCAGCCTACGGAGAACTCATTCCGCGTTGGCTGCCTGATCGGCTTGTACCTCTTCGGCCTGCTTCTTCGACAGGTCTTCACCGGTTGCCTGGTCGACCTGTTTCATCGACAGCCGCACCTTGCCGCGGTTGTCGAAGCCCAGGAGCTTCACCTTGACAATGTCGCCCTCGTTGACCACATCGGAGACCTTGTTGACGCGCTTCTGCGCCAGTTCGGAAACGTGGACGAGGCCGTCCTTGGCGCCGAAGAAATTGACGAAGGCGCCGAAGTCGACAACTTTCACCACCTTGCCTTCGTAGATCTCGCCAAGCTCGGGCTCCGATACGATGCCCTTGATCCACTTCATCGCGGCGGCAATCGCCGCACCCGAAGCTGAAGCCACCTTGATGGTGCCATCGTCCTGGATGTCGATCTTGGCGCCGGTCTTCTCGACGATTTCGCGGATCACCTTGCCGCCGGTGCCAATGACTTCACGGATCTTGTCGGTGGGGATCTTGATCGTCTCGATGCGCGGCGCATGTTCGCCTAGACCCGGACGCGCCTTTTCCAGGGCCGCCGCCATCTTGTCGAGAATGTGCATGCGGCCGTCCTTGGCCTGCCACAGCGCCACTTTCATGATCTCTTCGGTGATGCCGGTGATCTTGATGTCCATCTGCAGCGCGGTGACGCCATTGGCGGTGCCCGCCACCTTGAAGTCCATGTCACCGAGATGATCCTCGTCGCCGAGAATATCCGAGAGCACGGCAAAGCGCCCGCCTTCCTTGATCAGGCCCATGGCGATACCGGCAACCGGTGCTTTAAGCGGCACCCCGGCATCCATCAGGGCCAGCGAGGTTCCACACACCGTGGCCATCGAGGACGAACCATTGGACTCGGTAATTTCCGAAACGACCCGGATGGTGTAGGGGAACTGGTCGGCGGCGGGCAGCATCGGATGGATGGCGCGCCAGGCCAATTTGCCATGGCCGATTTCACGCCGCCCCGCACCACCCATGCGGCCCACTTCACCCACCGAGTAGGGAGGGAAGTTATAATGCAGCATGAAGGTTGCCTTGTAGGTGCCATCGAGCGAGTCGACATATTGCTCGTCTTCGCCCGTACCCAACGTGGTCACCACGAGAGCCTGGGTTTCGCCGCGGGTAAACAGCGCTGAACCATGGGTGCGCGGCAAGACCGACGCCTCCGCCACGATCTGGCGCACTGTCTTGGTGTCGCGGCCATCGATGCGGTGACCGGTATCGAGAATTGCATTGCGCACCACATCTTTCTCGAGATGCTTGAAGGCATTGCCGATCTTCTGCGGAGCCGGTGCGGCGTCACCGGTGAAGGCTGCCTGAACCTTGTCCCTGGCTTTGGCCAGGGCTTCGACGCGGGCCTCTTTCCTGGTGATGGCGTAAGCAGCGCGAACCTCGGCCTCGGCCATTTCCTTGACTTGGCCGTAGAGAGTTTCTTCATCGGGCGGCGTGAAATCACGCGGAGCCTTGGACGAGCGTTCGGCCAGACGGATGATCGCGTCGATCACCGGCTGGAAACCCGCATGACCGAACATGACGGCCCCCAGCATCATCTCTTCCGAAAGTTCCTTGGCTTCCGACTCGACCATCAGCACCGCGTCCTGGGTGCCGGCAACCACCAGATCGAGATCGGAGGTCTTCATCTGCTCTTGGGTTGGATTGAGCACATATTCGCCAGCAATGACGCCGACGCGGGCGCCACCCACCGGACCCATGAAGGGAATGCCGGAAAGTGTGAGCGCCGCCGAGGCGCCGATCAGGGCGACAATATCGCTGTCATTTTCGAGATCGTAGGACAGCACCGTGGCGATGACCTGAGTCTCGTTGCGGAAGCCCTCGACGAACAGCGGGCGGATTGGCCGGTCGATCAGCCGCGAGACCAGGGTTTCCTTTTCGGTGGGCCTGCCTTCGCGCTTGAAATAGCCGCCGGGGATCTTGCCTGCCGCATAGGTCTTTTCCTGGTAGTTGACGGTGAGCGGGAAGAAATCAATTCCCGGCTTTTCCGAACGCGCCGCAACCGCGGTCGCCAGCACCGTGGTTTCGCCATAGGTCACCAGCACGGCGCCATCGGCCTGACGGGCCATGCGCCCGGTTTCGATCCTGAGGTGTTTGCCGCCCCAATCGAGTTCTTCTACGTCGATATTAAACATCCTATATTTCCTCTTGCCCTTCGCCGCCGCTTGAAAAGCGTTCACCTACTCGTGGACGGCATCCCCTTTGGGCCCAACGGAGCCCGGCCCTATTGCCGGACTCTGAATACGGGGACGCGAGCGGCTATCGGTGATCCGCCCGCTCATACTGCGTCTATCGATCCACCTAGCGGCGGATTTCGAGACGCTTGATCAACGCCTGATAACGGCCTTCGTCCTTCGACTTCAGATAGTCGAGAAGTGTTCGCCGCGTGCTTACCATGGTGAGCAGCCCGCGGCGGGAATGGTTATCTTTTTTGTGGGTCTTGAAGTGCTCGGTCAGATACGTGATGCGCGCCGTGAGGATCGCAACCTGCACTTCCGGCGAACCAGTGTCGCCTTCCTTTGTGGCAAATTCCTTGACGAGCGCGGTCTTGCGCTCAGCAGATATGGTCATCGGTCATCTCCAAAAAAAGTCAAAGGTTGAAGAGACGCTTCGGCTTGAGCGATCCCTGCTCGATGCTGCAGATGCCGAGAGGCTTTGAACCCCAGGTCACCAGAACCGCATCGGAAGCGATGGGAGCGTTCGCACCTCTGAGCAGGACAGGTTGTCCGTGGCTCAGGCGCTGGGCTTCCGCGTCTTTCACAGGCCAGGCCGGGATGCCGTCCAGCACGGTCTCGATAGGGCGGAGAACCCCCTTCATGGCATTATCGCCGGGGGCTTTATGGCGCAATTCCTCCAGCACTTCCAGCGGAATCATTTGGGCCTCGGTGAACGGCCCGACGGCAATGCGCCGCAGCATGGTAACGTGGCCAAAACAGCCGAGCGCCCGCCCCATATCGCGGGCCAGCGCCCGGATGTAAGTGCCCTTGCCGCAAGTGACCTCGAAGGTGGCATGATCGGCGTCGGGGATATCGGTAAGAGTGAGGCAATCTATGGAAACGGCGCGGGCAGCCATGGCAACCGTTTCACCCGCACGGGCCAGATCATAGGCCCGCTCGCCAGCGATCTTGATCGCCGAGAAAGCCGGTGGGGCCTGTTGGATTTCACCGGAGAATTGATTTAGTATCTTAATGATACTATTATGGTATGGCCGCGATACTGATGTGGCAGAAATTTCGCCTTCAAGATCGTCGGTGTTGCGCTCCTCACCCCATTTGGCGGTGAAGCGATAGACTTTCCGTCCATCCATGGCCCATTGCGCGGTCTTGGTAGCTTCGCCCAGCGCAATGGGCAGGAGTCCAGTGGCCAAGGGGTCGAGTGTACCGCCATGCCCGGCTTTCTCGGCATTGAACAGCCAGCGGATTTTGCCGACCGCCTGGGTCGACGTCATGCCATAGGGCTTGTCCAGCACCACCCAGCCGTGCACCGGCTCACCGCGCTTTTTCATTCCTTCGGTTCGAGATCGCGCGCCACTTCAGGCCGGTGCAGAATTTCATCAATCTTGCCGGCATAATCCAGTGAAGTATCGACTCGAAACCTAATTTCCGGTGTAAACTTCATTTCCAGCTTTGGCGCCACCAGACCGCGAATATATTTGCGGTTGCGGTTCAACGCCTCGAGCAGCGCTGTCTCCTTGCCGGCAATCAGAGTGCGCACATAGGCGGTGGCGATCTTGAGGTCGGGCGACATCTGGACTTCGACCACGCTGGCAGCCAGCCGCTCAAGCTCCGGATCGCCGGTCTCGCCACGCAGCAAGATGGCCGCCAGCGCATGGCGGATCAGTTCCCCCGCCCGCAACTGTCTTTGCGATGGTCCAGCCGCTGGTTTCATAACAACCTACGCCAGTTTCCGCTCGATGCGCTCCACCCGGAAGCATTCGATCACGTCGCCCGCCCGCATGTCCTGGTAGCCTTCGAAGGCCATGCCGCATTCCTGGCCGGTCTGGACTTCCTTGACCTCGTCCTTGAAGCGCTTGAGCGTCGACAGGGTGCCTTCGTGGATTACCACGTTGTCGCGGATCAGGCGTACCTTGGCGCCGCGCTGCACCGCGCCTTCGGTCACCTGGCAGCCTGCCACCTTGCCGACCTTGGTGATGTTGAAGACTTCCAAAATCCTGGCGTTGCCGAGGAAAGTCTCGCGCATTTCCGGCGCCAGCTTGCCCGACATGGCGGCTTTGATGTCATCGACGAGATCGTAGATGATGTTGTAGTAACGGATCTCGATGCCGGCCCGTTCGGCCGCATCGCGCGCTTGCCCCGAGGCGCGGACATTGAAGCCCAGCACCACCGCACCCGATGCCGTCGACAGGCCAATATCGCTTTCGTTGATGCCGCCCACCGCGTAGTGAATGACCCGGGCGCGGATCTCGTCGTTGCCAATTTTCTCCAGCGCCTGAACGATGGCTTCGGCCGAACCCTGGACGTCGGCCTTGACCAGGATGGGGAATTCCTTGATGCCGCCTTCCTTCATCTGCGTCATCATCTGCTCGAGCGAAGAGCGCGCCGAACCGGTGCCACGCGTTTCGCGGCGCTTGCGTTCGCGGTAATCGGTGATCTCGCGGGCCCGGGCTTCGTTGGGCACCACGTCGAATTGATCGCCAGCTTCCGGTGCTGAATTGAGGCCGAGCACCTCGACCGGTGTGGATGGCGGCGCTTCCTTGATCTGCAGGCCCTTGTCGTTGACCAGGGCGCGCACCCTGCCCCAGGCGGAGCCAGCGACGAAAATATCGCCAAGCTTGAGCGTACCGCGCTGTACGAGAACCGTGGCAACCGGGCCACGGCCCTTGTCGAGCTGGGCTTCCACCACCATGCCACCGGCTTCGCGGTGCGGATTGGCCTTGAGGTCGAGCACTTCGGCTTGCAGCAAAATGGTGTCGAGCAGCTTGTCGAGGTTGGTGCCCTTCATCGCCGAGACTTCAACATCGAGCGCATCGCCACCCATGGCTTCCACCACGATGTCGTGCTGCAACAGTTCACGGCGCACCCGGCTCGGGTCCGCCGATGGCTTGTCGATCTTGTTGATGGCGACAATGATTGGAACACCGGCCGCACGCGCGTGATTGATGGCTTCAACCGTCTGCGGCATGACGCCATCATCGGCGGCCACCACCAGAACCACGATGTCGGTGGCCTTGGCGCCACGCGCCCGCATGGCGGTGAAGGCTTCATGGCCCGGCGTATCGATGAACGTGACAAGACCATTCTTGGTCTCGACCTGATAGGCGCCGATATGCTGGGTGATGCCGCCGGCTTCGCCCGATACCACGTTGGTCTTGCGGATCGCATCGAGCAGCGAGGTCTTGCCGTGGTCGACGTGGCCCATGATGGTAACAACCGGAGCCCGCGCAACCAGTTGCTCGGCCGTATCGGTATCCGCGGCCAGGCCTTCAACCACATCCGATTCGGACACGCGCTTGACCTTGTGGCCCATTTCCTCGGCAATGATTTGGGCCAGATCGGCATCGATCACATCATTGATCGTAACCATCTGGCCCTGTTTCATCAGGTACTTGATAATATCGACGGCGCGCTCGGCCATGCGGTTGGCGAGTTCCTGGATGGTGATCGCCTCCGGAATCACCACGTCGCGGCTCATCTTCTCCGTGGGTTTCTGGAAGCCCTGGAGCTTCTGCTTCATCCGCTCGGTGCGGCGGCGGAATGCGGCAATCGAGCGCGAGCGCTCTTCCTCATCGGCGAGCGCATTGGCGACCGTCAGCTTGCCACGGCGTTTGTCGGCATCTGCCTTGGTGCGGGTGGGAGCTGGAACCTTGATTTCGCGCTTGGTGGCGCCAGCCCCAAGAAAACCCGGGCGGCCAGTCTTCGGGCGCTCATCCTCGCCCTCGTAATTGACCGGCTTGGAAGCCACTGCCGCGGGCTTCGGCGCCAGCTTCTTGGCGGCTTCCTCAGCCTTGCGCTTGCCTTCGTCCTCAATGCGGTGACGGGCGTCTTCCTCGGCCATGCGCTTGTCGGCGGCTTCGCGTTCGACGCGCTCGATTTCGTCATGATGGACGCGGCGCTTGGAATCTTCTTCCTGGCGCTTGCGGTCCTCGGCTTCGCGCACCCGGGCACCGGCCAGGGCCCGGTCACGCGCGTCCTTTTCTTCAGCCGTCAGGGTTCTCAGTACAACCCCAGGACGGGCGCTTGGCGGGGTCGCGGGTTTGCTGCGATCACTGACCGAGGGCGCCACCTTGGGCTGAACCTGGAACGGCGCCTGGGGCTTCGCCTCGGCGGTTGCCGGCTTGTCGTCGCCAAAGCGCTTGCGCTTGGTCTCGACCACCACGGTTTTGCTGCGGCCATGGGCGAAACTCTGTTTCACCTTGCTCTGCTCGACCACCGGCCGCTTGAGGGTTAAAGTCCCGCCACGCTGGACTTCGGGCTTCCGGTCGTTATCGCTGGTATCGCTCATGCTCTCTCTTCAGTACTCGTCACATCTGGGTGCAGAAGCCCCGGTTGGGCTTCATAATTCTCAATCCGGCGCAGTGCCGCCAAGAGCTTTTCGGCAAGCCCTCCTCTGGTCACGGCTGCATGTATCACATTTGATCGGCCAAAGGCCAAATCCAATTCATCAAGATCAAAAAGACTTACCCTCTTGACCTCGGGGCCAGCCATGCGGTCGAGTTTCCGGCACCCATCGGCGGCCGCTTCAACCGCATGCACAAGAATGCGGACCTTGCCGCGGCCCAGCACATCCTCGACTTTCATGAAGCCGGTCACCGCCTCGCCCGCCTTCTTGGCCAGCGAAAAATAGGAGAGGGCCGCCTTTCGGAGCAGCCCGCCAACCCGGTCGGGCAAATCGGCGGAGGCGCTGGTTTCTTCGCCAAACCCCCGTGAAAACAGGTGTTTTTTGGTGGCCTCGGCAACCCGCTGGCGATTGAGGCTGACCCATACACCGCGTCCCGGCAGCTTGCGCGCAAGATCAGGCACCACCTCTCCGGCGGGGCCACGCACAAAGCGGATAAGCTCGCTCTCATCCCGACACTCACGTGTGACGATGCACATACGCTCAGCCAAATCGGTGCCGCCCATCATCCGTTGCTATGTCTCCTCAGGCATCGGCTTCCGCCTCGGCCTCGGCCACAACCGCGGCCTCCGCCGGAGCCTCGACCCAACCAGCCTTGACCCGCGCCGCCATGATCAGGCGGTTGACCTCATCGGCGGCAACCTCGAGATCGCTGAAGGCGCCCTTGTGCTTGATGGTGTGGCCATCCTTGCGCTCGCTCCAGCCAATGAGATCATCGGAGGCACAGCCGGCCAGATCCTCGATTGATTTCACCTCCGCCTCGCCCAACGCAACCAGCATGGCGGGAGTGAGGCCCTCGATCTCTTTCATCTCGTCGAGAACCCCCAGCTCAATGCGCTTGGCGTCGAGTTCGGCGGTGGCGCGATCGAGATATTCGAGCGCGCGGTTCTGCAATTCCTCAGCCGTCTGATCATCCAGCCCTTCGATCGAGGCGATTTCGCGCAAATCCACAAAAGCCACTTCCTCGACCGAGGCGAACCCTTCGGATGCGAGCAACTGGGCCAGCGTCTCATCGACATCGAGGGCTTCGGTGAACAACTGGGTACGGGCGGCGAATTCCTTCTGGCGGCGCTCGGACTCCTCGGCTTCGGTCATGATATCGATATCCCAACCGGTAAGCTGCGAGGCCAGCCTGACATTCTGTCCGCGCCGGCCGATGGCCAGCGACAATTGTTCATCGGGCACCACCACCTCGATGCGCTCGGCTTCCTCGTCGAGCACCACCTTGGTGACTTCGGCGGGTGCGAGCGCGTTGACGACGAACGAGGCGACATCGGCGGTCCACTGGATGATGTCGATCTTTTCGCCCTGCAGTTCGTTGACCACGGCCTGAACGCGGCTGCCGCGCATGCCCACACAGGCGCCAACCGGATCGATCGAACCATCCCTGGACCTGACCGCGATTTTGGCGCGAGAACCTGGATCGCGCGCCACCGAGACGACTTCGACCACGCCATCATAGATTTCCGGCACTTCCTGGCCAAACAGCCGCGACATGAATTCAGGGTGGGTGCGCGACAGGAAAATCTGCGGGCCCCGCTGTTCGCGCCGCACGTCGTAAACATAGGCGCGGATGCGGTCGCCGGGCCTGAAG
>JANLWG010000402.1:0-1837 GCA_031364405.1 Hyphomicrobiales bacterium
CCGCCGCCGATTTGGGTGAGGCGGCGGGAGTTCTGTGCCATAAGACCGATGGCAAGGCCCGCGCCGTGGAGTGTTGCCGCCGCCAGAACAAAACCGAGCGCATATGTCAGGCCCGCGGCACCGGCCGGCATCTCGGTACCATGGGCGTGGCCGTGATAAACGGCAAAGAACCCGGCGATCGTCATGGCAGCCGGGACAGGGGCATTCCACCGCGAGGCGACAATCGCACCCAATGCCAAAAGCGAAAGACCGATACCTGCTTCGACGAAAGGAAGATCGCCTCCCGCCATTCCAGCGGCACCACCAGCGGCCATCACGGCGACGAAGCTTGCCGGGACTAGCCAAAGCGCACGACCACCGAGATGGGCCGCAAACAGACCGACAGCCACCATCGCGAGAATATGATCAAGCCCGCCAAGCGGATGAGTCAGTCCGTTTATGAAACCAGAAATACTGCCGGCCCCGACGTGGGCTTCGGCAGCGCTGGCCATGGCAGCCAGCGTCATCGATGTAAAGAGAATGCGACGTGTCATATGTGGCTCCTTTGCTCTCGCAGTGGGCCGATTGGACCACTTCATGACAGGTGAAATCAGGAAGCCTTCAGCTGATTGTGCTTGCGGGTCATATAAGTCTTGGCGGTTTCAACCGCCACCGCGGCATCACGGCAATAGGCATCGGCGCCGATCGCCTTGGCGAATTCCTCGTTCAGGGGTGCGCCACCGACCAGCACGATATAGTCATCGCGCATGCCCTTTTCCTTGAGCGTGTCGATCACGACTTTCATATAGGGCATGGTCGTCGTCAGCAGCGCCGACATGCCGAGAATATCGGGCTGGTGCTGTTCGATGGCGGCGAGATATTTCTCGACCGAGTTGTTGATACCGAGATCGATGACTTCGAAGCCCGCCCCTTCGAGCATCATGCCGACGAGATTCTTGCCAATGTCGTGGATGTCGCCCTTGACCGTGCCAATGACCATCTTGCCTTGGCGTGGCGCGCCCGTGGCAATCAGCAGTGGGCGCAGGATGAACATGCCGGCCTTCATCGAATTGGCGGCGAGAAGCACTTCGGGGACGAACAGGATTCCGTCGCGGAAATCAATGCCAACAATGCGCATGCCTTCGACCAGTGCTTCGGTCAGCACCTTGTAAGGCGTCCAGCCGCGGCCCAGCAGAATATGCACCGCCGCCACGACTTCTTCCTTGAGGCCATCATAGAGATCATCGTGAACCTGCTGTACCAGATCCTCGTCATTGAGGGAGTTCAGATCGAGTTCGCCTTCATCGCTCATCGGGAATCTCCAGCCGAAAAATCGCCACTCAGCCCAGCATAGCCATATGCCACCAAGAGACCCTGCCCTTGCGCGACGTCCACATGCCGGAAAGCGACGGTTGAGGCAAGGAGAAAGGGCGGCTAAGGATGAGTTCTGTTCACCCCTGCCAGATTGGCCAAGCATGACAAAATCCTTCGATATCGAAAAGACTCGCGCGCAGTTCCCCGCCCTCGGTCTCACCGACCATGGCGCACCGCGCATCTATTTCGACAACCCGGCGGGAACCCAGGTGCCGCAGCAGGTGGTCGGCCGCACCGTCGAATGCCTGGTCTCGCGCAATGCCAATCTCGGCGGCTATTTTTCGACAACAATTGCAGCAGGAGGCCTTGTTGATGAAGCCCACCAAGCCTGTGCGGATTTTTACAACGCGGCTAGCCCTCGCGAAATCGTCTTCGGGCAGAACATGACGACGCTGACCCTGCACATGTCGCGCTGTCTCGGCAAACAGTTCAGGCGCGGCGACGAGATTGTCTTGTCGCGCATGGAGCACGACGCCAATATTTC
>JANLWG010000110.1:0-1671 GCA_031364405.1 Hyphomicrobiales bacterium
GATTTCCTGCGTTACGCGGTAAGCGCGTTTCGCGCCGCCAGGCTGGCCCATGGCCATGGCGCCACGTCGGCCATCGACGAGGCGGCCTTCCTCATTCTCGAAACCCTCAACTTGCCGGTCGACGACATCAACCCCTGGCTCGATGCGCGCCTGACCTCCGCCGAACGCGGCGCCCTCGGCGATATCATCCGTACACGGATCGAAACCCGCAAGCCCGCCGCCTATCTGACCAGGCGCACCTATATCCACGGCATGCCGTTCTATGTCGATGAGCGGGTCATCGTGCCGCGCTCCTATATCGGCGAGCTGCTGTTCTCCGGCCTGTTCGGCGGCGAAGGTTTCAACCTGATCGAGGAACCCGGGAATGTCACCACGGTGCTCGATCTGTGCACCGGCTCAGGTTGCTTGGCGATCATTGCCGCCGGCATTTTTCCCACCGCGGCAATAGATGCGGCGGACCTCTCGGAAGCCGCCCTCGAAGTCGCCCGCATCAATGTTGACGAGCATGATTTAGCAAGCCAGATCAATTTGTTGCAGGGCGATCTTCTCGATGCGGTTGAAGCCCGGACCTATGACCTCATCATCACCAATCCACCCTATGTGGCACACGGCGAAGTCGACGCTTTCCCAAGGGAATATGCCCATGAACCGGCGATGGCGCATTTGGGCGGCGAAGACGGATTGGATATCGTTCGCCGCATTTTGGCCGAAGCCGCGGGTCACTTGAATCCCGGCGGCGGCCTGCTCTGCGAAATCGGCACCGGCCGCGGCATCCTCACAGCCGAATACCCCCACCTCGATTTTTTCTGGCTCGACACCGAAGAAAGCCAGGGCGAAGTCTTCTGGCTGACCCGCGAACAACTCACCGCCTGAGACCGGTTGCTTCCATCAGATTATCGTAAATGCGCCGCGTCATGGTTGCCATCTCCGGCATCAACGGAAACGCTTCGCGCAACAATTTTGGATAAGCGTCCACACCGCGCACTTTCTCGAGCGCCTCGATGTAACTGGGCAACGATGACCATCCGCTCATCGTCTGAGCGGTAAATTCGCAGTGGAACTGGGTGCTGACGGCGTGATCGCCAATGGCCACCGACTGAATCGCGGAATTCTCCGAGGACGCCAGCACTACGGCCTGCCGCGGCGCCCGCTTCACTTCGGCGAAATGCCACTGCATCACCTGGTTGCGCGGCCCAATGCCATCGCACAATTTATGCCGCCGGCCATCCTCGGTCAGCACCACTTCGCACACGCCCACCTCGTGCGCCTCCGCTAGTGCCACCTCGCCCCCCAGCGCCTCGCACAGCAACTGGTGCCCGAGGCACACGCCGATATAAGGCCTGGCCCGGTCCACCACCCATTCGCGGATTGCCGCCTTCTCGGCCGCCATCCACGGATAGTCGGCCTCTTCCCAGGTATCCTGCTTGCCGCCCAGCACGATCATCAGATCATAGGGCGCCAGGTTGGGAACCTCTTCGCCCTCCCACAGCCGCACGAATTCGGGGATGATATGATCCTCGGCAAAGAAATCGAGAAACCGGCCGGGATGGTCATGGTTCATATGCTGAAAAACAAGGGCGCGCTTCATGGGGCTCCAACGGGATATGGATAACCCAAACTAGCATGGGAATTTTGCCGGATGCACCAGCTCATACCAACGGCCCGAGTGGC